>NZ_JAMNXL010000003.1 GCF_023653175.1 Erythrobacter sp. | reverse complement strand
CACGCCCGCCTTGCCGACATCGCCGACCACGCGCGGGTGATCGGAATCATAGCCGCGGTGGGTGGCAAGGTCGAAGGCAACCGACAGGCCCTTCTGCCCCATCGCCAGATTGCGGCGGTAGAAGGCGTTCGATTCCTCGGCGGTGGAGAAGCCCGCATATTGCCGGATTGTCCACGGACGGCCTGCATACATGCTCGCCTTCACCCCGCGCGTGAAGGGCGCGAAACCGGGGAGACCGGGGTCGAACCCGGCGTGATCATCCCCCGTATAGAGCGGTTTGATCGCGAAACCTTCGGGCGTTTGCCAGGTGAGATCGCGTCCGCGCACTTCCTTGGCGGCGAGGGCGTTCCAGTCTTCGAGCGTGGGTTTGTCGGTCATCACTCTATAATCCCGTCATGCTGAACTTGTTTCAGCATCCATGGCGCAAAAGGAAGCTGGGCCCCCGCCTTCGCGGGGGCTGCGGGTCAATAGTCTGGCCGACTATTGACCCTTGAACTCCGCCTTGCGCTTCTGGAGGAAGGCCATGCCGCCCTCCATCGCGTCCTTCGTCGCGCCCGCGATGCGCTGGCCCTCGGCCTCGGCGAGCAGCACCATCTGGAGGTTCTGGTCGAGCGCGGTGGCGATGTTGCGCTTCATTGTGGCGTAGGCGATCGTCGGGCCGTTCGCGAGCTTCTCGGCCAGCGCGCGCGCCTCGGTCATCAGGTCGGCATCCTCGACGCACTTGTAGACGAGACCCCATTCCTCGGCCTGCTGGCCGGAAATCTTCTCGCCCAGCATCATCATCCGCGTGGCGCGCGCGCGGCCGATGGCGCGGGTCAGCAGCCAGGTCGAGCCGCCATCGGGCACGAGGCCGATGTTGACGAAGGCTTGCAGGAAGTAGGCGCTCTTGGCGGCAATGGTGAAATCCGCCGCCAGCGCGAGGCTGCACCCCACACCTGCCGCCGGGCCGTTGACCGCGCAGATCACCGGCACACTCGCGCGCAGCAATTGGCTGATCGCGGGGTTGTAGTGATTGATCAGCGCCTCATGGCTACCGCCCTTGCCGCTCAGCGCGCTGCCGTCGCCGCGTGCGGAGAGGTCCGCGCCCGAGCAAAAACCCTTGCCCTCGCCGGTGATCAGCACTGCGCGCGCGTCACCGAGGTCGTAGAACGCCTGCCCCAACTCGTCCGCCATCTTCGGCGGCATGGCATTGAGCCGCTCCGGGCGGTTGAGGGTGATGGTGAGCAGCGGGCCTTCGCGTTCAGCGCGGATGGTTTCGTAGGACATTCTTTTCAACCTCTTTATTTCCCCGCCCCGGCCACCGAGCCGGGGCCCCGCTTTCTTCTGCACCGGTGTCAAAAGAAGCTGGGCCCCGGATCAAGTCCGGGGCGGGGGTTTGTTCTCAATTCGACCAGTGCGCATCCTCGCGCGGGGTCTCCATGATCTCGGTAAGCATGCCGCCCATGTCCTTGGGATGGACGAAAAAGATAGGGGTGCCGTGCGCGCCGATCCGCGTGGGGCCGAGGATGCGCTTGCCGAGCGCCTCGAACTCGCTGCGGGCCTCGGCGATGTCGGGCACCTCAAAGCACAGGTGATGCTGCCCGCCCAAGGGGTTCTTGGCGATGAAGCCTGCCAGCGTGGAGTTCTCCCCCAGCGGCTCGATCAGCTCGATCTGCGTGCCATTCATCGCCCCGTCCGCGCCGGGGGTGTCGACGAAGCAAACCTTCACGCCCTGTTCGGGCAGGTCGAACGGCGTGTGAATCTTGGTCGCGCCCATCACGTCGCGGTAGAACACAATCGAGTCCGCGATGGAGGGCGTGGCGACCCCGATGTGGTTCAAGCGGCCGAGTTTCATCACAAGATTCCCATCATCAAAATTCCAATACAGCTAGCAACAAATGCTGTCCCTGGAACGAGGCGCAGGAACATCAATTCGGCTGCGAAGCGTTTTGGATTATCAACGCGCCTGATAACGAGTTCCGGCATTAGCCCGGCGGTTCTGACAATCAACTCGCCGGACGCATTAGCCTCGGATGCCTTCCGCCATGAGAGCAAGGAGACGGCAAGTAGGCAGAGCGATCCAGCCCCAAGTATGAGATAAAAGTCACTCATAGCGGAATATTGTCATGCTTCTTCCACGGGTTCTCCAACTGCTTCGTCCGCAGCTTCCTTAGCCCCAGCGCGATCCGGCGGCGGGTCGAGTGCGGGTGGATCACCTCGTCGATATAGCCGCGCGATGCCGCCACGAAGGGGTTGGCGAAGCGGTCTTCGTATTCCTTGGTCCGCTCGGCGATTTTGGCGGGGTCGTCCTTTTCGGAGCGGAAGATGATCTCCACCGCGCCCTTCGCGCCCATCACCGCGATTTCCGCCGTGGGCCATGCGTAGTTCAAATCGCCCCGCAGGTGCTTGCTCGCCATCACGTCATAGGCCCCGCCGTAAGCCTTGCGGGTGATGACGGTGATCTTGGGCACGGTCGCCTCGGCATAGGCGAAGAGCAGCTTGGCCCCGTGCTTGATGATCCCGCCCAGCTCCTGCGCGGTGCCCGGAAGGAAGCCGGGGACGTCCACAAACGTCAGGATCGGGATCTCGAAGGCGTCGCAGAAGCGCACGAAGCGCGCGGCTTTCTTCGAGGAATTGATGTCGAGCACGCCTGCCAGCACCATCGGCTGGTTGGCCACCACGCCGACGGTGCGCCCCTCCACCCGGCCGAAGCCGCAGATGATGTTGCCCGCGTGCGCTGGCTGGATCTCGAAGAAATCGCCTTCGTCCAGCACCTTGGTGATGACCTCGTGCATGTCGTAGGGCTGGTTGGCGTTGTCGGGGATGAGCGTGTCGAGGCTCATCTCCAGCCGGTCCCACGGGTCGCTGGTGGGCAGTTCGGGCACCGCCTCGCGGTTGGAGAGCGGCAGGAAATCGACGAAGCGCCGGGTGGCGAGCAGCGCCTCGATATCGTTCTCGTAGGCGAGATCGGCAACCGAGGTCTTGGTGGTGTGGGTGATCGCCCCGCCCAGTTCCTCCTGCGTCACGACCTCGTTGGTGACGGTCTTCACTACGTCCGGGCCGGTGACGAACATGTAGCTCGAATCCTTCACCATGAAGATGAAGTCGGTCATCGCCGGGCTGTAGACCGCCCCGCCCGCGCACGGCCCCATGATGAGGCTGATCTGGGGAATGACGCCGCTTGCCAGCACGTTCCTCTGGAAAACCTCGGCATAGCCGCCCAGCGAAGCAACGCCTTCCTGAATCCGCGCCCCGCCCGAATCGTTGAGGCCGATCACCGGCGCGCCGACCTTCATCGCGGTATCCATCACCTTGCAGATCTTCTCCGCGTGGCGCTTGGACAGCGAGCCGCCGAAGACGGTGAAATCCTGCGAGAAGACATAGACCAGCCGGCCATTAATGGTGCCGCTGCCGGTCACTACCCCGTCACCGGGGATGCGCTGGGTCTCCATGCCGAAGTCGATGCAGTCATGCTCGACATAGGTGTCGATCTCTTCGAAGCTGCCTTCGTCGAGCAGCACATCGAGCCGCTCGCGCGCGGTCAGCTTGCCCTTGGCGTGCTGGGCTTCGATGCGCTTGGCCCCCCCGCCCATCCGGGCAGCTTCGCGGCGGCGTTCCATTTCGGCGATGTTGGCGGACACGGCGGCGATCCTCTCTTGGGCGGTCTCTTGTCGACACGCGTTGCCTTAGCGCGCGCGGGGCGTCAACGTGGCAAAAGTGGCGGGAGGTAGCGAGTGAAGCGGAGTGATGTGCTGGTGATCGGCGGCGGGATCGCGGGGCTGTCGGTAGCCGCTCGGATCGCGCCCCATGCTGCGGTAACGGTGCTCGAGGCCGAGAGCGCGCCCGGCTACCACGCCTCGGGTCGCTCGGTGGCCTTTGCGCATTACGGGCTGGGCGAGACGGTGGTGCGCACGCTCACCGCGCTGAGCATGGGCGCGCTGGCGGAGCATGGCGGCCTCCACCCGGCGCTGCATATTGCTGCGGAAGGCGAGATCGCCGCGCTTGATGCGCTGGAAGAGGTGCACCACCAGTTCGGTTGTAACTACACCCGCGTCGGCCCCGATGCAGCGCGCGGGCTGATGCCGGTGTTGCGGGCGGAGGCCTGTGCCGCGGCGCTGATCGACCATGGATCGCTGAAGCTCGATACTCACGCGATGCTCCAATCCCACGCGGCGGCGCTCAAGGCGGCGGGCGGTGCGCTGGTGACAGGGGCGCGGGTGAGCGCAATCGCGCACGAGGGCGATGTGTGGCGGCTCACGACCCCGGCGGGGGACTTTTCCGCCCCGATCCTCGTCAACGCCGCCGGAGCCTGGGCGGACGGGATCGCGCGGATGGCGGGCGTGACGCCGGTGGGCATCGAACCGCGCCGTCGCACGGTCATCAGCTTCGCCGCTCCGCAAGACGAGGATGTCAGCCGCTGGCCCTTCACCAAGACGGTGGGCGAAGGCTTCTACCTGCTCCCCGAAGGCCGGGGGCAGTTGCTGGCGTCGCACATGGACCAGACCCCGTCCGACCCCTGCGATGCGGCCGCCGAGGAGCTCGACAAGGCAATCGCCGCGGACCGGGTGGAGCAGGCCACTACTCTAACCATCCGCCGGATCAGCCACAGCTGGGCGGGGCTCAGGAGCTTTGCCCCGGACGAGCTGCCGGTGATCGGCGCGGCGGCGGGCGCGGCGGGGTTCATATGGTGTGCCGGGCAAGGCGGCGCGGGGTTCCAGACTGCCCCTGCCCTCTCGCGGGTCGCGGCGGCGGCGGCGCTGGGACTGCCCTTCCCCGAGGACGCGGCGGAGGCGGGGCTGACGTTCAAGACCTTCTCGCCCGCCCGCCTCGGCGCCTAGAACCGCCGCATCACACTGCGCGCCAGTGCGGGCGAGAGCGAATAGACCGCGCGCAGCAGCTTCACCATGCCGACATTGGCCTCGGGCCGATTGTTCTCCAGCGCTGCGATGATCTGGCGGGCGCATTCCTGCGGCGGCATCTTGGACATGTCGCGATCGGCGGTCATCTGGGTGTCGACCACCGGCGGCAGCGCCTCGATCACGTGGATCGGCTCGCCCGCCAGCTGCGCGCGCAGGGCCATGGTGTAGGAGCGCAGGCCCGCCTTGCTGGCGCAATAGACCGAACTGGCGGTGTTGGGCGCGATCGCAAGGCCGCTGGTGACGTTGATGATCGCCGCTTCCGGCCGGGCCCGCAGGCGCGGGAGCAGCGCGGAGATCAGGCGGATCGGCGCTGATAGGTTGGCATAAAGACACCCGTCCGCCGCATCGGGATCGGGCAAGGCATTGCGCACATCATGCGCCACGCCGAGGCCGGCATTGTTGATGAGAATATCAACCGGCCGCTCGCCCAGGCCTGCGACCAGCGCATCGACGCCCGCCGCGCTCGACAGATCGGCGGCGAGGGTCTCGAACCCTTCCGCCGCCATCGCCGCCAGCCGCGCAGGATCGCGCCCGGTGAGCAGCACAGCTGCGCCCTTGGCCTGCAATTGCCGCGCGATCTCGCGCCCGATGCCTGCGCTGCCGCCGGTCAGCAGCACCGCCTTGCCATTTACGTTCATCGCCGATCCCCCTCTGGCGCGCCCCTATTTGAACAGCACCAGTTCCTCGGCCATAGTCGGGTGGATCGCCACCGTCGCGTCGAAATCGGCCTTGGTGAGCTTCGCCTTCACCGCGATCGCGGCGGCCTGCATGATTTCGGGCGCTTCGGGGCCGATCATGTGGATGCCGACGATCCGGTCATTCGCGGCATCGACGATCATCTTGTAGAGGCTGCGCTCGTTGCGCCCGGCGACCACGTTCTTCATCGGGCGAAAGTCCGACTGGTAAACCTTGATATTGCCGAGCGTGTTGCGCGCCTCGCTTTCGGTCAGGCCGACAGCGGCGATGGGCGGGTGGCTGAAGACGGCACTGGGCACGCAGGAATGGTCGACCGCATAGGGTTCGCCCTCGCCGAACACGCTGTCGGCAAAGGCCTGGCCCTCGCGGATCGCCACGGGGGTGAGCTGCACTCGGTCGGTCACGTCGCCCACGGCATAGATGTGGTCGATGTTGGTCTTGCTGAAGGCATCGACCACGATCTCGCCCTTCTTGCCGAGTTCGACGCCGACTGCCTCGAGCCCGAGCCCTTCGGTGTTGGGCACGCGCCCAGTGGCGACCATCACCGCGTCATATTCTTCCGGCTCCTGCCCGGTCAGCTTGACCAGCAGCGTGCCATCAGCTTGCTTTTCGATACTCTCGAACTCGGTGTTGAAGAGGAAGTGGATGCCCTTGACCATCGAGATCTGGAGTAGCCGGTCGCGTAGGGAAGCGTCGTAGCTCCGCAGGATCGTGTCCGAGCGGTTGGCGATCGTCACCTTGCAGCCGAATTCGTTGAAGATCCCGGCGAATTCATTGGCGATATAGCCCCCGCCGGCGATCAGGATGCGGCGCGGGAGCTGTCCCAGGTGGAACGCCTCGTTCGAGGTGATGACATGCTCACTGCCGGGGAAGCTCGGCACCAGCGGGCGCGCGCCGGTGGCAACGAGGATGTACTTGGCAGTAACCACCTTGCCGCTCGCCAGCGTGATCTCGTGCGTCCCGGTGATCGTCGCGCGCTCGGCATAGATGGTGACATTGTGGTTGCCGAGGGTCTGCCCATAGAGCCCCTCGAGCCGGCTAACGTCCTTCTGCACATGATCGCGCAAGGCCGCCCAGTCGAAGCTCTTCTCGCCGATGGTCCAGCCGAAATGCTGGGCGTCGACGAGGTCCTCGGCGAAGTGCGCGCCGTAGACGAGCATCTTCTTGGGCACGCAGCCGCGGATGACGCAAGTGCCGCCGACGCGGTACTCCTCGGCGACCGCGACACGCGCGCCGTGGGCGGCGGCAATGCGACTGGCGCGCACCCCGCCCGAGCCTGCGCCGATGGTGAAGAGATCATAGTCGTATTCGTCAGCCATTGCGCCGCTCCCGATTAGTCGCAAGCGCATATGGGCGAAGGCCCCGATGGCGGCAACCATCGGGGCCCGAAATCCAGTATTTCAGACTAAAGTCGCAATGCCGCGCGGATCAGCCCTGCGCGGCGCGGGGACGACCCCCGCCACCACCACCACCACCGGGACGACCGCGACCGCGGTTGCCTCCGCCGCCGTTGCCACCGCCGCTACCGGCCGGACGCCCGCCGCCGGGGTGACGCTGGCCGCCGCCATTGCCGCCGTTACCGCCGGGCTTGGCACCGCCAAAGGCACGGCGATCACCGCCAGGTGCATCGGCAGGCCGACGTTCGCCCTGCGGCTTGCGATCACTCTGCGGCGGGCGACGTTCGCCTTCCGCACGACGCTCCCCGCCCTGCGGACGGCGGTCGCCTTCTGCGCGGCGCGGTTCGCCCTGCTGCGGACGACGCTCGCCGCGTTGTTCGGGGCGGCGGTCACCTTTGGCGGCCCCGCGCTGCCCGAGCGGACGGGCCTGCACGCGCTTGACCGGCTGGCGGGGAGCAGGCTTTTCCGGCCCCTCGCCTTCCACCACCGCGCGGAAGTTGTCGGGCAGCGGCAGACGCTCAAGCTCGGCGCCGGTCGTCTTGCGGATGTCCTTGAGATAGGCACGTTCATCCTCGGCACAGAAGGCGATCGCGATCCCGCTCTTGCCCGCACGCGCGGTCCGCCCGATGCGGTGGACATATTGTTCGGGCACGTTGGGCAGCTCGTAATTGATCACGTGGCTGACGCCCGGAATGTCGATCCCGCGCGCGGCAACGTCGGTCGCGATCAGCACCGGCACGCGGGCCTTGCGGAAATCCTCGAGCGCGCGCTGGCGCTGGGGCTGCGACTTGTTGCCGTGGATCGCGTTGGCCGGAATGCCCGCCTGTTCGAGCTTTTTCACCACCCGGTCCGCGCCGTGCTTGGTACGGGTGAAGATCAACACGCGTTCGACGGTGCCCGGCACCGTGTGGCGGCCCTTGAGGATCATTTCGAGCAAGCTGAGCTTTTCGTCCTGCTGCACCATGAAGAGGTACTGGTCGATGCGTTCGGCGGTGGTGCTTTCCGGCGTGACCGAGACCTGCACGGGGTTGTTGCAGAACCCGCTCACCAGCTCCTTGATCGCCTTGGGCATGGTCGCGCTGAAGAACAGCGTCTGGCGATCCTTGGGGGCGAGCTCGCGGATCTTGCGCAGCGCGTGGATGAAGCCGAGGTCGAGCATCTGGTCAGCCTCGTCGAGCACCAGAATTTCGATGCCCGCCAGATTTAGCGCCTTCTGGTCGATCAGGTCGAGCAGGCGGCCCGGGGTCGCGACCAGAATGTCGGTGCCGCGATGGAGCTTGTTGCGATCCTTGCCCACTGAGGTGCCACCGACGATGCACTGGACCTTGAGGCCCGCCAGCGCGCCATAATCCTTGGCGCTGTCGGCGATCTGCACGGCAAGCTCGCGGGTCGGGGCGAGCACCAGCATGCGGCAGGACTTGAACGGGATCGGCTTGTCCGCCTCACGCAGCCGGTCGATGCTGGGGAGCATGAAAGCGGCAGTCTTGCCGGTGCCGGTCTGCGCGATCCCGAGAAGGTCGCGGCCCTTGAGCACGGCTGGGATCGCCTGCGCCTGGATCGGGGTGGGAATGGTGTAGCCCTTCATGTCGAGGGCCTGAAGCACGGGCTGCGACAGCCCGAGGTCAGCAAAAGTGGTCATGTTGATGTAACTCGCAAATAATCTGCGACGCGCGCTGGGCTGCCCCGGACTCAATCGTCCACGAAGGCACGCCACGCGCGGCGCGGGGGTTGAAACCGCCCGCGTGAAAAGGGAAGTCTTGGGGTAGAACCGAGGCGCGGCCGGGGCGGACATTTTTTGGAGAGGTCCGCCGCTTCACGCATGGCTAGCGCGCTTCGATGGGGGCCGTGTGGGCGCAGGCGGGCCGAAAGTCAATCGAATACGCGCTTACCCCAACCCCGCCGCCGCCATTAGCGCGCGGGTGCTTGGGTCAAAGCTGCCTTCCCCGCTCTCGATCTGCTTGGCGATTGCCTTGCCCAGCTCCACCCCGAACTGGTCGAAGGGGTTGATCCCCATCAGCACCGCGTTCGCAAAGGTGCGCTGTTCGTGGAAGGCGATCAGCGCGCCCAGCGTCGCCGCGTCGCAATCGTCGAGGAGGAAGGTGGTCGAGGGCCGGTCGCCAGCATAGGCGCGCGCGGGGTCGTCCGAGGTCTTGCCCGCCATCAGCGCCGCGCCTTGCGCGAGGCAGTTCATCAGCAGGATGCGGTGATGCGCCGGGTCGAGATCGTCGCCCGGCGCGATGCTCACCAGAAAATCGACCGGGATGAGGTGCGTGCCCTGATGGAGCAGCTGGAACACCGCGTGCTGCCCATCGGTCCCCACCCCGCCCCAGGTCACCGCCGCGGTCGCCCCGTCTACGGCCACGCCCTCGGCAGTCACGCTCTTGCCGTTGGATTCCATCTCGAGCTGCTGGAGATAGTCGGGCAGGAGCGCGAGCCGCTCGTCATAGGCGAAGACCGCGCGGGTCTGGCAGCCGCGCAGGCGCGTGTAATACTGGTCGCAGAAGGCGGCGAGCAGCGGCGCGTTGGCGCGGCCCTCGGTCTCGCGGAAATGATCGTCGACCGCCTTGGCCCCCGCCAGCATCGCCCGGAACTCGTCCATGCCGGTCGCGAGCGCGATGGGGAAGCCGATGCTCGAGAACAGCGAATAGCGCCCGCCGACGCTCTCGGGGAAGGGGAGCACGCGGGTCTCGTCCACGCCCCATGCGACCGCCTTTTCAGGCGCGGCGGTGAGCGCGACCACGCGCCCGCCCGGATCCTCGACGCCATTGTCGGCAAGCCACTTCAGCGCGCTCGCGGCGTTGGTCATGGTCTCGATGGTGGTGAAGGTCTTGGAGGCGACCGCGATCAGCGTAGTCTCGGGGTCGCAGGCGGCAAAGGCCTGTTCCAATGCAAGGCCGTCGATATTCGAGACCACGTGGACATCGACCAGCGCCAGATCGCGGGTCAGCGCGTCGATGGCGAGCGCCGGGCCCAGCGCCGAACCGCCGATGCCGATCGCGATGCAGTGCTTGACCTCACCCAAAGCGCCCTCGTGAATGGCTTCCACCAGCATGCCCATGCGCGCGAGCAGCGCCTCGGCCTCTTCCACCTGCGCGGGCGTGCCGCTGCCGCGCAGCGCGCCGTGGGTGGCGGCGCGGCCTTCGGTGGGGTTGACGATCCCGCCGCCGAACAGTTTTTCCCGCGCGGCCCCGAAGCCCGCGGCCCCGGCGAGCGCTTCAAAGGCGACCAGCGCCTCGTCCGACAGGTGGGTTTTGGAGAAATCGATCAGCATCCCCGCCTCGGCCTCGCTGCCAGGCGCGACCGGCCATGCGATCTGGCGGGTCAGCGTCTCGTGCCGCGCCGGATCGGCGGCGAACAGCGCGGCAAGCTTCGGGTGAGGCAATCCGCGCAACGCCGCCCATGCCGCCGCCACCGCGTCTCCGCCTGCCATACCGCCCATACGTGTTCCCCTTTGCGCAAGTGTGCGGCTGCGAGTAAGGGCTGGGACGATGGATGTTAAGACCCAATCGCTCAGGGGATCGCCGCCCGCCGCATCAGATGCCCGCGCGAGCGACGGCTGGGGCAGCTTCGCATGGTTCCTCGTCAAGCTGCTGGCGCTGGTGCTGGTGTTCCGCACCTTCATCTTCTCGCCCTTCTCCATTCCCTCGGAGTCCATGCTGCCGCGGCTGATGAACGGCGACTATCTGCTCGCCGCCAAGTGGCCCTACGGCATCTCGCGCCACTCGCTGCCATTCGACCTTGCGCTGCCCGGCGGGCGGCTGCTGCCGGGCACGCCGGAGCGCGGGGACATCGCGATTTTCAAGCATCCCATCGACCAGCGCGACTACATCAAGCGCGTGATCGGCCTGCCGGGCGACCGGGTGGCGGTGGTGGGCGGCGAGGTGGTGCTGAACGGCACGCGGGTGCCGCGCGTGCCCGCTCCCGACGTGCTCGTCCCGCTCTCGCCCAACACCGACTGCGCCTGGGGCGGCGAGGCCGAACCTGCTGCCGTGGGCGCCGGGCAAGTGTGCCGCTACAAGGCGTTCCGCGAGACCCTGCCGGGCGGGCGCGCCTACACCGTGCTCGATTTCGGCCCGTGGCAGGCCGACGCTTTTGCCGAAAGGGTCGTGCCCCCCGGCACCCTGTTCGTGATGGGCGACAACCGCGACAGCTCGATGGACAGCCGCTTCCCCGCCTTGGCGGGCGAGGGCGTGGGGTTCGTCTCGCAGGACCTGCTGGTCGGCCGCGCTGCGGTGATCGTGTGGTCGACCGACGGCAGCGCCGACTGGCTCAACCCCGTGTCATGGTTCTCGGCCGCGCGCTGGGACCGGATCGGGAACATGCTGTGACCGCGCGCGCCCTTGCCGCCGAAACCCGCGCCTGGCTCGAAGCACAGGGCTTCGCACCCGCACCCGGTTCCGACGCCCCGTGGCTCGAGGCGCTGACCCATGGCAGCTTCAACGGCTCGGGCGCCGAGGCAACCGATTACCAACGCCTTGAATTTCTTGGAGACCGCGTCCTCGGCCTGTCGGTCGCTGCGTGGCTGTTCCGCGCCGGCGACGCGCCCGAGGGCCGCCTCTCGCAGCGCCTCAATGCGCTGGTCAGCGGGGCGACCTGCGCGCGGATCGCACGCGCCATCGGGCTGCCCGTTCACATCCGCCTCGGCAAGCAGGCGCGCGACGATGGCGGGGCGGACAGCGACAAGATCCTCGGCGACGTGATGGAGGCGCTGATCGGCGCCTGCTTCATCGCCCACGGCTTCGACGCCGCCCAGGCCCTCATCTACCGCCTGTGGACCGACGAGCTGGAAGGCGATGTCGGCAAGGCCAAGCATCCCAAGAGCGCGCTGCAGGAATGGGCCGCAGGCAACCGCCGCATGGCCCCGCTCTACGAGGTCACCGACCGCGCCGGCCCCGATCACGCGGCGCGCTTCACCGTCCGCGTCACGGTCAAGAACGTGGGCAGCGCTGAGGCGACCGCGACCAGCAAGGGCGAGGCCGAAAGGCTCGCCGCCAAGGCCTTCCTCGAACAGTTCGGGTGAGTTTGTTCACGTAATGCTTCACGTGGAAGCGAAGCTCTGCAAAGCAGAAACACTGGTGCCTCGCCACACGGCGCCCCTAACGGCAGGGCTACTGCATGGCCACGAACCGACAACCACCGACATAGTGCCCTTCGACAAGCAGCGTGCAAACGGATATGGGCGCGGCATGAGCGACACCCCCCCTCCCCAATCCTCCGCCCCCACCCGCTGCGGCGTGATTGCCGTGCTCGGCGCGCCCAATGCCGGCAAGTCGACCCTCGTCAACGCCCTCGTCGGCCAGAAGGTCGCGATCACCAGCGCCAAGGCGCAGACGACCCGCGCGCGAATGCTCGGCATCGCCCTGCACGAGTTGGACGGCGCGCCCACGCAGATGATCCTTGTTGACACCCCAGGCATCTTCGCCCCCAAGCGCCGCCTCGACCGCGCGATGGTGAGCGCGGCTTGGGAGGGCGCGGAAGCCGCCGATGCGGTGCTGCTAATGGTCGATCCGATCAAGCAGCGCCGCCATGAACTCGAGCCGCTGCTGGAGACGCTCGCCGCCCGCCCCGAGCGCAAGATCCTCGTCCTCAACAAGGTCGACCGCGCCAAGAAGGAGCCGCTGCTGGCGCTCGCGCAGGATCTCTCGGCCAAGGTCGACTTTGCCGAGATCTACTTCATCTCGGCGCTCACCGGCGACGGCGTGCCCGAACTGAAGGACGCGCTCGCCGCGCTGATGCCGGCCGGCGACTGGATGTACCCCGAGGACCAGGTTTCCGACGCCTCCGAACGCCTGCTCGCCGCCGAGATCACCCGCGAACAGCTCTACCAGCAGCTCCACGAGGAACTGCCCTACGACAGCGCCGTGCGCCCCGAACGTTACGAGGTGCGTCCCGATGGCTCTGTCGAGATCCACCAGCAGATCGTCGTCACCCGCGACAACCAGCGCGCAATCGTGCTCGGGAAGGGGGGCTCGAAGATCAAGGCAATCGGCGCGGCGGCGCGGGCGGAGCTGATGGAGGTGCTGGGCGTGAAGGTGCACCTGTTCCTGCACGTCAAGGTGCTGGAGAACTGGGCCGAGGACAAGGAATTGTTCGAGGAGATCGGGCTCGATTGGGTGCGCTAGAGCGCTTGTCAGGCATGCACCGCCCACCGGTCTTGGACAGAATTCCGCGACGTCAGGTAGGAGGGATTGAAGCCGGCGATTTTCTTGAGCCCGGGAAGGTTCAGGATCGTCATCCGCTTCGAACGCAGCCTGATCATGTCGTTTTCTCGCAGCATCTGCAGCTTGCGGTTGATGTGAACCGGGGTAAGCCCGAGCACGTCCGCCAGATCCTCCTGTGTCAGCGGGAACAGGAATTCATTCTCGACCTCGCCGGCATCGTCAATTGTCAGGCGGTGTTGCAGTTCGCAGATGAGATGGGCCATCCGCTCATAGGCATCACGGCGGCCGATATTGACCACCCATGAGGCGAAGATTGCATTCTCCATGCATCCATAATTCAACATGGCGCTGCGAATGGCTGGTGAACCTTCAATCGCACGATAAATCTCCGTGTAATTGATATTCACGACCGCACAATCATGGAGCGTGACGATTTCGTCGACAGCCTCATCACTCGAATGCGGGTCATAATCGAACGCGTCGCCCGGAAGAAGCAACTGCGTGATTTGTCGACCGCCATTTCTCACGACCTGAAAGCGCGCAGCCCAGCCGCTCAGGAGGACCGAGAAACTCAGCGCGCCCTGACCACCACGGGAGAGGTATTGCTTGGACGGTATCTTGCGGGTCTTGTGACAAAGATCCTCGATGATCTTCGTGTCACTTTCCTGTAAATGTGCTCGACTCTGCAAGCGGCTTAGAAATGCATTGGGCATTTGCATGCTCCCCCTGATTCGGAAGCTTATGATCGCAAATTAAATTCATTGATGATTGATTTGGATTATGATCAGCGATAAAATCGCTTCCGTTTTGGACGAGGCATATCAAGGTAGTTTACAACAATTATTTTCACCTTACCCCTCAATCTAGGTCCGCCTTGAAGCTATTGGAAATGCGGCGGAGCAAAGACAGGGACTCGTTCATCCTCTTGCTCGACTCCCCGGCCCGCTCAGCCACCTCGACCTTGACGTTGCAGGTTGTGTCGATGACCGAAATCGCCTCAGCCGGGGAAAGCGCCTGCGTTTCCACCAGGGCGTGCAGAATGCTTTCCGCCAGCAATAGCGCCGCCTGCCCGTGCGCATCGGGCTCTGACCGGTCAGCGATGTCTTCGTCGTCATAAATAATCGGGCTCATGCCGTGGGGCCTAACAAATATAGATTTGGGCGGATCAGATGGTGGCGCGCGTTTGCAGAATTTTTGTAACTCTGGCAGCGATTATGGGCGCAATTTTCCGGTTGAGCACAATTTGGATCAACCTGATCGCCGATTCATCCTGATAGACAGGCGGACAACAATGACGTCGAACGCGCTCATCAGGCACCTTAGTGGATACAGCGATTTAGGTAACGCCGAAACGACGTTGCTTGCTGCGGCATGCAAAAACGTGCGCGAGTTTCCCGCTGGACATCACCTCATCCGTGAAGGCGATGACCCCGATCCGGTGTTCGTGATCCTTGACGGCTGGGCCTGCGGCTACAAGATCTTGCCTGACGGCGGACGGCAGATCATCTCGTTCCTGCTTCCCGGTGATTTCTGCGACATCCACATCGCCATCCTTCAGGCGATCGATCACAGCATCATGACGTTGACGAAGGCGAGCGTCGCGTCCTTGCCACGGGCCGAAATGGAGGTCCTGATTCAGGCAATGCCGAACCTGACGCAGGCATTCTGGTGGTCGCAACTCGTCGATCAGAGCATCTTGCGATCGTGGATTGCCAGCATGGGGCGGCGCAAAAGCGTGGAACGCGTGGCGCATCTGATGTGCGAACTCTATATCCGCATGCGCAACATCGGGCTGGCGTCCGATGACGAATGCAAGATGCCGCTGACCCAGCTTGTGCTGGCCGATGCGCTCGGGCTGACCCCGGTGCATGTGAACCGGGTGCTGCGAGAGCTCAAGAGGGCCGAGGTCATGGAACTGAGCCAGGGGTCGCTCAAGATCATCAATTCCAGCAAGCTCGCCGAGATTGCCGGCTTCGACGGAAATTATCTCCACGAACGGATCCGGCCTTACGGTTGATGCGCCGCGATTGCTGCGGCCCGTCAAAGCGCTCCCCCGGGCGTTGTTCGCACTGGCACGGAACAAGGCTGACCTTCCTGCGGTATGAAGGGGCAACGCAGGGAGAAAAGCTGTGAACCTGATAATTCTTTTGATCGTGGGCGGCCTGATCGGCTGGGTTGCCAGCATGCTTGTCGGCGGCGGCGGCGGTATCGTGATGAATGTCGTCGTCGGGATTGTCGGCGCGCTGGTAGCCGGCTTTCTGCTCAATCCCTATATCGGCGGCGGCAACATCATGAGCGGCGATCTCAGCCTGAGCGCGATCGCGGTCTCTTTGCTCGGCTCGGTCCTGCTGCTGCTGGTGCTCAATCTGGTCCGCGGCCGCAGGGTCTGACCTGCCGCCTCAACCCCGCCCCAGCTTCTCCAGCTTGGCCTTGAGCGCCGCCTCGTCGAAGGGCTTGACGATGTAGTCATCCGCGCCCGCGGCGATGCCGTCGTGGATGTCCTTGGCCTCGCCGTTCGAGGTGCAGAACACCACCACTGGCTCCTTGGGCGTGGGGATGCTGCGCAGCTTGGTGACGAACTCGATGCCGTCCATTTCGGGCATGTTCCAGTCGGTCAGCACCAGATCGGGCATCGACTTCTTGCAGCGGGCGAGCGCTTCCTCGCCGTTCTCGGCCTCTACGGGCACGTAGCCGAGGCTGATCGCGATCTTGCTGGAAACCTTGCGGATCACGCGGCTGTCGTCGACGATCAGGCAGGTCTTGGCGACTGCGGCGGCAGGGGCGGGCCGGCCGGAGTAGCGATCGCGCATCGCCTTGGCGGCAGCGACGATCGCGGCGGTGTCGTCGGGGTCGACCGCGCCGGGAGCGGCGGCGGCCGGAGCGGCGGCAGCCGGGGCGGCGGGCTTGGGCGGCTGCGGGGCAGCATACGCATCAGCCGGGGCCTCGGGCGCCGGAGCAGCGGTGGCGGCCGCGACGCGCGCGGCGCTTTCCTCGGCGGCGGCGGCCAGCATCGCCTCGTTCTGCGCGAGCTTTTCGGCCAGCGTCTTGCCATCGCCGGGAGCGTGGCGGTGCGGGCCGGTATTGCGCTTGATCAGATTCTGCATGTCAATGACCCCCGCCCATCGATGCGTAACCTTGTTCATAGCCGCGCGCGGCGTAGTCGTCCGAATAGGGATCGTCCGCCTCGAGCGTGCCGACCATCTCGCCGGGCGTCACGCGGACGTGGAGATAGGGCATCCAGACATCGCCGAATTCGGCCTTCTGGTACCACACGTCGATCACGTCATAGCTCGCCCACATGCCGTCCGGCTCGCGCAGGCGCAAGCCTTCGCCGATGCGCGGCACCGCGGCAAAGCGGATCCGGCTCTGGGTCTGATGGGTTTCGTTCTGGACTTCGATTTCGATCACGGCGCAGCCCTCGTCTGTCCGCGACTCTAGGGGGCAAATGCTTTATGTTTTATCAACGCCCGCGCGGGCGGAGCGGCGTTTCGGGCCGCTCGCGCCCTCACTTCGCCGCAGCCGCAGCCCCCGTCTTTGCCTTCGCCTTGGCGGGGGGCTTTTTCGCGGGCGCTTTCTTGGCAGCAGCCTTCTTCGGAGCAGCCTTTTTGGGCGCGGCCTTCTTCTTGCCCTTCTTGGCCGCAGGCGCCTTGGCCGCACGCGCATCGATCAGTTCGATCGCGGCTTCCAGCGTTACGTCCTCGGGCTTGGTGTCGCGCGGGATGGTGGCGTTGGTGGTGCCGTCGGTGACATAGGGGCCATAGCGTCCGGGCATGACCTTGATCTCGCCGCCGCTGGTGGGGTGGGGGCCGAGCGCCGCGATGGGTTCGGCCTTGCCGCGCCCTGCGCCCGCCGCGCCGCGATTGGCGGCCTGGGCAAGGATATCGACCGCCCGGTTCATCCCGACCTCGAACACCTCGCGGGTATTGGTCAGCTTGCCATACTTGCCGTCATGCCTGAGGTACGGCCCGTAACGCCCGATATTGGCTTCGATGTCGAGCCCGGTGTCGGGATGCGCACCGATGATGCGCGGCAGATCGAGCAGCTTCACCGCCCAGTCGAGCCCGAAATCATCAAGGTCCTTGGGGATGCTCGCGCGTTTGGCTTCCTTGCCCTCGCCCATCTCGACATAGGGGCCGAAGCGCCCGGTCTTGCGCAGGATGTTCTCGCCGGTCTCGGGGTGCTGGCCGAGGATGCCGTCCTCCGCGCCGTCCTCACCCTCGCCGCCCGGCTGGGCGAAGCGGCGGGTGAATTTGCATTCCGGGTAATTGGCGCAGGCGACGAAAGCGCCGAACTTGCCGCCGCGCAAGCTCAGCCGGCCATAGGCGCGGCCCTCGCTGGCGCACAGCGGGCAAGCGCGCGGGTCGTGGCCGTCCTCGCGCGGGGGGAACAGGAAGTCGGCGAGATATTCGTCCAGCGCCTCGGTCACTTCCGAGGGCAGCTTCTCCATCACCTCGTCGGCCTTGGGCTTGAAATCCTTCCAGAAGCGGGCGAGCAGCAGCTTGTAATCCTCGCGCCCGTCGGAAACGACGTCGAGCTCGTCCTCCATCCCCGCCGTGAAATCATAGGCGACATAGGTGGGGAAGAAGCGTTCGAGGAAGGCGGTCAGCAGGCGGCCGCTTTCCTCGGCGAAGAAGCGGTTCTTCTCCATCCGCACATAGGCGCGGTCGCGCAGGGTCTGGATGGTCGAGGCGTAGGTGGAAGGCCGCCCGATGCCCAGCTCTTCCAGACGCTTGACGAGGCTGGCTTCGGAAAAGCGCGGCGGCGGCTGGGTGAAGTGCTGGGTGGCTTCGACGGCGCGCTTGGCGGGCATGTCACCCGCCTTCATCTGCGGCAGCAGACCGCCATCCTCGTCCTCGCTGTCGTCGAGGCCTTCCTGATAGACCGCGAGGAAGCCCGGGAAGCGGATCACCTGGCCAGTCGCGCGCAGCTCGTGTTGGCCGGTCGCATCGCGCAAGGTGATCGTGGTGCGTTCGAGCAGCGCGGTCGCCATCTGGCTCGCCATCGCGCGCTTGAAGATGAGGTCGTAGAGCTTGCCCTCGTCGCCAGCGCCTGCACGTTCGCGGGTGAAATCGGTGGGGCGGATCGCCTCGTGCGCCTCCTGCGCGTTCTTGGCCTTGGTGCTGTACATGCGCGGCTTTTCGGGACGGTAATCCTCGGAAAAGCGCGCCGCGATGGCATCGCGCGCGGCCAGAATCGCGCTCATGTCCATCTGCACCCCGTCGGTACGCATGTATGTGATCGCGCCCGCCTCATAGAGGCTCTGCGCGAGCCGCATCGTGTGCTGCGCCGAGAAGCCGAGCTTGCGCGCGGCCTCCTGCTGCAAGGTCGAGGTGGTGAAGGGCGGCGCGGGGTTGCGCTTGACCGGCTTGGTCTCGACACCCTCGACCGTGAAGCGCCCGGCTTCCACCGCCGCCTTGGCCTCCATGGCGATCCCGGCATTGCCGAGGCTCAGGCGCTCCAGCTTCACGCCCTTGAACTTGACGAGCCGAGCGTCGAACTCGGTGCCGTCGTGCTGCAACTTGGCAAGCACGCTCCAGTATTCCTCCGCCCGGAAGGCCTCGATCTCGCGCTCGCGCTCGACGATCAGGCGCAGCGCGACCGATTGCACGCGGCCTGCCGATTTCGCGCCGGGGAGCTTCCTCCACAGCACCGGCGAGAGGGTGAAGCCGAACAGGTAGTCGAGCGCGCGCCGCGCCAGATAGGCGTCGATCAGAGGCTGATCGAGCTCGCGCGGGCGCGCCATCGCCTCGGTCACGGCCTGCTTGGTGATCGCGTTGAATGTGACGCGCTCGACCAGCTTGGGGAGCGCCTTGCGCTTGGCGAGCAGCTCCTGCACGTGCCAGCTGATCGCCTCGCCCTCGCGGTCGGGGTCGGTGGCGAGGACTAGGCGGGTCGCGCCCTTGGCCGCATCGGCGATTTCCTTGAAGCGGCTCTGCTTGTCGCGGTAGAGTTCCCACTCCATCGCGAAATCCGCTTCGGGATCGACGCTGCCATCCTTGGGCGGCAGATCGCGGACATGGCCGTAGGAGGCGAGAACCTTGAAGTCCTTGCCCAGATACTTCTCGATGGTCTTGGCCTTGGCCGGCGATTCTACGATGACAAGCTGCATGATGGTGAGCTTTGGATATCCCTTACGTGTACGTACGCGCGATGGTGGGGCGCGCCGGAGCGTGCCGTCAAGCCGCCCGTTAACGCGATTGCATCGCGCCTGCCGGTGGCGCAGAAGACTGATCGAAGCAAGTGCGCCGCCGCTCTGGGTCGGGTGATGATGTGCCGCTGCGTCAACGATCGAACCGGATCGGACGTGTCAGGATAATGGAGACCCGAACATGAAACTTCTTCCCCGCCTCGCCCGCCCTGCCCTCGCCCTTGTGGCTGCAACCGCGCTTTCCGCGCCGCTGCTGGCGGATCATCACGAAGGCAAGGTTGAAGCTGCGACCGTTGCCACGATGCGCCTCGCCGATGGCACCGACGTGGGGACGATCAGCTTCACCCAGACCGAGCACGGCGTGGTGGTGGCCGTCGCCGTCAAGGGGATCCCGGCCGGCAAGCACGGCTTGCACATTCACCAGACCGGCGCCTGCGCCCCCGACTTCATGGCCGCCGGCGGCCACTTCAACCCGGCCTCCACCGAGCACGGCTTCCACGCGCCCGGCGGCTATCACGCGGGCGATCTGCCCAACCTCGATGTCGCCGCCGACGGCACCGCGATGGCCGAATTCTTCGTCCCCGATCTCACCATCCACGGCCCGGTGAGCGAGGCCCTGCCCTACACGCTCCACGATGAAGACGGCGCATCGATCATGATCCACGCCGCGACCGACGACTACAAGACCATGGCCTCGAGCGGCGGGCGGCAGGCCTGCGGGGTGATCGTAGCGAAGGGGTGAGGCGGAACGAGCGCGGTCAGATCGGAATGTAGAAGATGGCGGCCGCCAAAGCGGCGCCGCACAGAACCACCTACCAGTCGATCCATCTGGGCGGCTGTGCCTGAACGAGTCCGACCAGCAGCCCCATTATTGCTACGACGGGATAGACCACTTTGACCATCCAGCCGATCGCATCGTAAGCCCACACCAGGCCGATCAGGGCCTTTGCCCAATCGATCACAAACAGGAAGCCGCGGAACCAGACCGCTGACACAACGAGGATGATGGCGGCGCGGCGTGACGGGGTCATTGTCGCCGCACCGTCCCGTCCGCCTCGCGCACCAGCTCGCCTGCCAGTTCCAGTTCGAGCAGCGCCATGTGCACCTCGGCAGCGGTGGCCTGCGTCTGGCGGATGAGTTCGTCGATCTCCACCGGGGCGTTGGTCAGCAGGTGGGCGATATCGTGGCTGAAATCGGCCCGCGCCTCGCCCCAGTCGAGCTTGGCGAGTTCGGCATAGTCGAAGTCCGACGGGCTGTCGGCGACGCGGAAGCGCGAGCGCGGCGCGCCGGTGAAACTCTCGAGCAGCTCGACCACCTCGTCGGGCGTCTGCACCAGCACCGCGCCGTCGCGGATCAGCTGGTTGCACCCGAGGCTGCGGGCATCGAGCGGGGAGCCGGGGATCGCCATCACCTCGCGCCCCGCCTCGCCCGCCAGCCGCGCGGTGATGAGGCTGCCCGATTGCGGTGCGGCCTCGATCACCAGCGTGCCCGAGGCGAGCCCGGCGATGATGCGGTTGCGCGACGGGAAATGCCGTCCGCGCGGCTCGGTGCCGGGGGGCTGCTCGGCGATCAGCAGGGCGTGGCAAGCGATGCGCTCCTGAAGTTCGGTGTGCTGCGGGGGGTATGCGATGTCGATCCCGCTGGCGATCACGCCGATGGTGTGCGGGAAGGCGCCCTCATGCGCCGCGCCGTCGATCCCGCGCGCAAGGCCCGAGACCACGGTGAACCCCGCCTCGGCGAGCGCGGCGGCGAAATCGCGGGCGAGCTTGACGGCGGCGGCGCTGGCGTTGCGCGCACCGACCAGCGCGACGCAGGGCGCGGACGCCAGCGCCAGATTGCCGCGGCAGGTGAGGATCGGCGGGGCAGAGTCCAGTTCTGCCAGCAGCGCGGGGTAATCGGGCTGATCGTGGAACAGGTAGCGCCCGCCCGCCTTGCGAAGGCTGAGCACTTCGCGCTCGATGCTTGTCGCGCTGGCGGGGCGGTATGGCCCCCTCCCCCGGCTGGCGAGATCGGGGAGCGCGTCCAGAGCGGCTCCCGCCGTGCCGAAGCGGGCGATGAGCTGCCGGTAGCTGACGGGGCCGATATTGGGCGAGCGCAGCAGGCGAATGCGCGCGAAGGCTTCTTGCTGTGAGAGCGTTGGCTGCGACCCCGTGCTCTCCATCAGAGGCGGCCCCGCATCACGGCTTGGCCGAGGAAGAACCCACACGGGGCTCCTCCCCCCGCATCAGCCGGCCGATATTGGCGCGGTGCTGGAAGATCACGATGGCGGAAATGGCGAGGAGCGGCGCGATCACCTGCGGATAGCCCAGCGCCCACGCCACCAGCGGCGCGGCCACCACGCTGACCAGCGAGGACACCGATGAAATCCGGCTGAGGAACAGCGTCATGCCCCAGATCGCGGCACAGGCGAGCATCGCCGGCCACGCCAGCGCCCCGAGCGCTCCAGCCGCGCTTGCAAAGCCCTTGCCGCCCTTGAAGGCGAGCCAAGGCGTGAAGCAATGCCCCGCCACCGCCGCGACGGCCGCAATACCTTCGGTGCCGGGCCAGATCGCCTTGGCGACCAGCACCGGGATAACCGCCTTGGCCGCATCGAGCAGCACGGTCGCCGCCGCCAGCCCCTTGTTGCCGGTGCGCAGCACATTGGTCGCGCCGATGCTGCCGCTGCCGATCTTGCGCACATCGCCAAGCCCGGCGGCGCGGGTGAGGATCAGGCCGAAGGGGATCGAGCCCATGGCAAAGCCCAGGACCGCGGCGAATATCAGTTCCATGGCGCTCTCATAGCTTCCCCGCTCGATTCGTCTAAGCCAATGTGCCGCAACGGCCCGGGCGGAAGCGATTACGGTCCGACCATACTTTCGCGCCCTCGTCCCAGCCGCTAGGTTTGCGCGCATGGAGGCAAATAACCCGATTACGCGGCTGACCGAACGCGAAAAGGAGGCGCTGCGCGCGTGGCTCGACCACAAGTCGGCCAAGGAGATCGCGCTCGATCTCGGCATCACGCATCACGCGGTGGAAAAGCGGCTCAAGATGGCGCGCACCAAGCTCGGGGCGAGAAGCTCGCTGGAGGCGGCGCGGATGCTGGCAGAGGCCGACGGCGCTGCCGAGGGGTACGGTCAGGCCGTAACCACCGCGCCGGACCTAGCCCCACCCGCACTCCTGCGCCCAACATGGCGTCATCGACCCATCGTATTTGGAGCTGTCGCCATGTCGCTTGCCCTTGTTCTTGCCCTCGCTTTTACATCCGGGGTGCAGCCCTCCGCCGCCGATGAAGACCTCGCCGCTGTCACCGCTGCTGCCTCTGCCGCTGCCACCCCCACCGAAATCGAGATCGAAATCGAAATCGACGGTCGCATCGACCGCGTGTTCGCGTATGTCGATGCGGACAAGAGCGGCTTCCTGGAAGACCCGGAATCGCCTTTCGTCACGGTCGAATTCGCGGAAGGGTCGGGCACCGAGCGGGTCGAAGGCTCAGCCGTCATCGGCGACGGCACCGACCCCAAACAGGTCGCAGAATTCTACGCCGATGCTGACGCGGACAAGGATGGCCGCATCTCGCTCGCCGAATACGCCAAGTGGAGCGAAGCCCACTGGGCTGAGATGGGCATCGAGATCAAGTCGATCTTGAAGGTCATTCCCTCGCCGCAGAGTTGACCGCACGCACCACCTCGGCCATCGCCCCAAGTCGATGGCCGAACCCTCCGCCCCCGTTCTCCTGTTCGATTCCGGCGTCGGCGGGCTGACCGTCTATGACGCGCTGCGCAAGGTGCTGCCGGATGCCCCGGTGATCTACGCGGCAGACCTTGCGGGCCTGCCCTATGGCACCAAGACCGAGGCGCAGATCGCCGCGCGGGTGGCGGGGTTGCTCGGGCGTTTGGCGGAGCGCTGGCAGCCGCGCCTCGCCTGCATCGCCTGCAACACCGCCTCCACCATCGCGCTGGGCATGGTGCGCGATGTGCTCGAGATCCCGGTGGTCGGCACAGTCCCCGCGATCAAGCCCGCCGCGGCACTGACCGAGACCGGCACGATCGGGCTGGTCGGCACCGAGGCGACGATCCGCCAGGCCTATGTCGATGATCTCGAGACACAATTCGCTCAAGGCAAGCGCCTGCTGCGGGTCGCCGCCCCCGGCCTGGTGCAGGCCGCCGAGGCCAAGCTGCGCGGGAAGCCGGTCGATCCGGCACTGATCGCGGACGTGCATGACCGCCTCACCGCGATGGCGGGTTCGGGAGCGGGCGACGGTAGCATCGACACGCTGGTGCTCGCCTGCACACACTTCCCGCTGCTCGCCGAGGAGCTGGCGGCGGCCTTCGGCACCGGCGTGCGCCAGGTCGATGGCGCGGACGGCATTGCGCGGCGCATTGCGCATCTGCTCGAAGGGCAGAGCTTCGCGCCCTCCCCCGGCCCCGACCGGTTCGTCGTCACCGGGCCGCTCGCCGGGGCGGCGGGCCTCGAGGGGGCCCTCGCGCAGCGCGGCTTCGGGGCGGCGGAAGCGTTCTGATCCGCGCACCATCGCTTGCGAAACACTCGCAAAGATCATGATAGCAAAAGCGACGCCCGCCCCTTAAATACCGGCGAAACCAACCGCCCTCTCGGGCGTTATGGCGGGACAAAAGATCCCAGGCAGGAACGTAGCGACCGCCCCCAACCGCAAGGCGGCCGCGAGAGCAGCGAGACGCGAGTGAACTACGACCAGATTTTCGATTCCGCGATCGACCGGCTGCACGAAGAGGGCCGCTACCGCGTCTTCATCGACATCATGCGCAATAAGGGCGCCTATCCCAACGCGCGCTGCTTCCACGGCCACAACGGCCCCAAGCCGATCACCGTGTGGTGCTCGAACGACTATCTGTGCATGGGCCAGCACGACAAGGTGATCGGCGCGATGGAAGCCGCGCTGCACGATGTCGGCGCAGGCTCGGGCGGCACCCGCAATATTGGCGGCAACACCCACTTCCATGTCGAACTCGAGACAGAGCTTGCCGACCTCCACGGCAAGGACGCAGCATTGCTGTTCACGTCGGGCTACGTCTCGAACGATGCGACGCTCTCCACGCTCGCCAAGCTGCTGCCGGGCTGCGTGATCTTCTCCGACGAATTGAACCACGCCAGCATGATCGCCGGCATCCGCAATTCGGGCTGCGAGAAGATGGTGTTCCGCCACAATGACGTGGCCCATCTCGAAGAACTGCTCGCCAGCGTCGACATCGACACGCCCAAGCTGATCGCCTTCGAAAGCGTCTATTCGATGGACGGCGACGTCGCCCCGATCCACGCGATCTGCGACCTGGCCGAAAAATACAACGCGCTCACCTATATCGACGAGGTCCACGCGGTCGGCATGTACGGCGCGCGCGGCGGCGGGATTTCGGAGCGTGACGGTGCGGCGCACCGGATCGACATCATCGAAGGAACGCTCGGCAAGGCTTTCGGGGTGATGGGCGGCTATATCGCTGCGTCTTCCAAGGTGGTGGATTGCATCCGCTCCTATGCGCCGGGCTTCATCTTCACCACCTCGCTCTCGCCCGTGCTGGTCGCAGGCGTGCTCGCTTCGGTGCGGCACCTCAAGGAAAGTGCTGTCGAGCGCAACGCCCAGCAGCGCGCCGCCGCACTGCTCAAGCTGAAGTTCGCCGAAGCGGGCCTGCCGGTGATGGATTCGGTCACCCACATCGTGCCGCTGATGGTCGGCGATCCGGTACGCGCGAAGAAGATCAGCGATATACTGCTCGCCGAATACGGCGTCTATGTGCAGCCGATCAACTTCCCCACCGTGCCGCGCGGCACCGAGCGGCTGCGCTTCACCCCGGGCCCGCACCACACCGAACCGATGATGGACGAGCTTACGAGCGCGCTGGTCGAGATCTGGGACCGGCTGGAGCTGGAGCTGGCGGAAGCGGCGTGAGCGGGTCGGGCATCTTCCCGTCCGACCAATGGGCTTTGGCCAGCGGTGAGACAGAAAACGGCTTGATCATCGCGCGGTTCCGGTCCGGACAGCCCTCCGATGCCGATCGCGCGTTGTTCAACAAGCTGGTGCTGGTCCGCTGGTCGTTCGAGGCGCGCGAAGGCTCGGGTCTGCCGACCAATGCGGCGATGGCGGCGATGGACGAATTCGAGGATCGCATCCTCGAAGCGAGCGATGCCGACAAGTGGTGGGGCAGCGGCGTTGCGATCGTCACGCGAGACGGAACCCGCGAATGGCGGTTCTACACGCCGGACGTCGATTCATTCGTGCAAGAGTTCAGCGCGGCTCTGCGCGGATTGGGGCCATATCCGCTGGAGTTGCAGGCCTTCGACGATCCCGACTGGAACGGTTTTTCCGAGATCCGCGCGATGACCAAGCCTGCATGATCGCCATGACCCGCGCCGCGCATGCTGACCGGGATCGGCCCTGACGCAGCCTGGGCGACGCAGCCTTTAGGCGGTGCGTCGCAAGGGCAACGGTGCCCCGCTTTCTCGCACCTGCCCGTAACCTCACAGGATGCCTTGGCACGGGCCGGCAAGGCGCGGTTTTCGGCCCTTAGCGCGGCACCGCATGGCGGTGTCATGCAATCAGAAATCCCCCTGATTTCAGAGCGGAACCGTTGCGCCCGGGCGGCTGTCGCATAAGATGTGGCCGCGCCGCGGCTGGACTTGGCGGCGAATCAGAAGGGGATTTTTCATGCTTTGGTCGCGTCGTCTTGCCTTCGTCATCGGCTGTGCCCTGCTTGCCTCATGTGGCGGCGGCGACAGCGGCGGATCTGCGCCTCCGACCGGCGGCGGTGGTGGCGGCGGCGGCGGGACTCCGACACCCTCACCCAGCCCGACACCGACCTACAGCACCATCGCGCAGCTGACCGGCAACCAGCAGTTCGAGGCGGGCTGCGCCTTCTACAGCTTCAGCCGCCAGTTCAGCCCGAACTTCAGGGCAGATTCCGAAATCCCCTTCGGCGAACGCACCCAATTGCGGTTCGACGCGGCGGCGAGCACGTGGTCTTTTGTCGAGGGAGAGCTGACCAACCCGTCCCAGCAGACCATCTTCACCTTCGGGCCGGCCGATCTCGCCGCCAGCCCGCCTGCCAACACCACGCTCTATCGCCGCGTGACGGCGGGCCGCTCGCTCGAACTGGCGCTGCGGAACGGGCAGCAGACGGGCTTTGCCACCGAATACCTGCGCACCCTCCTCCAGACCGATATCGCGGCGGTCGGCGTCGCGGATTCGGACCGCGCCGACCGGCTGTGCGTCTACGGCGTGCCGACGGTTGCCGCCGACACCCTGCCCGCGGCTTCCACGCCCTACACCTCGCTCAACGTCCTCGGCACCGCCACGCGGGTTGGTTTCGGCCAGCGCCTCGGAACCTTCGCGCTGACCGACAGTACCGCGACCCTTGCCGTCAACGGCCAGGCAGGCACTGTGAGCATGTCGATCCAGCTGGTGGGCCGCGAAATCCTCCCCGATGGCTCGCTCGCGGCGACCACCACCGCGCTCCCCGCGCTCACCGCCGGCACCGGAACGATCGCCAATGCGGGCACGCCTGCGATCAAGTTGTTCGAGGGCAATTTCGTTACGGGCGGCATCCAGGACATCGTCTCGAAATTTTCCGGGGCCTTTTTCGGGCCACAGGGCCGCGAAGCAGGCTTCACGTTCTACGCAAGGTCGCAACAGAACGCGAACGGCGAGACTTTCGAAATCGCCGGCGTCGTCGTCGCACGCCGCTGACCCTTTGCAAGCCCTCTCCCTTGCGCTAGCCGCTGCGGCAACACGCAAGGGAGAGAGCGAAAATGGGCGGCACGCCTGACCAGACTTACGCCGAGGTGGTGCTCGGGCGGCGCAGCATTCGCGGCTACCTCGACAAGCCCGTCCCGCGCGCGCTGATCGAGGATATTCTGGCGATGGCGATGCGCTCGCCGACCTCGATGAACACCCAGCCCTGGCACTTCCACGTCATCACCGGCGAGCCATTGGACCGCATCCGGCGCGGCAACACCGAACGCATCCTCGCAGGCGAGCCCGACAGCCGCGAATTCCGCCGCGGCGAGGCCTTCGCCGGCGTCCACCGCGAACGGCAGGTCGAAGTCGCCAAGCAGCTGTTCGGCGCAATGGGCATCGCCCGCGACGACAAGGACGCCCGGCAGGACTGGGTGCTGCGCGGCTTCCGCCAGTTCGACGCGCCCGTCTGCGTGATCGTCACCTATGACCGCGAGCTTTCGGGCAGCGACGACACCGCCTTCGATTGCGGCGCCGTGACGACCGCGCTGGTCAATGCCGCATGGTCGAAGGGGCTGGGCTGCGTGATCAACTCGCAAGGCATCATGCAAAGCCCGGTGGTGCGCGAACACGCCGGCGTCCCCGAGGATCAGGTGATCATGAAAGCGGTCGCGCTGGGCTGGCCCGATCCCGACTTCCCGGCGAACGCGGTGGTGAGCTTGCGCAGACGCGTCGACGAGGCTGCGCGGTTCGTGGGGTTTGACGAGGGCTAGGGCGCAGCGGCGCGCAGACGTGTCGCCGCACGCTCGAGATAGGGCATCGCTTCGACAAGCGCGAAGCCCGGCATGTGCTCGGCGAAATGCCTCAGCCACGTGGCATGACCGCTGCCCGCAATCACGAGCACCCGGTCCCCCGGCTGCGCAAGCATGGCGATCTTGGCGAACATCTTCGCGTTGCGCATGTACCAGTAAGCGTTGAGCTCCGCGCCGGGTTGCGCCTTGCCGTTGCCGAAGCGGAGCATCGCGTAATAGGCGCGGTCGTGCATCCGTGCCAAACCCGCGCCGTCATTGTGAACGAAGAGCGATTCGGCGATCGACTGCCTTGCCAGTTGCTCCTGCTGCTCGGCCGACAGGGCCTGGACCTCGGCGAATATCGCCCCAAGATCATCCGTCATCCCGTTTGCCTCGGCGAAGGCTTGCACCTTGCCGATCGGGAAGTAATCGGGCTCGCCCTGCCCCCCTCGCTCGTCAAAGCCATAGACAGCCTGATGGCCGAGCTGCCGCGCGAGGCGAAAGCCGATCTGCACGCTCTCGCTGCGCGATGTCGCCAGCAGCGCGTCCGCCTGAGCAAAGGCGGGCAAGGCGAGCGTCGGCGGCTCAGCCTCGTCCTCGACCAAGATCCTGGTGGGCGCCCATTCGGCAAGACTGACAACCAATGCAGCAATCTCCGCCTGCCGCCTGGGCGCGAGGACATCGTCGACTTCCATGTTGGCCACATCACGCCCGGGATTGGCGAAATGATACGTCCCCAGGATCATGACCTGCACAGGCTCGGATGCGCGATCGGACGGGCCTTGCGCCCCCGATGCGTCATCGGCCAGCACGGGCGCCGCAAGCAGCGCTGCGATCCCGGCGAGTGCCTTCAGAAGTCTCATGCCTGTTCCCCCTCTTGGTGCGTTACTGCATTAATACAGTAGTGGAGACGGGGCAAGGCCTGGCGCGGGCGCGTCACTTTTTCGCTCGCACTGCGCTCCGCACAATTGAGCCTGCGCGGGCACCCCCTATATTGCGCTGCATGGTGTTCGACCTCGGCAAGGCGATGCGCAAGAAGGAGGAGTTCGAGTCCGCGCGGCTCATGGACTTCGATTTCCGGCAGCGGGTGCGGGCAACCCGCCTGCTGGCCCGCGCCCTCGGGATCGACGAGGCCGCGCTGGTGGAGGAGGTTGCGCTGCGTGATGCAGATGGCCTGATCACCCTCCTCGCCGGGCGAACCGGGCGCGCGCGGGGCGAGATCGAAGCGATCTATGCAGGCTGCCTGACCGAGGCGCGCAAACAGCTGATCATCGAGCGCGGCGATCCGACGCCGAACCGCCTCGGCTAGCGCGCCGCGCGGCGGCAATCCTCCCTCCCCCTCGCGCTCGGCCCGCCCCCCGTGTGCGCATTCATTTCCGGCGCGCATCACTTTTGACAGGCCAAGAGCCGCTTTTGTCGCTATGGGCGCGCTTGTTCCTGCGGGGTGACGTCCGCAATGGCCCCTCACCCCCCGGCAATCCGCCCGATCCCGCGCCCCCGTGCGGAGGGCGTTCCGCTTCCAAGAAAAGCCCCCTCCCCATGACATTCCCCACCCTTCCCGCCTCCCTCGCCGCCGCGCTGCAAGAACGCGGCTACGAGGCCGCAACCAGCGTGCAGGCCGCTGTGCTCGAGCCTGAAGCGGCGGGGCGCGACCTTGTCGTCTCGGCGCAGACCGGCTCGGGCAAGACGGTCGCCTTCGGTCTCGCGATGGCGCCCGAGCTGCTGGGCGGCGAGGAGCGGATCGGCTTTGTCCAAGCCCCGCTGGCGCTGGTCATCACCCCGACCCGCGAGCTGGCACTGCAGGTCAGCCGCGAGCTCGAATGGCTCTACCAGCGCACCGGCGCGCGCGTGGCCACTTGCGTGGGCGGCATGAACCCCTCGGCCGAACGCAAGGTGCTGAACTCGGGCCCGGCGATCGTGGTTGGCACGCCCGGCCGCCTGCGCGACCATTTCGAGCGCGGGGCATTGAACCTCTCCGGCCTCGCCGTCGCGGTGCTCGATGAAGCCGACGAGATGCTCGACATGGGCTTTCGCGAAGAACTGGAAGCGATCCTCGACGGCACCCCGGACACCCGCCGCACCCTGCTGTTCTCGGCCACCATGCCGCGCCCAATCGAGGCGCTCGCGCGGCGCTACCAGACCGACGCGCTGCGCATCGCCACGATCAGCGAAGGCGGCCGCGGGCATGGCGACATCGCCTATCAGGCGGTCACCGTCTCCCCGCCCGAGGTCGAGAACGCGGTGGTCAACCTGCTGCGCTTCCACGAGGCGGAAACCGCGATCCTGTTCTGCGCCACGCGTGAAAAGGTGCGCCACCTCCACGCGACCTTGCAGGAGCGCGGCTTTGCAGTCGTGGCGCTGTCGGGCGAGCATTCGCAGGGCGAGCGCAATCAGGCGCTGCAGGCGCTGCGCGATGGCCGCGCCCGCGTTTGCGTGGCGACCGATGTTGCCGCGCGCGGGATCGACCTGCCGGGGCTGAGCCTCGTCGTCCATGTCGAGCTGCCGCGCGACGCCGAAACGCTCCAGCACCGTTCGGGCCGCACAGGGCGTGCCGGGCGCAAGGGGGTGGCGGTGCTGATCGTGCCCTTCTCCGCCCGCCGCCGGGTCGAGGCGATGCTCGGCCGCGCCGGTATCAATGCCGAGTGGCAGGACGTGCCCGACCGCGAGATGATCGCGCAGCGCGACCGCGAGCGCCTGCTCGGCAAGCTCCTCGCGCCCACCGAGTTCGACGAGGCCGACCGCGAGCTCGCCCAGCGCCTGCTCGCCGAGCGCTCGCCCGAAGACATCGCCGCGATGCTTGTCCACGCCCACCGCGCGCGGATGCCCGAGCCCGAGGAGATCGTCGCCAACAGCCGCGAGGCGCAGAAGGAGCGCCATCGTCCCGGTTTCGAGGACACGGTGTGGTTCCGGATGGAGATCGGCCGCAGCGACGGCGCCGACCCGCGCTGGCTGCTGCCGCTGATCTGCCGCCGCGGGCACGTGACGCGCGGGGAGATCGGCGCAATCCGCATCGGGCAGGCCGAGACCTATTTCCAGATTCCGCGTGCACTCGCCGACAAGTATGCCGCCACAGCCGCGCGCACCGGCGAGGGCGAGGGCGACGAGGAGTCGGTGCGGATCGAACGCTCGGACGCCGGCCCGCGCGAAGCGGCGCGCAGCAACCGCCAGCGCCGCCCCTCGCGCAGCGGCGCCGACAATGCCTTCGTCAAGGCCAAGCCGCCGCAGCGCGGGTTCGTCAAGCCGGGCAGCGGCCCCAATCCGGGCAAGCCCGCCTACGCCAAGAAGCCCGGGCACAAGCAGAAGTTCAAGCCCTCCTGACCGCGCGCGCGGCGGGGGGCGGGCGCGCGGCGGATCAGGCGCGCCTGCCTGCCTCAGCGCGGGAGTTCGGAGACCCCCATCAGCGCCTCGTCGACCGCGCGTGCGGCCTGACGGCCCTCGCGGATCGCCCAGACGACCAGGCTCTGCCCGCGCCGCATGTCGCCGCAGGCGAACACATTGGGCTCGCTGGTCGCATAGCTGTTCGTGTCTGCCGCGACATTGCCGCGCGGGTCGAGCGTGACGCCCGCCTGTTCGAGCAGTCCGGCCTTGCGCGGGCCGACGAAGCCCATCGCCAACAGGATCAGGTCGGCCGGGATGGTGAATTCGCTGCCGGCGATTTCCTGCATCTGCCGGTCTACCCACTCGACGCGCACGCATTCGAGCCCGGTGACCTTCTCGCCGTCACCGATCACGCGCTTGGCAAGCACCGCCCAGTCGCGCTCGACGCCCTCCTGGTGGCTGGAGGAGGTGCGCAGCTTCATCGGCCAATCGGGCCAGGTCAGCGCCTTGTCTTCCTTTTCCGGCGGCTTGGGCATGATCTCGAGCTGGGTGACACTCAAAGCGCCCTGCCGGTTCGAGGTGCCGACACAGTCGCTCCCGGTGTCCCCGCCGCCTAGCACGACCACGTGCTTGCCGGTCGCAGTCAGGCTGCCGCGCGGGGCAGCGCGCAATTCATCGTCGCCCGCGACGCGCTTGTTCTGCTGGGTGAGGAATTCCATCGCGAGCCGCACGCCGGGCATTTCCGCGCCGGGGATCGCCAGCGCGCGCGCATCTTCCGCGCCGCCCGCCAGCACCACCGCGTCGAAATTCTCCTTCAGGCTGGCGAACGAGATGTCGACGCCGACCTCCTTGGAGGTTTTGAACGTCACCCCTTCGGCTTCCATTTGCTGGGCGCGGCGGTTGATGAGGTGCTTTTCCATCTTGAAGTCGGGAATGCCGTAGCGGAGCAGGCCGCCGACGCGGTCCGACTTCTCGAACACCGTGACGCTGTGCCCGGCACGCGCGAGCTGCTGCGCGCAGGCAAGGCCCGCCGGGCCCGAACCGACGACCGCGACCGACTTGCCAGTCTTCTGGGCGGGGATCTGCGGCTTGACCCAGCCTTCCTTCCACCCGCGGTCGACGATCGCGCATTCGATCGACTTGATGGTCACCGGCTGGTCGATGATGTTGAGCGTGCACGCCGCCTCGCAGGGCGCTGGGCAGATGCGGCCGGTAAACTCGGGGAAATTGTTGGTGGAATGGAGGTTGTCGAGCGCACGCTTCCAGTCCGCCTCGTAGACGAGGTGGTTCCAGTCCGGGATCATGTTGTTCACCGGACAGCCGTTGTGGCAATAGGGAATGCCGCAATTCATGCAGCGCGAGGCCTGCCCCGTCAGCGTGGCATCATCCGGCTGGATGACGAATTCGCGGTAGTTCTTCAGCCGTTCCTGGGGATCTAGATAATCCCGCTCGCGGCGGTCCAGCTCGAGAAATCCGGTTTCCTTGCCCATTGTATTGTCTCGTTCCTGAAAACTATTCGGCAGCGACGCTGGCGGCTTCGTGGCGTTCGGCCTCGAGGCGCTTCAACGCAGCGGCATAATCGCGCGGCATTACCTTGACGAAGCGCCCGAGCGCCGCGTCCCAATTGGCCAGCAACTCGCCCGCCAGCTTGCTGCCGGTGTGGAGCTGGTGGCGCTCGACCAGAATACGCAGCCGCTCGGCATCGTGGCGCAGCATGTCGCCCATTCCAAAATCGTGAACCGAGCGCGGGCGCTGGGCCGGGCGGCCCGTCCCCTCTTCCGCATCCGGCCCGGCCGAAACCGGCAGCAGATCGACCTGCGCGTGGTTGACGAGGTTCGTGAAGGTGCCATCGGGGTCATAGACATAGGCGACCCCGCCGCTCATCCCGGCCGCGAAGTTACGCCCGGTCTTGCCGAGCACCACCACCACACCACCGGTCATGTATTCGCAGCCATGGTCCCCGGTGCCTTCGACCACCGCGATGGCGCCCGAATTGCGCACCGCGAAGCGCTCGCCCGCGACGCCGTTGAAATAGGCCTCGCCCGCAATGGCGCCGTACATCACCGTGTTGCCGACGATGATGTTGTCTTGGCTTTCGCGCGGAGCCTCGGCAGGCTGGCGCACGATGATGCGCCCGCCCGAGAGCCCCTTGCCGACATAGTCGTTGGCATCCCCGACCAGATCGAGCGTAACCCCGTGGGCAAGCCAGGCGCCGAAGCTCTGGCCCGCAACACCAGTGAGGTTGATGCGGATCGTGTCGGTCGGCAGGCCCTCGTGCCCGTGCGCCTTGGCGATCTCGCCCGAGAGCATCGCGCCGACCGTGCGGTTGACGTTGCGCACCTCGTATTCGAGCTGCACCGGCGTCTTGGTGTCGATGGCGGTGCGGCAATCGGCGATCAGCCGGTTGTCGAGCGCGCCGCCGAGCCCGTGATCCTGAATGCCGATCTGGCGCAGCGAGGCCCCTTCCTTGAGCGGCACCTGATGCAGGATGCGGCCCAGATCGATCCCGCGCGCCTTCCAGTGCCGCTCCATGCGGCGGGTGTCGAGCAGGTCGACCCGGCCGACCATCTCGGCGACAGTACGGATGCCCATCTGGGCCATGATCTGCCGCAGTTCTTCCGCGACGAAGAACATGTAGTTGACCACGTGCTCGGGCTGACCGGTGAAGCGCGCGCGCAGCACCGGGTCCTGCGTGGCGACGCCGACGGGGCAGGTGTTGAGGTGGCACTTGCGCATCATGATGCACCCGGCGGCGATCAGCGGCGCGGTGGCAAAGCCGAACTCGTCCGCGCCCAGCAGCGCGCCGATGGCGACGTCGCGGCCAGTCCTCAGCCCGCCATCGACCTGCACTGCGATCCGCTCGCGAAGGTCATTGAGCAGCAGTGTCTGCTGCGTCTCGGCCAGACCGATCTCCCACGGCGAGCCCGCGTGCGTCAACGAGGTCAGCGGCGAAGCACCCGTGCCCCCGTCATAGCCCGCAATCGTCACGTGATCCGCGCGCGCCTTGGAGACCCCCGCCGCCACCGTGCCGACGCCCACTTCGGACACCAGCTTCACCGAGATCCGCGCGACCGGGTTCACGTTCTTGAGATCGTGGATCAGCTGCGCCAGATCCTCGATCGAATAGATGTCATGGTGCGGCGGCGGCGAGATCAGGCCCACGCCGGGCGTCGAGTGGCGAACCGCGCCGATCCGCTTGTCGACCTTGTGCCCGGGCAGCTGCCCGCCCTCGCCGGGCTTGGCACCCTGCGCCATCTTGATCTGGATATCGTCCGAATTGACGAGATATTCCGTGGTCACGCCGAAGCGGCCGCTGGCAACCTGCTTGATGCGGCTGCGCATCGAATCGCCGTTGGCGAGCGGCTTGAAGCGGAACGGCTCCTCCCCGCCCTCACCCGTGTTCGAACGCCCGCCGATGCGGTTCATCGCGATCGCCATGGTCGAATGCGCTTCGTGGCTGATCGAGCCCAGGCTCATCGCGCCGGTCGAGAAGCGCTTCACGATCTCGCTCGCCGGTTCGACTTCCTCGAGCGGGATCGGCTGCGCGGCCTTCTTGAATTCGAGCAGGCCCCGGATCGTCAGCAGCCGTTCCGATTGCTCGTTGATGCTGGCGGCAAACTCGGCATAGTTCTTCGGATCATTGCCGCGCACCGCGTGCTGAAGCTGGGCGACATTCTGCGGGGTCCATGCATGTTCCTCGCCGCGCAGGCGGTACTGGTAGATGCCGCCGACATCGAGCATCCCGTCATAGAGCGGGTTGTCGCCGTAGGCCTGACCGTGGCGGCGCAGCGCTTCCTCGGCGACTTCGGCAAGGCCGATGCCTTCGATGGTGGTCGCGGTGCCGGTGAAGTATTTCTCCACGAAGGCGGTCGAAAGCCCCACCGCATCGAAGATCTGCGCGCCGCAATAGGACTGGTAGGTCGAGATGCCCATCTTGGACATGACCTTGCGGATGCCCTTGCCGATGGCCTTGATGAAGTTCTGCTGCACCTTGGTCGCAGGCAGATCCGAGTGCCGCTTCACCCGCAGCGCTTCAAGCGTCTCGAAGGCGAGATAGGGGTTGATGCCTTCCGCCCCGTAGCCCGCGAGCACGCAGAAGTGGTGCACCTCGCGCGCCTCGCCGGTCTCGACCACGAGGCCGGTCTGCATGCGCAGACCCTGCCGCACCAGATGGTGGTGGACGGCGGCGGTGGCGAGCAGCGCGGGCATGGGGACGCGGGTTTCGCTCTGCCCACGGTCGGACAGCACAAGGATGTTGTGATCCTGCAGCACCGCCTCGGTCGCGGCCCAGCACATTTCCTTCAAAGCCATTTCAAGGCCTTCAGCCCCGCTCTTGGCATCCCACGTGATGTCAATAGTCGCGCAGCGGAACGCGCCATCCAATGCCTCTTCCACCGAGCGGATCTTGGCGAGATCCTCGTTGGTGAGGATCGGCTGGTCGACCTCGAGCCGCTTGTGCGTCCCCGCATCGCGGCCCAGCAGATTCGGGCGCGGGCCGATCATGCTGGTGAGGCTCATCACCAGTTCTTCGCGGATCGGATCGATCGGCGGGTTGGTGACCTGCGCGAAGTTCTGCTTGAAGTAATCGTAGAGCAGCCGCGCGCGGTCGCTCAGCACCGCGATCGGCGTGTCGGTGCCCATCGAGCCGATCGGATCATCCGCATCCACCGCCATCGGTTCGAGGAAGCGGGAGATATCCTCCTGCGTGTAGCCAAACGCCTGTTGGCGCACGAGCAGCGTGCTGTCCTCCGCCGGGATCGCGGCGAGTTCGGGCACCACCTCGGTGATGTCCTCGAGCTTGTACTGCGCCTGATGCAGCCACTCGGCATAGGGCTCGGCCTTGGCGAGATCGGCCTTGAGCTCGTCATCCTCGATGATGCGGCCCTGTTCGAGGTCGATCAGCAGCATCTTGCCGGGCTGGAGCCGCCATTTGCGCACGATGTCGCTTTCCGCAAACGGCAGCACACCGCTTTCCGAGGCGAGGCAGACGATGTCGTCCTTCGTCACGCAGAAGCGCGCAGGGCGCAGGCCGTTGCGGTCGAGCGTCGCGCCGATTTGGCGGCCGTCAGTGAAGCACACCGATGCGGGGCCGTCCCACGGCTCCATCAGCGCGGCGTGATATTCGTAGAAGGCGCGCCGCTCGGGGCTCATCAGCGCATTGCCGGCCCAGGCTTCCGGGATCAGCATCATCATCGCATGGGCGAGGCTGTAGCCGCCGGCGATCAGCAGTTCCAAGGCATTGTCGAGGCAGGCCGTGTCCGATTGCCCGTGCGGGATGATCGGCCACATCTTGTCGAGATCGGGCCCCAGCAGCTCGCTTTCCATGGTGCGGCGGCGGGCGTTCATCCAGTTGACGTTGCCGCGCACGGTGTTGATCTCGCCATTGTGGGCGATGAAGCGGAACGGGTGGGCGAGGCGCCACGAGGGGAAGGTGTTGGTCGAAAAGCGCTGGTGAACCAGGCCCAGCGCCGAAACGCAGGCAGGATCGCGCAGGTCATCATAGAAAGAGCCGACCTGCGTCGCCAGCAGCAGCCCCTTGTAGACCACGGTGCGGGTCGAGAAGGACGGGATATAGGTCTGGGTGACACCGGGCAGGCCGTGCTTTTCGGCCAGCATGGCAAGCGGGTTCTGCACCTGCTTGCGGATCGTCAGCAGCTTCCTTTCGAAGGCGTCCTGATCGGAGCAGTTGGACCCGCGCGCGATCACTGCCATCTCGATCACCGGCATCGAAGCGATCACCGCCGCGCCGAGGCCGGCGGGCGTCGCCGGCACCTGCCGCCAGCCGATGAAGCGCTGGCCTTCCTTGGCGGTGAATGCTTCCATCCGCGCCTTGACGAAGTCGCGCGCAGCCGCGTCCTGCGGCAGGAAGCACATCCCCACGCCATACTCGCCGGCGGCGGGCAGATCATGGCCGTTCGCCGCCGCCCAGGCGCGAATCAGCGGATCGGGAATCTGGATCAGAATCCCCGCGCCGTCGCCCAGCAAAGGATCCGCGCCGACCGCACCGCGGTGGTCAAGCTTCTCGAGAATCTCGAGCGCCTGCGCGATGATCGCATGGCTTTTCTCGCCCTTGATATGCGCAACCATGCCGACGCCGCAGGCGTCATGTTCGTTGGCGGGGTCATAGAGACCCTGGGCGTTAGGGTAACCCATGCGTCAAATCCGATCTGTCAGATGCCGAGAGGCGCGAACCTCACTCGCATGATCGCTCATGCAAAGGAACACGCCTCTGGCAGGTCTATCGGGCGCAGCCCCCCGCCCGGGGTGGCCATTGCCCGTTTTCGGGGCTCTCATGCCGACAGGAAGCGGGTTTGGCAAGGGTGTCGCGCGAAGTAATATTTCTCGCAGACCTATTCAGACTTTAGGTTGATTGCGCGGCATGCAGGTTCCGGCCCAGTCGGTTGCAGCTTTTGCGCCGATGTAGCCCATCCCGGGCCCGACCTCAGGCCGCCCCGCGGGCGCGCTCGTAGTGCGACTGGAAGCGGGCGCGCGCAGCGTGGAGCGGTTCGTCGCGGCGCGGCAGGCGCGGCGCGGGACGGCCCTTGCCGCTCAGTGCCTCGAGCGCCTTGAGGGCCTCGCCCAGCGCCGCCTCGCGCGCGGCCAGATCGCCGGGCCCGAGACTACGGCCGGGCGCGGTCTCGCGCACCTCGTGGAGCGCGGCGGCAAAGCGTTCGACCATCTCGGCGAGGCTCAATTCGCTGGCCGGCACGGCGCGCAGGCGAGCAAGCGCGGCGGTGCCCGGGACGGGCAAGCCAGCCGTGGCCGCGCGCGCGGTTCGGGCGCCGATAGCTGCGACCGGATCAGCGGGCGCGGGGTCGACCGGCGCGGGCGCGGGTCGGGACACGGCGGGCGCGGCAGGCGCCGCCTCCTCGACCCACACCGCGTTGCGGCCGGACAGTTCGGCAAAATCGGCCAGATCGAGCTCGCGCGGCTCGGGCGCAGGAGCGGGCTCAGGCGCTGGCAGCGGATCGCCGATTTCGGCATCGCGCCATGCGGGCGTGGTGAAGGGCATGGTCTCGACCGGATCGTCGAGCCGCAGCGAGCCCAAGTCGCGCGCGGGATTGATCGGGGTCACCCGGCGCGCGGCCATTTCGGCCACCGAGGGACTGCGCACGCCGCGGCGCGCGCCGACATGGTGATAGGCGGCGAAGGCGAACAACAGCCCTCCGAGCAGACCGCCGACAATCCAGGCGAGCGCCGACTGCGCGGCGGGCCAGGTACCGATCAGCGTGCCGCGGAGCATCTGCTCGACCATCGCGGTCGGCAGCACCAGGACCATGCCCGCGCCGAGCAGCAGGCCCCACAGGCCCAGCAGCGGCGCGAAGGCCCGGTGCGCGGCGAGCGGCATGCGGGCCGGACGCGGCAAGCTCGTCTTGCGCTTGCCCTGCTCCGACTTGCCCTTGCGCCCCTTTGCCATGCGACAACTACCCCATGCGTGCGACAGCGCGCGGCGCGCCGTCAGTATCACCATGGGCTAGCAAGAGATGGTAAACAGAGAGATAATGCCGCGCGTTCCCGGCCCAGTCGTGGCGGGTGCGCACGTGATCGACCGCGCGCGCCTTCATCGCCTCCCATTCGCCGCGATTGTCGAGCAGGCGGGCGAGCGCGGCGGCGCAGGTGGCGGGATCGTCGGGAGCAAAGAGCGTGCCCGTCACCCCGTCCTCGATCAGCTCGCGGTGCCCGCCGACGCTTGATGCCGCGACCAAGCGGCGCTGGGCCATGGCTTCCAGGGGCTTCAAGGGCGTGACCAGATCGGTGAGGCGCTGCGCTTTCCTCGGATAGGCGAGCACGTCGACCAGCGAATAGTAGCGCTCCACCGCGGTGTGCGGCACGCGGCCGGTGAAGATCACGGCCGCAGGCTCGGGCAGCGCGGCGGCGGCGGCGCGCCAGCTTGCGTCCATCGGCCCTGCCCCCACCAGCAGCAGGCGCGCATCCGGGTGCGATTGGCGGAGCAGCGGCATGGCGGCGATCAGATCGTCGACTCCCTCATAGGCATAGAAGCTGCCGATATAACCGATCACCGGCGCTTGCGGCGCGATGCCGAGTTCGCCCGCCAGCGCCTCGTCACGCGGGAGCGGATCGCCGAACAGGCCGAGGTCGACCCCGTTGGGCATGACATTGATGCGCGCCTCCGGAATGCCGCGCGACGCCAGATCGTCCTTCAATCCGTGGCAGATGGTGAACAGCGCGTCCGCCGCGCGCGCCACGCTGGTCTCGAGCGCACGGGTCAGCCGGTATTTGAGGTTGCCCTCGGTGCCCGACAGGTTGCCGACCGCGGCATCCTCCCAGAAGGCGCGGATCTCGTAGACGAAAGGCACGCCCAGCGCCCGCGCGGCACGCATCGCGGCCGCGCCGCACAAGGCAGGCGAATGGGCGTGGATGATGTCGGGGCGCCATTCGTCGGCGAGGCCGATAATCGCGGCGGTCAGCGCCTCGATCTCGCCCAGTTCGCGCAAGGGTGCCGGGCCGGAGGGCGTGCCGGGGGTGCGGTGGAAGATGAGCCCATCGGCTTCCTCGCACCGGCCTGTCACGGCCGCCTCGAGATTGTGCCGCTGCCCGGTGATCCCGCGCACCTCCAGCCCATGGCCCTCCTGCGCTTTCAGAATGGCGCGCGTGCGGAAGGTGTAGCCGCTGTGGAGCGGCAGCGAATGGTCGAGGACGTGGAGGACGCGGGTCATGGCCGTGTTCTCTATCGCAGGCGTGCTTAACGCCGCGTCAACTGGCTGGGAGTAAGGCTCACCCATGACGCTTGCGGAACCCGCCTGACCCATGATCGACACCTTCGCCCTTGCCCTCGGCCATGGCCTGCTCGCGGTCGCGATGATGCGGCTGGTGCTGCGCGACGGGCTCGATGTCGACCCGCTGCTGGATGACATCAAGTCCGAGACCGCCGGCAACCGCAAGGCTGCCAGCGCCCTGGGCCGCAACGAAGCCCGCCGTGCGCGCGGCGAGCACGGGGCAAATTCAGACGAGAGGGCGCAGTGAAGGACCTCTTCTTCCTCGTCTTCATCGCCTATGCCATGCTGCTCGGCCTCCGGCGCCCGTTTTTGTGGGTGCTGCTCTATGTCTATATCGACATCCTCGCGCCGCAGCGGATCGGCTATTCGATCATCACCACCCTGCCCTTGTCGCTGATCGCCTTTGCCGCGGCCTTCGGCGGGTGGCTGGCCTTGGACCGCAAGGAGGGCGCGCGCTTCACCTTGCGGCAGGGCCTGATGCTGGGCCTGCTCTTCTATTGCTGGTGGACCACGTCCAATGCCGATTTCCCGCTCGATGCGCAGACCAAGTGGGACTGGGTGTGGAAGGCGCTGCTCTTCGCGATCTTCCTGCCCCTCACCCTCACCACCCGCGCGCGGATCGAGGGCCTGGCGCTATCGCTGGTCTTGAGCGTGGCGATGATCGTGATCGCCACCGGCCTCAAGGTGGTGACCGGCGGGGGCGGCTATGGCGAGCTCAATTTCTTCGTCGACGACAACTCTGGCATCTACGAAAGCTCGACATTGGCGACCGTGGCGATCGGGCTGATCCCCTTGCTGTGGTGGTTCGTCAAGCACGGCACGATCTTCCCCAAGCACTGGACGGTGACGGCCTTTGCCGCCGCACTGACCTTTTCCGCGCTGCTGGTGCCGATCGGCACCGAGGCGCGCACGGGGCTGCTCTGCATTGCCGCGCTGGCGGTGCTGCTGCTGCGCTACTCGAAGCAGCGCATCCTGTTCATCGCCGGGGCCGGCGTGCTGGGGCTCACCGCCCTGCCCTTCCTGCCGCAATCCTATTACGACCGCATGGCGACCATCGCCGAACCCGGCGGTGACGAGAGCGCCTCGACCCGCGTGGCGGTGTGGAACTGGACGCTCGACTATGTCCAGACCAAGCCCCTTGGCGGCGGGTTCGATGCCTATCGCGCGAACAAGTTCACCTACACCATGCCGGTCAAGAAGACCGACGGGAACACCACCACAATCGAATACACCGAGGTCGAGGACAAGGCGCGGGCCTACCACTCCTCAGTATTCGAAATGCTGGGCGAACAGGGCTGGCCGGGGCTCGGCATGTGGCTGCTGCTGCACCTGACGGGCCTGTGGCAGATGGAGCGTATCCAGCGCCGCTGGAAAAAGGCCGAGGACGAGACGACCCGCTGGATCGCGCCGCTCGCCGCCGCGTTGCAGATGGGGGCGCTGATCTACCTTGTCGGGGCGCTGTTCCAGGGGATCGCCTATCAGCCGGTGATGCTGATGCTGGTGGGTCTCCAGATCGGCCTCAACACCTATTGCCTGCGCATCGATTCGGCGCGCGGCCTGCTCGAGCGAAGCGCGGCAAGGAAGGCTGCGGTCGCGGGCCAGATGCGCGGTGCCGTAGCGGCATAGCGCTGGACGTTGCGCTCCCCCTTGTGTTGCGCCATGTAGCCCGGCGCAAACAGCGAAGTCGGCCACGGATCGGGCGGCTTCGCGGACACAAGGAGGAGCCCTGATGAACCCGCAGGATTTGGCCGCCAAGGTCGGCGAAGTGATCGGCACCAGCGAATGGGCCGAGATGAGCCAGGAACGCATCAACCAGTTCGCCGAGGCGACCGGTGATCACCAGTTCATCCACGTCAATGAAGAGATGGCGAAGATGACGCCGTTCGGCGGCACGATCGCCCACGGCTTCCTGACGCTGTCGATGATCCCCTATCTCGGCGCCCAGGGCGGCGCTCCGCGCATCGACGGCGTGAAGATGGGCGTCAACTACGGCGGCAACAAGACCCGCTTCATCGCCCCGGTCCGCGCCGGCAAGCGCATCCGCGGGCACTGGAAGCTCACCGAAATGGTCGAGAAGCGCCCCGGCCAGTGGCAGCAAACCTGCGAAATCACCATCGAGATCGAGGGCGAGGAAAAGCCCGCGCTGATGGCCGAGTGGATCACACAATACTTCGTGTGAGCCCGATGGCGCGCATCGAACCTCTCGCAGAGCCCTACCCCGAGCCTTTCGCCCGGGCGATGGCCGTGCTGATGCGCGGTGCGCCGCCGCTGAAGCTGTTCACCACGCTCGCCAAGCACGAGCGCGCATGGGGCAAGTTCACCGCCGGCTCGATGCTCGACCGCGGCCCGCTGGCCTTGCGCGAACGCGAGCTGGTGATCGACCGCACCACGGCGCGCTGCGGCTGCGAGTACGAATACGGCGTCCACATCCGCGGCTTTGCGGAAAAAGCCGGCATCGACGAGGCGCAGCAGCGCGCTCTGGTGCACGGCTCGGCCGCTGATCCGGTGTGGGCCGCGCGCGAGGCCGCACTGATCGCCGGCGTCGATGCCCTGCTCGACGAAAAGCGTCTCTCCGACGCGCATTGGGCTGACCTTCGGGCGCACTTCTCGGAAGAAGAAGTGCTCGAAATCGTCCAGCTCACCGCCTTCTATCACGGCGTGTCGCTGATCTGCGGCGCGCTCGACCTGCCGCTCGAAGACGGGGCGGTACGGTTCCCCGACTGAACCTCAGAACAAGGATACCCCCTATCATGGCACGTGACGCTGTTATCGTTTCCACCGCCCGCACCCCCATCGGCCGCGCCTACAAGGGCGCCTTCAATGCCACGCCCGGGCCGACGCTCGGCGCCCTCAGCCTCGCGCCGGCCATCGAGCGCGCCGGGATCGAGGCCGGCCAGATCGACGATGTGGTGTGGGGCACCGTCCTCACGCAAGGGACTCAGGCCGGCAACATCGCCCGCCAGGTCGCACTGCGTGCCGGCTGCCCGGTCACTGTCAGCGGCCAGACCATCGACCGCCAGTGCTCCTCGGGCCTGATGGCGATTTCGACCGCCGCCAAGCAGATCATCGTCGACAACATGGATATCGTTGTCGGCGGCGGGCAGGATTCGATCAGCCTCGTCCAGACCCCTGAGATGCGCGTCTCGCCCGACCGCTCGCTGATCGCGATGCACAAGGACGTCTACATGCCGATGCTCGGCACGGCCGAGACCGTCGCCAAGCGCTACAACATCAGCCGCGAAGCGCAGGACGAATACGCCTACCAGTCGCAGATGCGCACCGCCGCCGCGCAGGCCGAAGGGCGCCTTGACGCCGAGATCGTCCCCGTCACCGTCACCATGAACGTGGTCGACAAGGAGACCAAGGAAGTCTCGCAGAAGGAGATCACCCTCTCCAAGGACGAGGGCAACCGTCCCGAGACCACCCTCGAAGGCCTCCAGAGCCTCCAGCCGGTGATGGGCCCGGGCATGTGCATCACTGCGGGCAATGCCTCGCAGCTGTCGGATGGTTCCTCGGCGAGCGTGCTGATGGAAGCCAAGATTGCCGAACAACGCGGTCTCCAGCCGCTCGGCCGCTATGTCGGCATGGCGGTCGCGGGCACCGAGCCCGACGAGATGGGCATCGGCCCGGTCTTCGCTATCCCGAAGCTGCTCAAGGCAACCGGCCTCAAGATGGACGACATCGGGCTGTGGGAACTGAACGAGGCCTTCGCGGTGCAGGTGCTCTACTGCCGCGACACGCTCGGCATCCCCAACGACATCCTCAACGTCAGCGGCGGCTCGATCTCGATCGGCCACCCCTACGGCATGACCGGCGCGCGCTGCACCGGCCACGCCCTGATCGAAGGCAAGCGCCGCGGCGCCAAGTATGTGGTCGTCACCATGTGCATTGGCGGCGGCATGGGCGCGGCCGGTCTCTTCGAGGTCTTCTGAGCGGAACTTTTCCTCCGCGTCGGCGCTAGCGCCTGTCCCCAACGAAGGAGACAGGCATGGCGACCGACGCGGAGATCCGACGCAAGTTCTGGAAGGCGCTCAACAGCGACATGACGATGTTCCTCGGCCTGGCCGAGGGCGAGGACGGCCACGCCCGTCCCATGACAGCGCAGCTCGATGACGAGCTGGATGTTGACGGCGACTACCACGGCCCGCTGTGGTTCTTCACCGCCACCGACAACAACCTCTACCGCATGATCCAGCAGGCCGAGCTCGACGGCGGAAGCCCGCGCGCGATGGCGCACTTCGCCTCCAAGGGGCATGACGTGTGGGCGACGGTCCACGGCCAGCTGTCCACCACCCGCGACCGCGCGACCATCGACCGGCTCTGGAACCGCTTCGTCGCGGCCTGGTACGAAGGCAAGGACGACCCCAAGATCGCGCTGATCCGCCTCGATGCCGAGGAAGCCGAGATCTGGGTCGACGCCTCCTCGCTGGTGGCGGGGATCAAGATGCTGATCGGGATCGACCCCAAGCAGGACTACAAGGACAAGGTCGCCGAGGTGCGGCTGTAAGGGCTGGCCGAGGCAGCGAGGCGCCCTCGCCCCGCTGCTCCGGCCCGCCAATCAGAACTCGACGCTGACGCGCCCGTACAGGAACCGCCCGCTGAAACCGAAGGGCGATTGCGAGGAATAGGGCAGAAATGCTTGATTCTGGCCGAAATTGAATCCGCCGACGACGCCGAAGGGCAAACGGTCGGGGTATTCGTCGAGCAGGTTGTTCGCCCCCACCGCCAGCTGGACGCGCTCCATCAGCGTGTAGCGCGCTTCCAGATCGACCACCCACTTGGGCGACAGCGTCACATCGCCCGGGGCCGCGCCCTTGGCGATGGTGAGATCATTGTTCGAACCGATCGGCAGGAACACCGAACCGAAGCGGTTGGCCCGCAGGCTCGCGCCGAACGGCGCCATGTCCCAGTCGAGCCCGATATTGAGCTTGTTCGACGGCTGCCCGTCGGTCAGGCGGAAGCTCTCCGGACGCGCGAACAGGCGCTGGGCGGCGAAGCCCGAGAATGTCCTGCGGTCGGTGATCGCGGTGTCGTTGACGTTGAAGCCCGCGGTCAGCGTGAAGCGGCCCGCGCCGAAATCGGGCACGCGGTAGCTCGCAACGATATCGAGACCCTCGGTGCGGGTGTCGATGCCGTTGATGAAGAACCGCGCCGAAGTGCCGACCACGCCCGCCGCCTGCAGCAGCGCGACCACGTCGGCGCCCTGCAGGTTCTCGGTCAGCACGATGCGGTCGGTGATCTTGATGTTGTAGTAATCGACCGTGAGGCTGAGGCCCTCGACCATGGTGAACACCACCCCCCCGCCGAGGTTGACCGATTCCTCGGGCTCGAGCGGCTGTGCGCCCAGCGCCACTGCGATCGGCGAATTGACCGGGAAGGTGCCGATCTCGATCAACCCGACGCCCGCGACATTGTTGGTAGAGGTGGTCGAGAAGAACTGCTGCGCCATCCCCGGCGCGCGGAAGCCGGTCGAGGCCGAACCGCGGATGGCGATCCCTTCGACAGGCTCGAAGCGCGCGGCGATCTTGCCGTTGAGCGTGTCGCCGAAGTCCGAGAAGTGCTCGTAGCGCCCTGCGACCTGCACGTTGAACATGTCCGACAGATCGGTGTCGAGTTCGACATAGGCGGCAAAGCTGTCACGCGAGGCGTCAACCGCAGTGGAGGGCTGGAAGCCCGGGAACACCTGCGCGCCGGGCGCTGCGCCGTTCGAGAAGGTGAAGGGCCCAGCGATGTAGCTCGCCTCTTCGCCCGGGATGATCTTGTAGTTCTCGTTGCGCCACTCGCCCCCGAAGGCGATCGAGCTGTCGCCGATGCCGAGGTCGATGTCGCGCTGGGCATCGACATTGACCGAGGTCTGCCCCGACCGCAGCCCGCCCGCGTCGAATTCGGTCGGGCTCGCGATCCCGCCGAGCGAGGCGTTCCAGCTGTTCGAAACGCCGTAATCGAGGCGGTTGCTGCCGTAGTTGACCGACAGGTCGAGGTTCCAGCCGCCGGTCTCGCCGCGGATCCCGATCACCCCTGCGATATCCTCGATATCGGCATCGATCTGCGGCAGGAACCCGTCGGGATAGAAGGGCGCGCCGCCATTGGCGAAGTCGCGGTTGCGCGCGTCGAGCGAGCGGCGGTAGAAGCCCGCGCCGTTGGCCTGGCGGTTGCCATAGCTGCCGAAGGCATAGAGCTCGAAGCTTGTCCCGACATCGATGCCGGCGTTGACGAACAGGTTCACGTCCTCCGACTTGCCGTCACCGAACCGGTGGTTGTAGCGATTGATGGTGGTCTCGCGGACGTCACCCACGCCGGAATATTGCCGGCGGATGTCCGGGCCCGAGCGGTTGGTGGGATCGCGGTCCTTGTATTCGGCGGTGATGTTGACGAAGCCGGTGTCGCCCAGCGGCAAACCGTAATTGGCGGCGAAGGTGACGGTGTCGCCATCGCGGCGCTTGCGGTCCTCGCCGGTATAGGTGATCACCGGATCGTTGCTCGCCCCAGTGGTGGGCGCGACGCTCTGGACCTGGGCGACGTCCTCCATGGTGGTAATGTACTTGCCGTAGGTGACCTGCGCGCGCCCGCCCTGGCCCTTCCTGAGCTGGATGTTGATCACCCCCGCGATCGCGTCCGAACCATATTGCGAGGCCGCGCCATCGCGCAGCACTTCGATGCGATCGATCGCGAGCGGCGGGATGGTGTTCATGTCGACGCCGGTGGAGCCGCGCCCGATCGAACCGTTGAGGTTGAGCAGCGCCGAAGAATGCCGGCGCTTGCCGTTGACCAGCACCAGCACCTGATCGGGCGCAAGGCCGCGCAAGGTCGCCGGGCGCAGCGAATCGGTGCCGTCGGTCAGCGAGGGCTGCGGGAAATTGAACGAGGGGACGAGATTGTTGAGCAGCCGGTTGGTCTCTGTGGTGCCCTGGTTGAGCAGCGCATCGGAACCGATCACGTCGATCGGCACCGCGCTTTCGGAAACCGTGCGGTCGGTGCGGCGGGTGCCGGTGACGATGATGGGGTCACCCACGGCCGCGGGATCGGTTTCGGCGCCGGCGGCCTCGTCCTGCGCGAAGGCGGGCTGCGCCGCGCAGCCCAGCGCAAGGGCCACAAGCGCGCTGCCGGTGGTGAAGGAGGTGCGAATTGCCATGATATGCTTCCTCGGTGCCAGAATGATCGTTTGGACCGGAAAGTTATCGGCAAGCGGCTCAAAGCCTAACAAAATTGCGCCGCCAAGCGGGCTTCTTGTCATTCCTGTGGTATTTATGTGACAAATGTGCGTAAACGCCGCCGCCCCGCCCTCAACGGGCGGAGCGGCGGAAAGGGTCAGCGCAGGCTCACCACGTTGTCGGTCGCCTCGCGCACGCGGGTGCCGTTGAACAGGCTCATCATCGGCTCGTCCTGCACGGTCACGACCTGGGCATTGCCATAGCCGTTGAAACCGGTCTTCATCGCCGCGCCGTAAGCGCCGAGCATCCCGATTTCGATATAGTCGCCCGCCTGGATGTCGGCGGGCAGCTTGAACGGGCCCTTCATGTAGTCGGCATCGTCGCAGGTCGGGCCGTAGAAGGCGAAATCCTCGTCTTCCTCGATCAGGTCGTCCTCGAGCGCTCGCACCGGGAAGCGCCAGGCAACGTGAGCGGCATCGTAAAGGGCGCCATAGGCACCGTCGTTGATGTAAAGCTCCTCGTCACGGCGCTTGTTCACCTGCACGATCATCGACGAATACTCGGCCGACAGCGCGCGGCCGGGTTCGCACCACAGCTCGGCGTTGTAGGCGATCGGCAGGCTTTCGAAGTGCTTGGCGATGATCGCGAAGTAATCTTCCATCGGCGGCGGTTCGAGCCCCGGATAGGCGCTCGGGAAGCCCCCGCCGACATCGATCATGTCGATCACGACCGACGCCTCGGCAATCGCCGCACGGGTGCGGTCCAATGCCTGCACGAAAGCGAAGGGCGTCATCGCCTGGCTGCCGACATGGAAGCACACGCCCAGCCAGTCGCAATGCTGGCGGGCCTGCTGGAGCAGCTGGGGCGCTTCGATGAGGTCGCAGCCGAACTTCGACGCGAGGCTGAGCTCGGAATATTCCGAAGATACGCGCAGCCGCACGCACAGACGCAGGTCGCGCGGCGCCTCGCCGGTCGCGGGATCGGTGCAGGCGGCCACGATCTTCTCCAGCTCCTCGTATGTGTCGAGGCTGAAGGTACGCACGCCGTGCTCGAAATAGGCCTCGCGGATTGCCGCCGGGGTCTTCACCGGGTGCATGAAGCACAGCACCGCGTCAGGCAGGATGCCGCGCACCAGCCGCACCTCGGTGATCGAGGCGACGTCATAGTGGGTGACACCGGCGCTCCACAGCACCTCGATCAGATCGGGCGCCGGGTTGGCCTTGACCGCATAGAGCACCTTGCCCGGAAACTTCTCGACGAAGAAACGGGCGGCGCGCCGCGCGGCGTGCGGGCGATTGAGGATGACGGGTTCGTCCGGACGGAGGTCGCGGACTACAGCCAGTGCGTCAGGATAGATGTGCAACTCAAGGGACCCCCAAAACGGTTTGTGAAAACCATAAAACGACAAGCTGCCTTGCGGTTTGGAAGTCCCCTTGGGGCAGCGGAAGGGCGCATCTAGGGCCTGGGGGGGGAAATGCAAATGAAAAATGCACCCCGCCGGGAGGAAATGTTACTTTTTGAAGACATCATCCGGCCCACAGCCCGAACGCGACCGGAATGTGACCGGAAATCCGCTGTTTGGCCCCGTTCTGGAGCCGAATCAGAAGCTGATCCGCGGCACCTGGTCGACCGTCCCCTGCTCGCTCGCGTCGAGGCGGTGGAAGTCCGCCTCGGCGAATCCGAACATTCCGGCAAACAGCACCGCCGGGAAGGATTCGCGCGCGGCGTTGAAGCGCGCGGTCGCGGCGTTGAGGGCGCGGCGGGCGGCAGCCAGCTTGTCCTCGACATCGGCGAGCTCGCCCTGGAGCGACTGGAAATTCGCGGAAGCCTTGAGGTCGGGATAGGCCTCGCCCAGCGCCAGTAGATTGCCGAGCGCGCTCTTCAGCTGCTGCTCGCCCCCCGAGGACGGTGCGCCGCTGGCGGCGGCATTGCGCGCCGCGATCACCGCTTCGAGCGTCGCCACCTCGTGCCCGGCATAGCCCTTCACGGTCTCGACAAGATTGGGGATAAGATCATGCCGCTGGCGCAGCTGGGCATCGATATCGGCCACCCCCTGCCGCACGCTCTGCCTGAGGCCGACGAGATTGTTGTAGGCGGCAATCGCGAGCAGGACGAGCGCTACCACCATCACCAGAATGGCCGAAGTCCACAGCCAGCCGAAAATCTCGATCACGCGCAAGCCCTCCTTGAATTCTGCGCGTTCCTTAGCGCATATTCGTTAAGGGAGAGGTGCTAACCGGCAAATAATGGCGGGACCAGTGGGATCGGATATCAACGCCCTGATGCAGGGCGGCCTGGCGGATTGGCTTGCCGGGCAGAACGGCATGCGCGAAAGCGCGAAGAAGCAGGCGACGAACCGCTGGGTGTGGGGCGCGGTGATCCTCATGCCGGTGATCGCCTTCATCTGGTTCAGCCCCCTGCCGACGCAGCTGTCAGGCATCCTAACTTTCGCCGGCGTCGCGGGTGCGGCCTGGTGGGGATACCGCCCGATTGCCGCGGCAAAGCTGGCGATCAAGACCGGTATCAACAGCGCAATCGCGGCCAGCCATGGCCTGTCCTATGCCGCCGAGGTCGAGCCCGGCCCCGAATTCGAGGCGGCGCGCAACTATGGCCTCTTGCCCGGCTTCGACCGCTCCAGCTTCGAGGATCGCTGGCATGGCACGCTCGAGGGGCATGATTTCGACCTCTACGAATGTCATCTCGAAGAGCAGCGCGGTTCGGGCAAGAACCGGCGCTGGGTGACGGTGTTCAGGGGGCCGATCATCCGCATGAGCTTCGGCCGCCGGTTCCATTCGACGACGCTGCTCGAACGCGCGGGCAAGCACCGCAAGTGGCTGGGCCTCGGCGGCGCGAGCGATCATGTCCGCTTCGAGGGGCACCGCCTCGACCGCGTCGACCAGGTCCACCCCGCTTTCGGCGAGACCTTCGCGCTCTATTCCGACGATCAGGTCGAGGCGCGGGTGCTGGTGCATCCGAGCTATGTCGAGCATCTGCTGCGGCTCGAAAGCGCCTTCGAGGCGCGCGAGCTTCGCGCGTTGTTCGCCCGCGGCGAGGTGATCATCGCCATCGAGGCGGGCAATCTGTTCGAAAGCGGCGGGATGGACGCCGCAAAGGACCACGAGAACGCCGCGCGCGCCGCCCGCCAGTTCGGGGCGCTGGCGGGGCTGGCGCTGGCGATCAACCAGAACGAGCGCGGACGGGTGCTGGAGCAGAACCCGGCAGGCTCGGGCGAGCTCTAGGGCGGTTTCCGATCCGATTGCATCGGACCGGCCGCTCTAGGCTATTGTTTTACCGCGTTTTTCGAGCCGCCGGGTGATTTCACCCGGCTCGAAAACGCTCTAGCCGCCCGCATCCTCGCCCGCTGCCACCGGATAGGCATCGCCGATGATGCTCAGCAGCACGTTGATGTTCTCGCGGATATTGGCCATCGTCACCCCCTGATCGAGAACGTGATAGCGGGTGAAGACCAGCGACTTCTCCTCGAAATCGGCGGTGACGCTGATCGCGGCCTGGGCGTCGTTGGCCTTGGCGAGGGTCTCGAAACTGGTGCCCTCGGGAAGGTCGAAGCGCGCCTGGATCATCACCCCCTGGCAGCCGGGCACACCGCTCACGTCGCAGGCGGTGCCGAACAGGAGGTAGACGATCCCGTCCTCGCTTTCGGCGGCAAGATAGGTCTCGCCGGGCTTGCCGGTCTCCCTCACCTTGTGCCCGAGCGCGGTGACCGTCGCAGCCAGATCGGCCTGGGTGACCGACATGACGATGCGCTTCGCATCGTAATCCTGCGCCGCCGCGGGCGCGGCTGCCCCGGCGACGGCGAGCGCCGCCGCGAATGCCCGAAGTCTGGTCATCTATCTGTCCCCCCTCGCCCGCCAGCTCAGCTCAGCCGGTCGCGGAAATCGGCGTAGTCGAAGCGTTTGATGCAGTCGAGCGCGTCGGTTTCGCTGTCCCACATCCAGATGCTCGGCAGCGCGACCCCGTTGAAGGTGTTGGTCTTCACCATCGAATAATGCGCCTGGTCGAGGAAGGCGAAACGCGCGCCGGGCTCGGCGGGGACCGGCAGGCGGTAGTCGCCGATCACGTCGCCCGCGAGGCATGAGGGGCCGCCGAGACGGATCGGGATAAGCCCCTCATCGACGATCTCGCCGAGCATCGCTGGCCGATAGGGCGCTTCGAGCACGTCGGGCATGTGGCAGGTCGCCGAGATGTCGGTGATCCCCACCGGCATCTCGTTGAAATGGGTGTCGAGCAGCGTGCCGACCAGAATGCCCGCGTCGAGCGCGACCGCCTCGCCGGGTTCGAGGATGATCTGGCAGCCGGTGTCGGCGGCTGCGTCACGCAAGAACTCCACCAGCTCCTCGCGCTGGTAATCGGCGCGGGTGATGTGGTGGCCACCGCCCATGTTGATCCATTTGAGCTGCTCGAAGAAGGGCTCGATCACGTCGAACACCCGGTCCCACGTGGCCTTCAAGGGCTCGAAATCCTGTTCGCACAGGTTGTGGAAGTGGATGCCCTCGACGCCCTCCATGTGCTCCTCGGTAAGCTGATCGAGCGGGAAGCCCAATCGCGATCCGGGGGCGCTGGGGTCATACTTGGCGACCTCGCCGGTTGCTACCTGCGGGTTGATCCTGAGGCCGACGCTGACCGGCGCGCCGTTGGCTGCGGCGTTGTCGAGGATCAGGCGCGCCCGTTGGTGCTGGAAGGGCGAGTTGAAGATCACGTGGTCGGACAGCCGGCAGATCTCCTCCAGCTCCTCGGGCTTGAAGGCGGCGGAGTAGGTCGCGATCTCGCCGTCGTAGAACTCCGACGCGAGGCGCGCTTCCCACAGGCCCGAGGTCGAGACCCCGTCGAGATATTCGCCGATGATCGGCGCTGCCGACCACATCGAGAACGCCTTCAATGCGGCGAAGACCTTGATGTCCGCGCCGTCTGCGGCGGCGGCATCGCGCACGCCCGCCAGAACGCGGCAATTGGCGCGCAGCCGCGCGGCGTCGACCACGAAGGCGGGGCTGTCGACACGCGACAGATCGAATTGGGCGAAGGCCCCGGGATCACCGGCCTTGGTCTGCATGGCTATTTGTCCGATCGGGAGGGAAGAGAAAGGCGCACGACACGTCCGCCATTGACGTCGGTGGCGTAGATATGTCCGTCCGGGCCGATCGCAAGATCATGCCCGAGGCTCGCGTCGTCGCCCGGCAGGCCGATGTCGTAAGCGGCCTCGGCGGTGCCGCCCGCGGCATAGATGCGCAGCACTGCGCCATTGCGGTCGGCGCCGTCGCGGCCCTCCAACGCCAGCACGCGCCCGTCGCCCAAAGGCTTGAGGGCGTAGGTGTGATTGCCGGCGGGCGAGGCCCAGCTGGCGACCAGTTTGCCGCCGTGGTCATAGATCTGAATGCGCGCATTCTCGCGGTCGGCGACATAGATGCGGGTCTCGTCGACAGCGACCGCGTGGGCGACCTTGAAGTCGCCCCAGTCGCGGATGAACGCCCCCTCGGGCGAGACTTCCGCGACGCGGGTGTTCACGTAGCCATCGGCGATGAGGACGCGGCCCAGCAGGAAGGCGACGTCCGCCGGGCGTCCGAAATGGGCGGCGTCCTGCGCGGTGACGCCCTGCTCGCCGAGGGTCAGCTCTTGGCGGCCCTCTGCGCTGAAGCGGAACACCTGCTCGCGGGCCACATCGGTGATCCAGACCTTGCCCTCGGCGTCGATCGAGATGCCATGCGGCATGACGAACACACCCGCGCCCCACTGGGCGAGCAGCGTGCCATCGGGCGAGAACTTGAAGACGGTGGGTTCGGGGATCGGCTCCTTCGGGAAGGGTTCCTCCCACTTGCGCCCGGCGCGGTGGAGCACCCAGACATTGCCCTGCGCATCGACATCAACCCCGCTGACCTCGCCGAACTTGGTGCCTGCGGGAATGGTCGGCCAGCCGGTGTCGACGGCGAGCGTCGGCAACTCTTCGCGCGGCGGAGGAGGCGCGCTGCAGGCGGCGATGGACAAGAAAGCCAATCCCGCCGACAGCCTTGGCGATCGGAAAAGCGACACCACGTTGAACCCAAAGGCGGTTCCATCGACACGCGACAGGTCGAAATGGGCAGGGGCGCCCGGATCACCGGCTTTGGTTTGCATGGCAGCGCCCATAGTCGCGCAGCGCGCCTCCTGCTAGTCGACAATCCAGTGTCGCACCTTGGTGCCGTCGGGAATCCCGAGATAGAGCTGATGTATCTCTGCCAGCCCGATGAAAACGTCGTTGACCGACATGACCTTGAAATTCTCGGGCTCGAAGCTGCATTCGGCGAAAATCGGCAGCGTGAGGAACATATAGGCCTCACCGGGCCCGGCGACCTTGCCCGCCGCGTGCAACCGCGCGATGAGCTTTGGGCCAAACCACTCATCCACCTCGTCGCCGCCTCGCGCGCAAATCGCATCGAACGCGGCGCGGCTTGCGGCGACCTGCCGCACATCGGCGGCCGAGCAGCACAGCCAGTGCACCTGCCCGTCCCCGTCGGCGGCGAAGACATCGCCAAGCATCGAGCACAGGAACGGCTCAAGGTCGCCGCGCTTGGTCAGCCAGGACCACCTGTCGGCAATCGCCCCGGCAAGCGCCTTGCCCGGCTGAAAGGCATTATCGCGCCACCCGACTGCCATCCGATGCCCCCCGATCAGAGGGCCGACGATACTAGAACCCGACCGGCCCGTCCATCTCCTCGACCGTCCACGGCAGCCCGTGAGCGTTGAGCATGTCCATGAAGGGATCGGGATCGAGCTGTTCGATGTTGAACACGCCCTCCCCGCGCCAATCCCCGCGCACCATCATGGCCGCGCCGATCATCGCCGGTACGCCGGTGGTGTAGCTGACCGCCTGATTGCCGGTCTCCTCATAGGCCGCCTCGTGCGAGCAGATGTTCTTGATGTAGAACGTCTTCTCGCCCGAACCGTCGAGCGCCTCGCCGGTCGCGATCACGCCGATATTGGTGTTGCCCTTGGTGGTCTCGCCCAGCGTTTCGGGCTTGGGCAGCACCGCGGCGAGGAATTGCAGCGGGATGATGTCCTTGCCCTGATAGCGCACCGGCTCGATGCTGGTCATGCCGACGTTCTGGAGCACGGTGAGGTGGGTGATGTACTGATCGCCGAAGGTCATCCAGAAGCGCGCGCGCTCGAGTTCGGGGACGAACTTCGCGAGGCTTTCCAGCTCCTCGTGATACATCAGGTACATGTTCTTGGGGCCGACCGCCTCGAAATCGAAGCCGACCTTGGTGGACATGGCCGGGGTCTCGACCCACTCGCCGTTCTCCCAGTGGCGCGCCGGAGCGGTCACTTCGCGGATGTTGATTTCCGGGTTGAAGTTGGTCGCGAAATGCTGGCCGTGATCACCGCCGTTGCAATCCAGGATGTCGAGTTGGCGGATGGTCTTGAGCTTGTGCTTCTTGAGCCACATGGTGAACACGCTGGTGACGCCCGGATCGAAGCCCGACCCCAGCAGCGCCATCAGCCCCGCGTCCTTGAACCGCTCCTGATAGGCCCACTGCCAGTGATATTCGAACTTGGCCTCGTCCTTGGGCTCGTAATTGGCGGTGTCGAGGTAATCGACTCCCGCTTCGAGGCAGGCGTCCATGATCGGCAGATCCTGATAGGGCAGCGCGAGGTTCACCACCAGCCCTGCGCCGGTCTCGCGGATCAGGCGCACCATCGCCGGGACTTCCTCCGCGTCGATCTCGTAGGTGGCGATATCGCGCCCGCAGCGCTCCTTGACGCTCGCGGCGATCGCGTCGCACTTGGACTTGGTGCGGCTGGCGAGGTGGATCTCGGGGAATATCTCGGGGTTGAACGCCATCTTGTGGACGCAGACCGAACTCACCCCGCCCGCACCGATGACGAGAACAGTGCTGGACTTAGCTGCCGACATGATAGGAACCTTTCGTGATGCGAATCTTGCGCGCGCCTTAAAGCATTGCTCCGAAAAGTGGGAACCGGTTTTCGGACAGAAGCAATGCGGCAACCAGTTAGTCCAACGCAGCCGAGGGGACAAATGATCCAAGCCGATGTCAGAATGCCAACCCAGGAAGGCGTGATCGCCGCCGCCGCATCGGTTGCAGCGATCCTCCCACCCACCCCGCTGCTGCCGGTCAAGATCAGGGGCGTGCGCGCCTGGGTGAAGGCCGAGACGCTGCAACCGATCGGTTCGTTCAAGATCAGGGGTGCGTGGTGGCGGCTTTCCAACCTCACGGAGGAGGAACGTCGTGCGGGGGTCGTCGCCGTGTCGTCGGGCAATCATGCGCAGGGCGTTGCGTGGTCAGCGCGGCGGCTTGGCATCCGCGCGGCCATCGTCATGCCGCATGATGCGCCGCAAGTGAAGCTCGCCAACACCAAGGCGCTGGGCGCCGAGGTGGTGCTCTACCAGCGCCCCGGCGAGGACCGCGATGCGGTGGCCGCGCGGCTGATCGAAGAGCGCGGCGGCTCGCTGGTCCATGCCTTCGGCGATCCATGGGTGATCGAGGGGCAAGGCTCGGCCGCGATCGAGATCGCCGCGCAGCTCGGTCATGCGCCGTCGCGGATCGTGGCGTGCTGCGGCGGCGGGGGGCTGACCGCCGGGCTGGCGCTCGGCGCGCCCGGCAGCGCGGTGCATCCGGTGGAGCCGGTCGGCTGGGACATGGTCGGGCAGGCGATCGCGAAGGGCGAGCTGGTCCATGCCGCGCCGGATGCGCCCAAGACGATCTGCGACGCGCTCCAGCCCAACGTCACCAAGCCATTGAACCTCGGCCTGCTGCGCGGCCGCGCCGAACCCGGCGTCACCGTCACCGACGACGAGGTGCGCGCGGCGCAGCGCTTTGCCTTTGCCGAGCTGCGGCTGGTGGTCGAACCGGGCGGCGCGGCGGCGCTGGCGGCGGCTCTCGCGGGCAAGGTGCCGGTCGACGCGGACACCGTCATCATGCTCACCGGCGGCAATGCCGATCCGGCGGCCTATGCGGCGACGATTGCGGGGCCCATCGCTTCTGGCGCATAAGCCTGTGGAAACCGTCACATTGACGAAACGCATCGCGAATACGACAACCGCTTGACGTAACGGCAAGGACCCCCTCCCCCTATGGCTACTCAGGCAAAGCGGATCATCGAAGACGCGGTGATCCGCAAGGATGCAAAGGTCGGCGACAAGCTGCTCGACAAGGCGTTTGCGCTCGCCTTCAAGGGGCTGGTCTATGCCCAGATCTGGGAAGACCCGGTGGTCGACATGGAGGGCCTCGACATCCAGCCCGACAGCCGCGTCATGTGCATCGCCAGCGGGAGCTGCAACGCGCTGTCCTACCTCACTGCGAACCCGGAGAGCGTGACCGCGGTCGACTTGAACCATGCGCATGTGGCGCTCGGGCGTCTCAAGATCGCGGCTATCCGCCACCTGCCCAATTACGAGCGCTTCCACCGCTTCTTCGCGCACGCCGACCACAAGGAGAACGCGGCGGTCTACAAGACCATGATCGCGCCCCATCTCGACGAGGAAAGCCGCGCCTATTGGGAAAAGCGCGACATCCGCGGGCGCAAGCGCATCAGCTACTTCACGCGCGGCATCTACCGGCAGGGATTGCTCGGCAATTTCATCGGCCTGGCCCACGTCTTTGCCAAGCTCTACAAGATCGATCTCGGCAAGCTGCTCGAGGCCCAGACGCTCGAGGAACAGCGCGCGGTGTTCGAGCAGGAGCTGGCGCCCGTGTTCGAGAAGAAGTTCATCCGCTGGCTGACCGATCAGCCCGCCTCGCTGTTTGGCCTCGGCATCCCCCCTGCGCAGTTCGAGCACCTTGCGGGCGACGAGCGCATGGCAGAAGTGTTGCGCCGCCGGCTCGAAAAGCTCGCCTGCGATTTCGAGGTCAAGGACAACTACTTCGCCTGGCAGGCCTTCGGGCGCGGCTACAACCGTTCGGAAAGCGCCGCCCTGCCGCCCTATCTCCAGCGCGCCAACTGGGAGGCGATGCGCGAGCGGATCGGGCGGCTCGACGTGACCCGCGCCAACATGGTGGGCTGGATCGAGGCTCGCGAGGAGGCGAGCATGGACCGCTTCGTGCTGCTCGATGCGCAGGACTGGATGAACAACCAGCAGCTCGATGGCCTGTGGAGCCGCATCACCCGCGCCAGCCGCCCCGGCGCGCGGGTGCTGTTCCGCACCGCTGCCGAGCCGAGCCTGCTGCCCGGCCGCCTGGACGATGCGATCCTGTCGCAGTGGCGCTACCTTGAAGAGGTCTCCGCCGACCTCACCCGCCGCGATCGTTCGTCGATCTATGGCGGCGTCCATGTCTACGAGCTGGCGTGATGGCTTCCGCTCCCCGCCCCTCGCACGCCGCGCTGATGGACGAGGTCTATCGCGGCCAGCGCCACATCTATGACTTCACGCGCAAGTATTACCTGTTCGGGCGCGACACGCTGATCGCGGGGCTGGCGGCGCGGCCCGGAATGCGGGTGCTCGAGGTCGCCTGCGGCACCGGGCGCAACCT
>NZ_JAMNXL010000137.1 GCF_023653175.1 Erythrobacter sp. | reverse complement strand
GCCCGCGCACCGAGGCCGACATGCTGCGCTATTGCTACCATGTCGCGGGCGCGGTGGGCGTGATGATGGCGGTGGTGATGGGGGTCTCGCCTCACGATCAGGAGACGCTCGACCGGGCGAATGACTTGGGCCTCGCCTTCCAGCTTTCGAACATCGCCCGCGATATCGTCGAGGATGATGCGGCGGGGCGGTGCTATCTCCCCATCAGCTGGCTGGTCGAGCAGGATATCGAGCCCGGCCAGCACACCAAGCCGCACCACCGCAAGGAACTCGCCGAGATGACCGCTCGGCTGGTGGCGCTGGTGGAAAAGCACGAGGCGGCAGCGCGCGTGGGCGCGGCGAAACTCCCCTTCCGCAGCCGCTGGGCGGTGCTCTCCGCCGCGCGTATCTATGGCGCGATCGGGCGCAAGGTGCGCGCGCGGGGGACGAAGGCGTGGGATTCGCGCACCTACGTGCCGCGGGGCGAGAAGGCGCTCTATGGCGTGCGGGCGTTCCTCTCGGCGGTGCTCAACCGCGAGAAGGTGCCTGCGGGCGGGATCCATTGGGGCATTGCGGATTACCGGCCCAAATCAACCTATCCGTCTCCCCGGACTTGATCCGGGGTCCAGCTTTTCTTCCGCGGAGAAGTGGGGAGCGGGATCCCGGCTCGGGGGCCGGGAAGACGAAGTGGCGATGCGGTTTCCTTTGCAACCAAGCCACGCTAATCCCACCGCTATGAAAGTCATTCCCGCCATAGCACTCACGCTCGCCGCCGCGCCGCTCGCTGCGCAGGATCCCTACCCTGAGCACGCTGACGTCACCTCCGCTGTCGATGCCTTCTTCGACGCCCTGCGCAGCGACGACAAGACCGCTCTGGCGCGGACGATGGACCCGCAGGGCCTGATCACCATCCACAACCGCATGGACCCCGCCGCGCCGAAGATCCTCTTCGTGCCGGTGGCCAAGCACCTCGAGAACTGGCTCAAGTCCCCGCCGGGGCTCGACGAGCGGATGATCTACCAGACAGTCCTGATCGAGGGCGACATGGCGCAGGTGTGGGGCCCCTACCGCTTCATCGCGGGCGGCAAGACCAGCCATTGCGGGGTGAACTCCATGAGCCTCGTGAAGCGAGACGGCGCGTGGAAAATCGCCAACACCAGCTTCTCGATGGTCCCGCCCGACCAATGCGCGGCTCTCGGCGCGCCGGAGGCTCCCGCACAATGATCACCAAGCTCCTGATCGCCAATCGCGGCGAGATCGCCTGCCGGATCATGCGCACCGCCCGCGCCATGGGCGTCGCGACGGTCGCGGTCTATTCCGATGCCGATGCCAAGGCGCTGCATGTGCGGAGCGCCGACGAGAGCGTGCATATCGGCCCCTCGCCCGCTGCCGAAAGCTATCTGGTCGGCGAGAAGATCATCGCCGCCGCCAAGCAGACCGGGGCGGACGCGATCCATCCCGGATATGGCTTCCTGTCGGAAAACGCCGACTTCGCGCAGGCCGTGCTGGACGCTGGGCTGATCTGGGTCGGCCCCAAGCCTGCGAGCATTCGCGCGATGGGGCTGAAGGACGCGGCCAAGGCGCGAATGATCGAGGCGGGTGTTCCCGTCACCCCCGGCTATCTCGGCGCGGACCAATCGCTGGAACGCCTCACCAAGGAGGCCGAGGCCATCGGCTACCCCGTCCTCATCAAGGCGGTCGCAGGCGGCGGCGGCAAGGGGATGCGCAAGGTCGATGCCCCTGCGGACTTCGCCGCGAGCCTCGAAAGCTGCCGCCGCGAGGCCAAGGCCAGCTTCGGCAATGACGAGGTGCTGCTCGAAAAGTGGATCACCTCGCCCCGCCATATCGAAGTGCAGGTGTTTGGCGATGCCCACGGCAATGTCGTCCACCTGTTCGAACGCGACTGCTCGCTCCAGCGCCGACACCAGAAGGTGATCGAGGAAGCCCCCGCCCCCGGCATGGACGAAGCCACCCGCGAGGCGATCTGCGCCGCCGCCGTGCGCGCCGCTAAGGCGGTCGATTACGAGGGCGCAGGCACGATCGAATTCATCGCCGACGCCTCGGAAGGCCTGCGCGCCGACCGCATCTTCTTCATGGAGATGAACACGCGCCTGCAAGTCGAACACCCCGTCACCGAGGAAATCACCGGGGTCGATCTGGTCGAATGGCAATTGCGCGTCGCAAGCGGCGAGCCGCTGCCCAAGCGGCAGGAGGAGTTGTCGATCAACGGCCACGCGATCGAGGCGCGGCTCTATGCAGAGGACCCGGCCAAGGGGTTCTTGCCGAGCACGGGGCGGTTGGAAGTCGCCAACCTTGGCGCGGACTATTGCCGCATCGACACCGGCGTAGAGGCTGGCGCGGAAATCTCGCCGTTCTACGATCCGATGATCGCCAAGATCATTTACCACGCCGAGGACCGCGAAACCGCGATCGACGGGATGTGGCGCGCATGTGCTGTCACCGCAATTTCGCCTGTCCGCAGCAACGCATGGTTCTTGCATCGCCTGCTTGCTCTCGACGAATACCAGTCCGGTCAGATGACGACCGGGACGATCGGCGTACATATCGACGCATTGACTGCCGAGCCGAAGCTGTCGGCCTTTGCGCTTCAGGATGCAGCGAATGAAGCCGTCATTCCCGATTGGTGGGCAGAAGATCGCGAACGCATCGAAGGGCTGGCTGGATTTCGCCTCAATGCTGCGCGAAATACCAAGGTCCGTCTGCTGGTGAATGGCGAGGAGGCCGTCGCGGCAACCTTTCAGCAAGCCGCAAGCGTTGACGACAACTATTCCGGTTTTCAGGGAGTCGCAGCCGACGGGCTCCGGTATGAGAACGGAGCGGTCTTCAAGGTTGCTCCCTATCGCCACGACGGCACCGGCCAAGCCTCCGCCGCCGATGGCGCGATCATCGCGCCGATGCCGGGCAAGGTCATCGCGGTCGATGTCGCCGAAGGCCAGGCCGTCACCGCCGGGCAGCGGCTGATGGTGCTTGAGGCGATGAAGATGGAACACGCCCTCACAGCGCCCTTTGACGGAGTGATCGAGGGGCTGACGGTCAGCGCAGGCGCGCAGGTGCAGGTTGATGCGGTGTTGTGCAAGGTGGTGTCTGCTTCGACAGAATAGACTTGCCCACCCCCGGCCCCTCCCGCAAGCGGGAGGGGAGAAGAAGCGCAGGCCAGTCCCCCTCCCGCCTGCGGGAGGGGTTAGGGGTGGGCCTGTGAGGGAGAGGCAATGACCTGGGCCAAGGAACTCGAAGAACTGCGGCAACGCGAAGCCCTCGCCGAGCAGATGGGCGGCGCGGACAAGGTGGCGCGGCAGCACTCGCGCGGGAAGATGGACGCCCGCGCTCGGCTCGCAGCGCTGTGCGACGAAGGCTCCTTCCGCGAGATCGGCAAGATTGCGGGCAGCGCGAAGTATGACGCCAATGGCGACCTCGCCAGCGTCACCCCCGCCCCCTTCCTGTTCGGCAAGGCCCTCATCAATGGCCGCCCCGTCGTCGCCACGGCCGACGATTTCACCATACGCGGCGGCGCGGCGGACGCCGGGATTGCGCGCAAGATGGTGCAGGCCGAGATGATGGCGCATCAGCTGAAGCTCCCCATCATCCGCATGATCGACGGGACGGGCGGCGGCGGCAGCGTCAAGACGCTCGAACAGATCGGTGCGACCTATATCCCCGCCGTGCCCGGCTGGGGCGATGTGGTGACCAACCTCGACACCGTTCCCGTGGTGGCGCTTGCGCTTGGCCCGACGGCGGGCCTCGGCGCGGCGCGGACGGTCGCGAGCCACTACTCGATCATGGTCAAGGGCCTCTCGCAAATCTTCGCCGCTGGCCCCGCCGTCGTCGACGGGTTGGGCGAGGCCTACAAGGGCGGCGCGGCCAATCACGAGGAGGCCAAGGAGGCGCTCGGCGGATCGGCGATCCACACCCGCAACGGCGTGGTCGATGACGAGGTGGCAAGCGAGGCCGAAGCCTTCGCCCGTGCGCGGCATTTCCTCAGCTTCATGCCCGAATATGTCGGCCAGCCCGCGCGTCGCTCGGCCTGCGATGACCCCGCCGACCGGCGCGAGGAGGCGCTGCTCAGCCTCGTCCCGCGTGACGCGAAACAGGTCTATTCGATGCGGCGCTGCATGGAGATGCTGTTCGACACCGGCACCGTGTTCGAGATCGGCAAGCACTGGGGTCGCGCCGCGATCACCACCTTTGCGCGGCTCGACGGCTGGCCGGTGTGCGTCATCGCCAGCGATCCCAGTTACCTCGGCGGATCGTGGGAGGCCAAGACCAGCGAGAAGGTTGAACGCTTCGTCCGCCTCGCCGACCAGTTCCGCCTGCCCATCGTCCACCTCGTCGACAACCCCGGTTTCATGATCGGGCGCGAGGCGGAGATGGCGGGGACGATCCGTTACGGCGTCAATGCGATGAACGCGATCTACCGCGCGACCGTGCCGCTCGCCAGCATCGTCCTCAGGCGCGCCTATGGCATCGCCGGCAGCGCAATGAGCAATGCCGAGCGCTACCAGTACCGCTATTGCTGGCCGAGCGGCGACTGGGGGAGCCTGCCCATCGCGGGCGGCTTGGAGGTCGCCTACAAGGCGGAGCTGGAGGCCTCGGATGACCCGGCGGCGCTGCTCGAGGAAATCCGCGAAAGGCTGGCGAAAGTGACCTCGCCGTTCCGCTCGGCCGAGCGCTTCAATGTCGAGGACATCATAGACCCACGCGATACGCGGCCGCTGCTGTGCGAGTTTGCGGGGTTGGCTTGGAGAAAGCTCGAAAGCGAGCGCTGGGCCCACCCCTAACCCCTCCCGCAAGCGAGAGGGGGACTGCGTAGCGCGAGTAACTCCCCTCCCGCTTGCGGGAGGGGTCGGGGGTGGGCCTACTCAACGCCCACGCATCTCCGCATCACTCGGCCCGAACAGCTTGCCCTTCTCGCTCCACAGCACCAGAGCAAGGCACGCAAGGCCGCTCGCCAGCAGCGCCAGCGCGAGGGGGCGCGCGGTGCCATCGTACGCGTAGCCGATCGCCCCGCCGAGCAGCGCTGCGGTGGTCATGCGCACGAAGCCGTGGGCCGAGCTCGCTGCGCCGGCGATGGCGAAGAAGGGGTTCATCGCGATCGCGCCGAAATTGCTGCCGATGAAGCCGAGCAGCGCCATGTTGATCGCCATCAGCGGGACGAAGTGCCACAGTTCCTCGCCCGGCTGGAAGGCGAACATGACCTGCACCGCGCTCACACCGATGAAGGCGAACAGCGCAGTGTGGCTCACCCGGCGCGCGCCGAAACGCTCGACGATGCGCGAGTTCGACCAGCTCGCCAGAGCCATCGATCCGGCGCAGATGCCGAACACCAGCGGGAAGATATCGCCCGCACCGAAGGTCTGGGTGATGAGTTGCTGCGAGGAATTGATGAAGCCGAACAGCGCGCCGAACACCAGCGCCGAGCCGATCACATAGCCCGCGACGCTCGGCTGGGTCAGCGCGCGGCCCATGTTGGCGGCGATCGCGCGCACCGCGATCGGCTGGCGGTTTTCCTCGGTAAGACTCTCGGGCAGGCGGACGTAGACCCAAGCACCCATCACCACCCCCAGCACTGCCATCGCGGCGAAGATCGCGCGCCAGCTGCCGAATTGCAGGATCGCCTCTCCAATGGTGGGCGCGATCGCGGGGACCATCAGGAAGATCACGAAGATGAGGCTCATCATGCGGGCCATCTTGTCGCCGCCTACGCGGTCGCGGATGATCGCCGGCGGAAGCGCGACGATCCCGGCGGCGAAGAAACCCTGCGCGGCGCGCACCGCGATCAGCGCGTCATAGGTCGGCGCGAGCGCGGAGAGCACCGAGAGCACGATATAGACCGCGACCGCGCCGAGCAGCACCGGCCGCCGCCCGAAGCGGTCGGCGAGCGCGCCGGGCACCAGCGACCCGATCCCGCCGGTCAGCAGGAAGACGCCGATCACGAACTGGCGGTCATTGCCGCTCACCGAAAGATCGGCGGCAAGCGCGTCGAGCGCGGGCAGAATCGCGTCGATACCGAAGGCGTTCAGCGCCATCAGCATCGCCATCATCCACAACAGCTCGGTCTCGCCGAGGGCCTTGCGGGCGGGCATAACAGAGGCTTGCGAGGTGGCCATCGCGGGGCCCTTGCCCATGGGTTCGCCGGAAGACCACTGTTCTTTTCGCATGTGCACAAAATGGCAGGGAGAGTGAATTGTTCCAGCAACAGTTCCTTCCCCGCCGGCAAGGTTCTATTTGCAAGGCATGACCCGGACGGCTCCGTCAGACGAAGATGACACCGCGCGCGCGGGCGAGCTTGGCCTGCGCAAGATCATCCATGTCGACATGGATGCCTTCTTCGCCAGCGTCGAACAGCGCGACAATCCCGAGTTGAAGGGAAAGCCTGTCGCCGTTGGCGGCGCGGGCGGGCGGGGGGTGGTGGCCGCCGCGAGCTACGAGGCGAGGAAGTTCGGCGTGAAGAGCGCCATGCCCTCGGTCACCGCCCAGCGATTGTGCCCCGACCTCGTCTTCGTGCGCCCGCGCTTCGATGCCTACAAGGAAGCAAGCCGCCAGATCCGCCGGGTGTTCGAACATCACACCGCGATCATCGAGCCGCTGAGCCTCGACGAGGCCTATCTCGATGTGACCGACGACCGCCTCGGGATCGGCTCTGCCACCCGCATCGCCGAGCTGATCCGCCAGGAAATCCGCGCCAAGACCCGGCTGACCGCGAGCGCGGGAGTGAGCTACAACAAGTTCCTCGCCAAGCTTGCCAGCGACCAGAACAAGCCCGACGGGATGTGCATCATCCGCCCCGGGGAGGGCGCCCAATTCGTGGCGGGGCTGCCGATCCGGCGCTTCCACGGGGTCGGGCCCAAGGCCGAGGAAAAGATGCGCGCGCTCGGTATTGCGACCGGCGCGGACTTGGCGGCGAAGGACATCGCCTTCCTGCGCCAGCACTTCGGCAGCATGGCGGACTATCTGTTCAGGGCGGCGCGCGGCATCGACCTGCGCCCCGTGGCGGCGCACCGCATCAGGAAGTCGGTCGGCGGGGAGCGGACGTTCTCGGAGGACATCGGCAGCGGCTCGAGCTTGCGCGAAACACTCGAGAACATCATCGACATCGTGTGGGAGCGGATCGAGGCGGCCGGGGCGCGCGGCCGGACGGTGACGCTCAAGATGAAGTTCACCGATTTCCAGATCATGACCCGCGCCACCTCCCAGCCCGATTACGTCAGCGGCAAGGTGGAGTTCGCGCGCCTCGCCCGCGCGCTGCTGGAGGCGGAGCTACCCTTGCGCGGGCCGATCCGGCTGATGGGGCTGACGCTCTCGGGGCTGGAGGGGGCGGAGACTTCGGCGCGCGAGGCGATTGATACCGCACAACTCTCGCTGCTATAGGCCGCATCCAAGGAGCGCGAGGACATGCCGAGAATTCACCCGATCGCAGGCCTCGCCGCGCTGATGCTTGCGCTCTCGCCAGCCCGCGCCGAAGAGCCGGCAGCAGTCGTCGATCCGCAGATCGAAGGCCCCGCGCGCTGCGCCGCTGTCTACACCTTCTTCAGCGTCTTCATCGGCAAGGAGAATCCTGCGGCCAAGCAAGCGCTGACCGACGCGGCGGTGCGCTTGCTCGAACACGCCAGCGACATCCCGCGCGGGAACGAGCCGCTGGTGCGCGAACGCTTCAAGGCGAACAATGATGCCTTGCTGGCGGCGCTGACCGATTCCACGACCGGCAAGGCGGCGCGCGAGGCGCTGGGGGAAGAGCTGAAGACCTGCGGCGACACCGAGAAGCAGATTTTTGGCTCCTCGGTGCGCGAGCGGATCAACCGCTAACCCACCCCCCGGCCCCGCCACACCGCGATCCGCCTGCGCGTGGTCTCGCCCAGCGGTTCGGGGAGCGAGTGCGAGGGGAAGAAGCGCGCCTCGGTTACCTCGCGGCGGTCGGGCTTGGGCTGGCGGTCACACACGCCGGCGAAGATATGCGCGGTGTGGGGCGAGCCCGAGAGCACCTCCTCGAGCGTGCCCACCGGCTCGAGCCGGGCAAGGTCCACCCCCAGCTCCTCGCGCACCTCGCGCCGCGCGGCGGCAAGCGGGTCCTCACCGCGCCCGAGCCCGCCGCCCGGCAGGCTCCAGACCGCCGGGCCATAGGAGTGCTTGAGCAGCAGCACGTCACCGCCAAGGTTGGTGACGATCACGCTCACTCCGGCAATCGGGGTCTTGCGCCACAGCCGCCAGCGGTGCCGGAGCGCATGGGCGAGCGGCAGCAGGGCGCGGTGGAGCGGGGCGGGGAGGATGTTCGGCACCGAGTCTCACTCCTCCTCAGGCAAAGACCGTGACGGGAATGCCGCGCGCCCGCGCCGCGCCGAGCAGGCGGGCGACGGGAAGATCATTCTCACCGCGAGCCGCCGCATCGAAAACTGCGCGCTTGTCCGCCGCTCCGCCGAGCGTGAACAGGATCGCGTCCGTCGCCAGCAGCGCCGGGATCGTCAGCGTGATCCGGTCGAAGGGGGCGTGGGCGGGAAGCGGATCGGGGGTGAGGCGGCGCACCGGCGCAGGATCGTCAAGCTGCGGGTCGGTATTGGGAAACAGCGAGGCGACATGCCCGTCAGGCCCCATGCCGAGCCAGGTCAGCGCGAAGTGCGGCGGCGCGGCGTCCTCGACGAGCGGCACGATTCGCGCGCCCGACGGCTCCAGTAACGCCCGGATCTTGCCGGTGTTGGAGGCCTCGTGATCCTCGGGGACGATGCGGTCGTCATTGGGCCACACCTCCCAGCCCGCCCAGTCGATCCCTCCCTGCGCGATCAGCGCGGCAAGTATCGGGAAGGGGGTCGAGCCGCCGGGCACGGTGATCGCCCCGCTCCCGCCCATCTGCGCCAGCAGCCAGTGGGCGATCGCGGCATGGCCCTCGCCCTCGAATATCGTGATGTCGCCCATGCCTGCGACCATAGCAAAAGGGCCGCCCCCGGCAATGGGAACGGCCCTTCCTTGGAAAGCTATGCGCAGGCTTACGCCAGCAGCGACTTCAGGAACCACACGCGTTCCTCGGCCATGTCGGTCCAGTCGTCGAGCAGCCCGTCGGTGGCGTTGTCGCCGGCCTGTTCGGTCAGGTCCTTCATCGCCTTCATCCGCGCGACGACCTTCTGGTTATCGTCCGCAAGCTCGGCGATCATGTCCTCGGCCTTGAGGCTGGTGCTGTCCTGATCCTTGATCTGCGTCGCCCCGGCCATCGCGCCGAGCGAGGTCAGCGTGTCGGCATCGAGCTTGCGCACCCGCTCGGCAATCGCGTCGATCTGGCCCTGCACCGCGCCGGCCTGGGCATCGAACAGCAGGTGCAGATCGTGGAAACGCGGGCCCTTGACGTGCCAGTGGAAGTTCTTGGTCTTGATGTAGAGCGCGAAGTGATCGGCCAGCAGCCCGTTGAGCTCGGCGACCAGCGCGGTCTTCGAATTGGTTTTGGCGTCTGCCATGATGTTCTCCTTGGGTTCGCGTGCGAGAGGCGCTGCGGCTTCT
>NZ_JAMNXL010000002.1 GCF_023653175.1 Erythrobacter sp. | reverse complement strand
TGGTGCGGCTGGAAGCCCTGCGCCGGATCGACGGTGAAGGTGGTGATCAGCTCGGGCGTGTCATGTGCCACGGTCTCGATGTCCATCCCGCCCTCGGTCGAGACGACGAAGGCAACGCGGCCCGAAGCGCGGTCGACCAGCAGCGAGAGGTAGTATTCCTTGGCGATGTCGACGCCGTCGGTGATGTAGAGGCGGTTTACCTGCTTGCCCGCATCCCCCGTCTGGATCGTGACCAGTGTGTTGCCGAGCATTTCCTTGGCGTGGGCTTCCACTTCCTCGAGGCTCTTGGCGAGACGCACGCCGCCCTTGGCGTCAGCCGGCAGTTCCTTGAACTTGCCCTTGCCGCGCCCGCCCGCATGGATCTGCGCCTTCACGACATAGAGCGGCCCGGGCAGCTTCTTGGCGGCTTCCACAGCTTCGGCGACGCTCAAGGCGGCATGGCCTGCCGGGATGGCGAGCCCGTGCTGGGCGAGCAGTTCCTTGGCCTGATATTCGTGAACGTTCATGGCGTATCGATCCCTTCTGCAAATCCTGGGGAGGGGTTTGTCTGCCGGGGGCCTAAGCACGGATCGGCGGGCTTGAAAAGTGCCTGCTTCAGGGCCAACACGGGTGCCTCTCATGATTGACAGGTCGCACCTTGAAACCATAGTCCGCGAGGCGGGCCGGATTGCCCATTCGCGTTGGCCGGGGGCGGGGCATGCGCTCAAGAGCTGGGACAAGACCCCCGGCAGCCCGGTGAGCGAGGCCGACCTCGAGGTCGACCGCTTCCTCAAGCGCGAGCTCGGCCGGTTGCTGCCGTCGGCCGCGTGGCTCTCGGAGGAAACCGCCGACGACAAGGCGCGCACCCAGAGCGGGCTCATCTGGCTGGTCGACCCGATCGACGGCACCCGCGATTTCGTGCGCGGCCGGGCGGGCTGGGCGGTGTCGGTGGCGCTGGTGAGCGCGGGGCGACCGCTTTTCGGCATGCTCGCCGCGCCTGCGCGGGGCGAGGAATGGATTGCGGTTGCGGGGCAGGGCGCGACCCGCAACGGCACTCCGATCCGGGCGAGCCAGCGGACCGAATTCTCCGGCGCACGGGTTCCGACCTATGCCCTGCCTACGGAGGACAGCGATCTGGTCGTGGTCGATCAGCCCAATTCGATCGCATTGCGCATCGCGATGGTCGCCGCGGACGAGGCTGATCTGGTTGCCACGCTGCGCTGGGGCTACGAGTGGGACATCGCGGCTGCCACCCTGATCGCGCGCGAGGCCGGGGCCGAGGTCACCGACGCCTTCGGCGGGCCGCTCGCCTACAACAAGCACGATCCCCGGGATTTCGGCGTGCTGGTATGCTCGCCCGCGATCCACGCGGCGGCGGTGGAGCGGCTGGCGGAACGCGCGAAGGCGCTGCGCTGAAACACAAAACGGGCCGCCCTTTCGGGCAGCCCGTTCTGCGGATTCATCGGAACATCAGTTCCCCGAACGAGCCGCGCTCACATCATCCTGGCTCACCGGGATGATCTTGATCTCGACCCGGCGGTTGAGCGGTTCGTTGACGTTGTCGCCGGTCTTGACGCGCAGGAAGTCATACTGCTCGCCATAGCCCTTGGTCGCCATGCGCGCCCGCGCCACGCCCTTGGCGGCGAGGTAATCGGCGACCGACTGTGCGCGCTGTTCGGACAGGCGCTGGTTGGTGGTCGGCGAACCGGTGGTGTCGGTGAAGCCGTACACGTCGATCAGGCTGTTGGGGTACTTGATCAACGTCTCGGCGACCGAATCGAGCGTGGTGTAGAAGCCCGGGTTGATCGCCGCCGAGCCGGTCGCGAAGGTAACCCCGTCGGGCAGGCGCACGAGGATCGCGTCCTGATCGCCGACTTCCTCGACATCGACGCCGCTGCCCGCGGTCTGTTCCTTCAGTTCCTTGATCTGGTCGTCATACTGCTTGCCGAGCACCGCGCCGGCCGAGCCGCCGATGCCTGCACCGATGATCCGGCCCGCATCGCCGCCGATCGCGCCGCCGAGCAGGTAGCCGAGCGTGCCGCCCAGCCCCACGCCGATCGCGGTGCGCGAGATCTTCTTCTCGCCGGTGTTGGGGTCGGTGACGCAGGCGGTGGTGGTCGCCAGCAGGGCAATTGCCGCGGTGCCGGTCTTCAGAATGCGTGTGAAAGTCATGATTGTTGCCTCCCTTTTTTGTCTTGGTGACGATGCCACGCCGCCTGAGTGGCGGAAAGGCGTCGCCCCCTTGGGACTAGGCGCACTTGGGCTGCCCATCCTTGACCCATGTTGAACAATGATGCTGTCCGATGTTCATGCTGCGGCGGGCCCTGCTCCACGTGGCTGGCAACTTGGCCGGATTGTGCTAGCGGGCTTGGCGTGACACCTTTTCCCTGGACCGACCTTGCGATCATCCTTGCGCTCGTCGTGCTCAACGGCGTGTTCGCGATGTCCGAGCTCGCCATCGTCAGCGCCAAGACCAGTGCGCTCGAGGCCAAGGCCGAAGCCGGCTCGGTCAGCGCGCGCATCGCGATCGAGCTGGCAGCCGACCCGGGCAAGTTCCTGTCGACCGTGCAGATCGGCATTACCCTGATCGGGATCATCAACGGCGCCTATTCGGGCGCGAGCCTCGGCGGCCCGGTGGGCGAGCGGATGGAGGCGCTGGGACTGCCAAGCGAGTATGCCGACGAGGCCGGCTTTGCGGTGGTGATCGCCTTCACCACCTATCTCAGCCTGATCATCGGCGAGCTGGTTCCCAAGCAGCTCGCCTTGCAGGTCGCGGTGCCGGTGTCGCTGGTGATGGCGCGGCCGATGGCCTTCATGGCCAAGGCCGCCGCGCCGCTGGTGTGGCTGCTGGATTCGAGCTCGGCCGCGATCATCCGCCTGTTCGGCATCCGCAGCGGAGACGAGGGCGCGCTGACATCCGAGGAACTGCGCATGATCTTCGCCGAGGCGACGCGATCGGGAGTGATCGAGGCAGAACAGCGCCAGATCCTCACCGGCGTGGTGCGCCTCGCCCAGCGCCCGGTGCGCGAGATGATGACCCCGCGCACCGATGTCGACTGGATCGAGGCCGATGCCGAGGCTGCGGAAATCCGCGAGACGATCGAGGAATCCTCGCACTCGCTGCTGCCCGTCGCGGAAGGCTCGCCCGACACGATCCTCGGCGTGGTCAAGGTCCGCGACGTGCTCGCCGCGCTGGTCGCGGGCCGCCCGGTCGCGATCCGCGACATGATGCGCAAGGTCGAGGTGGTGCCCGACCAGCTCGACGCGATGGACGCGCTGCGGGTGCTCCAGCAGGCCGAAGTGGCGATGGCGCTGGTGCATGACGAGTACGGGCACTTCGAAGGCATCGTCACCCCGGTCGACCTGCTGACCGCGATCGTCGGCAATTTCGCCAGCGATTCGGACGATGGCGATCTGCCGAGCGTGGTCGAGCGCGAGGACGGCTCGCTGCTGGTCTCGGGCTCGCTGTCAGCCGATGCGCTGGCTGACCGGCTGCGGCTCGACTACGGCGAGGACCGCGAATTCGGCACCGCGGCGGGCTATGCCCTCTCGGTGATGAAGAAGCTCCCGCACGAGGGCGAGCACTTCACCGATCAGGGCTGGCGCTTCGAGGTGGTCGACATGGACGGCCGCCGCATCGACAAGTTGCTGGTGAGCCGGGTGCGGGAGGGGGACTGAGGGGTTCCCACCTGCTCATGTTAAGCGCTGGTATCGGTCGCGCAGCAACCGCAAGCGCGAACGCGAGCCCGCAGCAACGCGACCGTCAGGTCGTGTGAGCGAGGATTTCGCACGCCGTATGGCGTGCGGAACTCAAGAAGGTATCACCGTCGAAGCCGCTTGACCGTCACCCTCGGGCGCGGCGACGATGTCGCGGGTCAGGCTGCCCTTGGCGACTGTGTTGGTGCCGGTGTCGCCGACCTGGCTGCGGATGCTCGGATCGGCGCGGCCGGCGCGGTCGATCACGCTCGCCTCGACGCGGCTGCGCGGAGCAGGGCCGCCGAACAGCGCGTCCAGAGCCTGCTCGGACGCGGTGCCTTCGGACGGGCGCGGGGCGCCGGGGGCGGGCGGGGTGAGGGTGAAATCGGGCGGCACCACCAGCGGCGCCTGACGCTGCACCGCGAACTCGTCGGGCCGCGCGCGGTTGAACACACCGCCATCGCCGCCGCACGCAGCGAGCAGCGCCGTCGAACCGGCCAGCAGGATCAGGGGTGCAGTCTTACGCATTGTGTGACTCTCCACGGGGGCTCTCCCCGGTTGCAGTGTCGCCCTTGTCGCGCACCAGCAGGCTGCGCGCAAGGATGATGACGACGCCGATGGTGATCGCGGCGTCGGCGATGTTGAAGATCAGGAAGGGGCGGAAGGTCCCGATATGGAAGTCCGCATAGTCGATCACGTAGCCCAGCTCGAACCGGTCGTGGATGTTGCCGAGCGCCCCGCCGAGGATCAGCGCAAGCCCCGCGATCTCGCCCAGCAGCCGCTCGCGCATCATCCACACCAGCACCACGCCCGCGATCAGCGCGGTGACCAGCACCAGCAGCCAGCGGGTCTCCATGCTGCTCGCCTCGAACATGCCGAGCGAGACGCCGCGGTTCTCGGTATAGGTGAGGTCGAAGAACGGCAGGAGGTCGATATGCAGCACCTGCCGCAGTTTGAGCGGGCCGATCACGTACCACTTCACCGCCTGGTCGACGAGCGCGACCAGCGCGGCAAGACCAAGCCCGATCAGCCGGTTGCGGGTGAACAGCGCGCTCATGAACCGACAACCGCATCGCAACGAGAGCACAACGCCCCGTCTTCGGCGACGTCAGGCAGCAGCCGCCAGCAGCGGCCGCATTTGTGGTGGTGGCTCTTGGAGACGGTCACGCCCTCGCCCTGCCCGCGGGAGACTGTCGCGGTGATGAACAGCTCGGCGAGTTGTTCGTCGCTGACCCCCTCGGGCACCGCGCTGGCGGGCACCACCACCTCGGCCTCGAGGCTGGAGCGGATGGTCTTGTCGCGCCGCAGCGGCTCGATCGCTTCGTTGACGGCATCGCGCAGGGCGCGCAGCTGCTCCCACTTGGCGGTCTCGACCACCACGCCCGGAACGCTCGGCCACTCGAGCAGGTGGACAGAGCCGCGCTGGCCGGCGTCATCCTGCTCGCCGTCCTCGGGATAGCGCGAAAGCCACACCTCCTCCGCCGTGAACACCAGCACCGGCGCGGCGTAGCGCACCAGCGCGTGGAACAGCAGGTCGAGCACGGTGCGATAGGCGTTGCGCGTGGTGCTGTCCGGCCCGTCGCAATAGAGGCTGTCCTTGCGGATATCGAAGAAGAAGGCGCTGAGGTCCTCGTTGCAGAAGTCCACCAGCAACCGGGTGTAGGTGTTGAAGTCATAGGCTTCGGCGGCCGCGCGCAGCTTGCCATCCAGCGCGGCGAGCAACGCGAGGATATAGACCTCGAGCTCGGGCAGTTCCCCGCCATCGCTCATGTCGCCCACGAACCCGTCGAGCGCGCCCAAGAGGTAGCGGAAGGTGTTGCGCAGCTTGCGATACTGGTCGCCGACGCCCTTCAGGATCTCGTCACCGATGCGGTGATCCTCGGTGAAGTCGACCGAAAGCGCCCACAGCCGGATGATGTCCGCGCCGTAGGTCTCCATGACCTTCAAGGGATCGATGGTGTTGCCGAGGCTCTTCGACATCTTCTTGCCCTTGGCATCCATCGTGAAGCCGTGGGTGAGAACCTGATCATAGGGCGCGCGGCCCCGCGTCGCCGAGGATTGCAGCAGCGAGGACTGGAACCAGCCGCGGTGCTGGTCCGAGCCTTCGAGGTAGAGGTTGGCGGGCCATTGCAGGTCCGGCCAGCGTCCGCTTTCGAGCACGAAGGCATGGGTGCAGCCGCTATCGAACCACACGTCGAGAATGTCGGTGACCATCTCATAGTCGGCGGGGTCGTAACCCTCGCCGAGGAAGGCGGCCTTGTTGGCGCTGTTCCACGCGTCCATGCCGTCCGCGTTCACCGCCGCGACAATGCGGGCGTTGACGGCGGCGTCTTGCAGGTAGGAGCCGTCAGGACGGACGAACAGCGTGATCGGCACGCCCCAGGCGCGCTGGCGGGAGAGCACCCAGTCGGGCCGCCCCTCGACCATCGCGCCGATGCGGTTGCGGCCCTTTTCGGGGATGAACTGCACCCGCTCGATCTCGGCCGAGGCGCGCTCGCGCAAGGTCGAGTGGTCGTAGCTCACGAAAGGCGCGATCGCCCCGCCGAACGGGCCGGTCGGCATCACCTCGAAGTCGCCGGTGCCGAGCGGCTTGTCCATCGGCACGAACCATTGCGGCGTGCAGCGGAAGATCACCTTGGCCTTGGAGCGCCACGAATGCGGGTAGGAGTGCTGGTAATCCGCACTCGCCGCAAGCAGCGCGCCCGCTTCGCGCAGGTCCGAGCAGATCGGGCCGTCGGGCGCGTTGAACTTGGGGTTGATGACGCTCATGCGCCGCTCGTCCGCAGCGCCGAGCCAGCCCCAGTCGTCGCGGTAGCGCCCGTCGTCCATCACCGCGAAGACGGGGTTGATGCCGTTCGCCTTGCACAGGTCGAAGTCGTCCTCGCCGTGGTCGGGCGCCATGTGGACGAGGCCGGTGCCGCTGTCGGTGGTGACGAAGTCGCCGGGCAGCAGCGGGCGCGGGGTGGCGTAGAACCCGCCGAGGTGGTGCATCGGGTGGCGGGCGAGGGTGCCGGCGAGTTCGGAGCCATCAATCAGGCTTTCCTCTCCACCAGGGTATCCATCCAATGGCTCAACGTAAGAAACAGGCCCGCCGAAGGCCGCCGCACGCTTGTAAAAGTGGTTCTCCCACAAATCGTCTGCGACGAGATAAGCTAGCTTCATCCCGCCCTCGGCAACGATCCGATATTTGGCGTGGGGGCTATAAGCCAGCGCCTGATTGACGGGAATCGTCCAAGGGGTGGTAGTCCAGATGACACCGTAGATTCCCCAACCGTCATTCAGCAACGCCGACAGCTTTGCGCAATTCGGCGCTTCTGTGATCCGAAAACCCACGTCGATCTGGGTCGAGGTGATGTCCTCGTATTCGACCTCCGCCTCGGCCAGCGCGGTCTGTTCGACCGGCGACCACATCACCGGCTTCGAGCCGCGATAGACATTCCCCGCCTCGGCCAGCTTCAGAAGCTCGGCGACGATCACCGCCTCGCTCTCCTTCTGCATGGTGAGGTAGGGGTGGTCCCAATCGCCCATGATGCCGAGGCGCTTCAGCTGCCCGCGCTGCGCATCGACCCAGCGTTGCGCATAGGCGCGGCACTCGTCGCGGAACGCCTTGACCGCCGCCTCGTCGCGGCCTGCGCCGGTGAGAACGGGCTTGGCCTTCTTCTCCTTGCGGTACTGCTCCTCGACCTTCCACTCGATGGGCAGGCCGTGGCAGTCCCAGCCGGGCACATACGGCGCATCGCGGCCCAGCAGGTTCTGGGTGCGGCAGACCATGTCCTTGAGGATGTGGTTCAGCGCGTGCCCGATATGCATGTCGCCATTGGCGTAGGGCGGGCCATCGTGGAGGATGAACTTTTCCCGGCCCCGGCGCGCGGTGCGCAGGGCGTCATAGAGGCCAATCGCTTCCCAACGCGCGGCAATGCCCGGCTCCTTCTGGGGGAGGCCGGCCTTCATGGGGAAATCGGTCTTCGGCAGGAAGACGGTATCCCGGTAATCGCGCTGCGAGGTCTCTTCGGTCATCGTGCGCGGGGCCTTAGCCGTTCGCGCTGCCAGTGCAAAGACTCGTCATCGCGAGGACAGCAGCCGCCGCGCTTCGGCGCAATCCTTGTCCATCTGTTCGATCAGCGCCTCGAGGCTGTCGAACTTCGCCTCGCCGCGCAGGTAGTGGTGGAAGGCCACCTCGATCTCCTGCCCGTAGAGGTCGCCGCTGAAATCGAAGAAGAACGGCTCGAGCAGCTCCTTGGGCGGTTCGAACTGCGGGCGGATGCCGATATTGGCTGCGCCTTGCAGCACCTCGCCGGTGGCGAGAATGCGCCCCGTCACGGCGTAGATGCCGTATTTGGGGCGCAGGTAGTCCTCGACCCCGAGATTGGCGGTGGGATAGCCGATGGTGCGCCCGCGCTTGTCGCCGTGCTCGACGATGCCGCGGATCGCGAAGGGCCGGGTGAGCAGCCGCGCGGCCTCCTGCGGATCGCCGTCGCGCAGCGCGGCTCGGATGCGGCTGGAGGAGACCACTTCGTCGCCCTCGCTGACCGCTGCCACCACCCGCGATTGCAGGCCCAATTCGCCGCCGAGCGTGCGCAGCAGATCGACATTGCCCTTCGCGCCCTTGCCGAAGGTGAAGTCACCGCCCGTCACCACCCCGTGCGCGCCGAAGCGGTCAATGAGGATGGCCTGAATGAAGTCCTCAGCACTGGTCCCGGCCAGTTCGGCGTCGAAGTGGAACACCAGCATCGCGGTCGCGCCTGCGGCCAGATACAGCTCCTGCCGCTGTTCGAGGGTCGTCAGCTTGAAGGGCGCCAGATCGGGCTTGAAGAAGGTGACCGGATGCGGATCGAAAGTCGCGATGATCGAGGGGCGGCCCTCCGCCTGCGCCCAGCGGATCGCCTCACCCGCGACGGCCTGATGCCCGCGGTGGAACCCGTCGAAATTGCCGAGCGCGATGACCGCGCCGCGAAGGCTGTCGGGCATGGGTTCGCGGTGATCGAGCCAGCGCATCAGGCGTCAACCTTGCGATAGGTGAGGAAGGAGAAGGCTGGGTAGGGCCCGTCCGCCGCATGATCCTCGCGCGCGGTTTCCGCCCATTCGGGGCCGAGCGGGGGCATGAAGGTGTCGCCTGCGTAGTCTGCGTGGATCTGCGTGAGTTCCACCCGGTTGGCGCGCGGCAGAAAGGCCTCGAACACCGCCGCCCCGCCGATGATCGCGATGGTCTCGGCGTCCGCGAGGGCCAGCGCCTCATCAAGGGTCGCGGCGGTCTCGGCGCCTTGCGCGGCCCATTCGGGCTCTCGCGTGAGCACGATATGGCGGCGGCCGGGGAGCAGGCCCGGCAGGCTCTCGAAGGTCTTGCGGCCCATGATCATCGGCAAGCCCATGGTCAAAGCCTTGAAATGCTTGAGGTCAGCAGGCAGCCGCCACGGCAGGTCGCCATCCTTGCCGATCGCGCCATTGGCGGCGCGGGCGTAGATCAGCACGATTTCGGGAGTCATCGGCCCATGCTCACTTCAGCGCGTGCCCCACGCGTGTGACGTGGCCCATCTTGCGCCCCTCGCGCGCCTCGCGCTTGCCGTAGAGGTGCAAGTGCGGCTCGCCCGGTTCGGCGAGGATCAGGTGGGCGTCCAGCGCATCCGCGCCGACGATGTTGCGCATCTCGATCGCCTCGAACCGGGTCTTGGTGCCGCCCAGCGGCAGGCCGGCGATGGCGCGGATATGGTTTTCGAACTGGCTGGTGGCCGCGCCCTCGATCGTCCAGTGGCCCGAGTTGTGCACCCGCGGGGCCATTTCGTTGAAGACGGGGCCCTCGCGCGTGGCGAAGAACTCCAGCGTCAGCACCCCGACATAGCCCAATGCGTTCGCCACCTTTCGGGCAAGCTCGCGCGCTGCCGAAACCTGCGCCTCGACCAGCGCGCCCGCGGGCAGGATCGACTGCGCGAGCATCCCGCCATCGTGCAGGTTCGCGGTCGAATCCCAGAACTTCACCTGCCCGTCCGCCCCGCGCACGAGGATCACCGAGAACTCGGTCTCGTAGAGGATGAAGCCTTCATAGATGCAGGTGACGCCGGGGAAGGCGAGCGCGCCCGCCTCCACGCCCGAACGCACACGCCACTGGCCCTTGCCGTCATAGCCGTCGCGCGCGGTCTTGAGGATGCCGGGGGTGCCGATGCCGAGAATCGCAGCGGCGAGCTCTTCGGGGCTCTCGACCGCAGCATAGGGCGCAGGCACCCCGCCGAGATCGATCGCGAAGGCCTTCTCGCTGAGCCGGTCCTGCGCCACCTCAAGCGCGCGCGGCGGGCAGGCGAGGAGGTGCTGCGGCAGGGCGGCGACAGTGGCGAGGGGGACGTTCTCGAACTCCCAGGTCACCACGTCGCAGGCCTCAGCGAACCGCGCGAGCGCCGCCGCATCGTCCCAATCGGCGGTGACGAAGTCGGAGCAGGCATCGGCCGCGACATTGTCACCCTCGGGCGCGTAGCCGACCACCTTGTAGCCGAGCTGCAGCGCGGCGACGGCCAGCATCCGGCCGAGCTGTCCGCCGCCCAGAATGCCAATGGTGGAACCGGGCGCGAGCATCAATCCTCCGGCACCTCGCCGACGGCAGCGGTCTTGGCCGCGCGCCAGTCCTGCAACCGCTCGGACAGCGCCTCGTCGGAGAGCGCGAGGATCGACGCGGCGAGCAGGCCTGCATTCTTCGCCCCCGCCTCGCCGATCGCCAGCGTGCCGACGGGAACGCCGCCGGGCATCTGCACGATCGAGAGCAGGCTATCCATGCCGGAGAGGGCCTTGGACTGCACCGGCACGCCGAGCACCGGCAGATGGGTCATGCTGGCGATCATGCCGGGCAGATGCGCCGCGCCCCCTGCGCCGGCAATGATCACGCTGAACCCCTCGCCCTCGGCCCCTTTCGCGAAGGCCACCATCCGGTCGGGCGTGCGGTGCGCCGAGGTGATGCGCGCCTCATAGGGCACTTCCAGCTCGTCGAGCACAGTGGCGGCGTGCCTCATGGTCGGCCAGTCGGACTGGCTGCCCATCACGATTGCGACCTTCCCCCCGGAGGCTTCCATCATGCGTCCTTCAGATAGTAGCGGGTCCCTGAGGGCGCGGCGCCGTCGAAATCGTAGATGATCGGCTGGCCGGTCGGGATCTCCAGATCGGTGATGTCCGCGTCCGAAATGCCCGAGAGGTGCTTGACCAGCGCGCGCAGGGAATTGCCGTGGGCGGCGATGATCACCGTCTCGCCGCTCGCGAGCACCGGCAGGATCGCGCTTTCCCAATAGGGCAGCACGCGCTCAATGGTGAGCTTGAGGCTCTCGGTGTTCGGAATGGCGATCCCGGCATAGCGCGGGTCGGCGGCGAGATCGAACTCGCTCCCCGCTTCCAGCACCGGCGGGGGAATGTCGAAGCTGCGGCGCCAGATCTTGACCTGTTCGTCCCCGTGCTTGGCGGCGGTCTCGGCCTTGTTGAGGCCGGTCAGCCCGCCATAGTGCCGCTCGTTGAGCCGCCAGTCCTTGACCTCGGGGATCCACGCCCGTCCGGCCGCCTCCAGCGCCAGATGCAGCGTCCGGATCGCGCGGGTCTGGAGCGAGGTGAAGGCATAGGTCGGCAGCACGCCCTTGTCCTTCAGCAGCACCCCCGCCGCACTCGCCTCGGCGACACCCTGCTCGGTGAGATCGACATCCCACCATCCGGTGAAGCGGTTTTCGAGGTTCCACTGGCTCTGGCCGTGGCGGACGAGGATGAGCTTGGGCATTTTGTCTCCGGGGTTCCGGTGGGATCGATGAGCAACCAGCAAGAGCGCGCCGCGTTAGCCCTCGGCGGACGAATTGGGAAGGGGCTGCGTCCGATCCGAATCGTCCCCCGCGTCGGTAACCGCCCGCGCCTGCGCCTTCCGCCGGCGCAGGTTCTCGCGCAATTTCGCTGCGAGCCGTTCCTCCCTGGCCTTGGCCGAGGACATGTTCTTGCGAGAGTCTTCACTCATATGAAACGCCTTGCCGCTAAGAATCCGCGCGCTCAAGTAGCAAAGCGGTAGCGCGACAAGAACGCCCGCTTGACATTGTTACAAGGCGCGACAATAGGGCGCGCCTGTTTCCGGCGCTGCTGTAGCTCAGTGGTAGAGCGCACCCTTGGTAAGGGTGAGGTCGGGAGTTCAATCCTCCCCAGCAGCACCAGTATTCAGGCAGATTGTCGCCGCGAGGCAACGCTTCGTGGCGGATGCCGGGCCCGGGTTTTGACCTCGTCCGTCAAGGCCCTATGCGACCTGGTGTGGCATTCTCTTCTCAACCTTCCAATCTCGAACTCTGGCCGATCGGCAATTGCCAGATCAGCGCTCTGATCGACCGCACCGGCGGGATTGTGTGGTCCTGCGTGCCGCGGGTCGATGGCGACCCGGTGTTCTGCGCTCTGATGAACGACGAACGCCGCGATGCCGGCGTCTGGCGGATCGAACTCGTGGGGCAGGTCAGCGCCGAGCAAGCCTATATCCGCAACACGCCCATCCTCGTCACCCGGCTCGAGGCCGAGGACGGGAGTGCTATCGAGGTGCTCGATTTCTGCCCGCGCCACGAGGGCAAGGGGCGGATGTACCGGCCCGTCGCGATCAGCCGGATCGTGCGCCCTGTGGCGGGGAGCCCGCGCATCCGCGTGGTGCTCAGCCCGATGCGCGATTACGGCGCGGCGCCTGCCGAAACGACGCGCGGCACCAATCATATCCGCTACCTGCTCGGACCCGAGGCGCTGCGGCTGACCACCGATGCTCCGGTCGGCTACATCCTCGAAGGCCGCCCTTTCCGGCTTGAGCAGGACATGCATTTCTTCCTCGGCCCCGACGAACCCTTCGGTGGGCCCCTGCGTGAGGAAATCCGCCGCATGGAGCAGGCGACGCGCGATTACTGGCAGCGCTGGGTGCGCGGGCTGGCAACGCCGGTGGAATGGCAGGCAGAGGTGATCCGCTGCGCCATCACCCTCAAGCTGTGCCAGCACGAGGAGACCGGCGCGATCGTCGCCGCGCTGACCACCTCGATTCCCGAAGCGCCGCATTCGGAGCGCAACTGGGACTACCGTTACTGCTGGATCCGCGATTCCTACTACACCGTGCAGGCGCTGAACCGATTGGGCGCGCTCGATGTGCTGGAGAAGTATCTCGCCTATCTGCGCAACATCGTCGATGCGGCCAAGGGCGGGCAGATCCAGCCGCTCTATTCGGTGATGGGGGTGTCCGAGCTGCACGAGGTCGCCGCACCCGCGCTGGCGGGCTATCGTGGCATGGGGCCGGTCAGGGTCGGCAACGCTGCCTATCTGCAGGTCCAGCACGACTGCTATGGACAGATCGTGCTGCCGACGGTGCAGGGCTTCATCGACCAGCGCCTGCTGCGCATTGCGGACGAACGCGATTTTGCAAGCCTCGAGCAGGTCGGCGAGATGGCCTTCGCGATGCACGACCAGCCCGATGCGGGGCTCTGGGAGTTCCGCACCCGCAAGGAGGTGCACACCTATTCGGCGGTGATGGGCTGGGCGGCCTGCGACCGGCTGGCAATGGCGGCGGAGTGGCTCGGCAGAGCCGACCGCGCGACGCTCTGGCGCGAGCGGGCCGACACGATCCGCGCCCGGATCGAGGCGGAAGCCTGGGTGCCTGACGGCGACGAAGGCGGTCATTACGGGGCGAGCTTCGAGAGCGACTATCTTGATGCGAGCCTGTTGCAGATGGTCGAATTGCGCTTCCTCGAGCCCGATGACCCGCGCTTCCTGTCGACCTTCGAAGCGGTCGAGGCGCAACTGCGGCGCGGCGATTTCATGCTCCGCTATGCCGCCGAGGACGATTTCGGCGCGCCCGAGACCGCATTCAACGTCTGCACCTTCTGGCTGATCGAGGCGCTGCATCTCGTGGGCCGCAGCGACGAGGCGCGTGCGCTGCTGGTAACCATGCTCAGCCACACCACCGCGTCAGGTCTGCTGAGCGAGGATCTCGATTACAACAGCGGCGAATTGTGGGGCAATTTCCCGCAGACCTATTCGCTGGTGGGCGTGATCAACTGCGCGGGACTGCTGTCGAAACCGTGGAGCAGCGTGCGCTGAGCGGGCTTACCCCCCAAAATTGACGATACGCCCCGCCCCCCCACTCGGCTATCCCCTCAGGCTACAAGCAAATGCCGGGGAGAGGCGCTATGGATCTGGGATTGAAGGGCAAGAAGGTCATCATGAACGGCGGGGCGCATGGCCTCGGGCTGCAGTCGCTCAAGCTGTTCGCGGCCGAGGGCGCTGACGTCGCCTTTTTCTCCCGCAAGGAAGACAAGATCGCCCCCGCAGTGGCCGAGATCGACGCGGCCGGGCCCGGCAAGGTGTTCGCCGAGGTGTTCGACATGGCGACCGGTACCGAAGCCTATCAGGCGTGGCTCGAGAAGGCGGCGCAGGAACTCGGCGGGTGCGATATCTTCGTCCACACCGCCAGCGCCTCGGGCACCGGGGGGGCGGGGGACTGGCAGGCCTGCCTCGACATGGACATCAAGGGCGCAGCCTATGCGGTCGAGACGCTGACGCCTTATCTGGAGGCCTCGGGCACCGGCTCGATCGTGATGCTCTCGTCCACCGCCGCGCTCGAGACCTTCATCGCGCCCAATCCCTTCAACGCGCTGAAGGCCGCGCTGATCACCTATGCCTCGCAGCTCAGCCAGGCCTATGCGTCCAAGGGCATCCGCGTGAACACCGTCAGCCCCGGCGCGATCTATTACAAGGGCGGCAACTGGGAGATCATCGAGGAGCACATGAAGCCGCTGTTTGACGGCACGCTCGCCAAGATGCCGATGGGCCGCTTCGGCGAGCCGGTCGAGGTCGCCAAGGCGATCGTCTTCGTGGCGAGCCCGGCTGTGCCCTACATGACCGGCGCGAATATTGTCGTCGATGGCGGCTTCACCCAGCGCGTCCAGTTCTAACTCCCCCCAAGCAAGGCGATAAACCATGGCCGAGATCGACCGCGACAAGCTGCTCGACATCTACACCCGCACGATGAAGGTGAACCGCACGGACGAAAAATTCCGCGAGCTGCTGATGGGCGGCAAGGTGGCGGTGATGTATTACTGCGTGCGCGGGCAGGAGCTGGTCTCGGCCGCGGCAATGGCGGCGCTGGAGAAGGAAGACTACGTCGTCTGCACCTATCGCGGGCAGGGCGAGCAGACCGCCAAGGGCATCCCGATGGAAAAGTGGTGGGGCGAATGCCTCGGCAAGGCGACCGGCACCTGCAAGGGCAAGGGCGGCACCATGCACATCACCGATCCCGAGACGGGGATCATGGTCACTACCGGCGTCGTTGGCTCGGGTCTCCCCATCGCCAATGGCCTCGCGATGGCGAGCCAGAACAACGGCGATGGCCGCGTGACGCTGGTCAGCTTCGGCGACGGCGCGGCCAATATCGGCGGCTTCCACGAAGCGATGAACATGGCCCAGCTCTACAAGCTACCGGTCATCTTCCTGTGCCAGAACAACCGCTACGGCGAACACACGGCCTATGCCGACCACACCGACAGCCCCAACATCGCGAGCCGCGCGGCGGGTTACGGGATGCCTGGCGTCACAGTCGACGGCAACGACGTCCACCAGATCTACCCCGCGATGGTCGAGGCCGTCGCGCGCGCCCGCCGCGGCGAGGGGCCGACGCTCGTCGAGGCCATGTGCTACCGCATGATGGGCCACTTCTTCGGCGCCGACTTCAGCTACATGCCGCCTGAACACATCGCCGAGATGAAGGCCGAAGACCCGCTGCCCAAGCTCAGGAAGGTGATGCTGGAGCACCAGTTCACCGAAGAGGAGCTGGACGCCATCGTCGCCGACATCAACGCGCAGATCGACGCGGCGGTCGAGCACGCTCTGGCCGCGCCGCTGCCCGATACCGACGAAATCTACAAAGACGTGCTCGAGGAGACCGCCTGATGGCCCAGATCACCATGACCCAGGCGCTGAACCTCGCAATCGACGAGGCGATGGCCGACGATCCGGGCGTGTTCTGCCTTGGCGAGGATGTCGCCGCCAAGCAGGGCGGCGGGGTGTTCAAGATCACCTCGGGCCTGACCGAGAAATACGGGCCGAACCGCATCCGCGCGACGCCGATTTCGGAGACCGCGATCATCGGTGCGGCGGTGGGTGCCGCTCTGGCGGGCCAGCGTCCGATTGCCGAGATCATGCTGATGAACTTCGTCGGCGTATGCATGGACCAGATCGTCAACCACGCGGCCAAGCTGCGCTTCATGAGCGGCGGGCAGACCCCGTGCCCGATCGTGATCCGCACCACCACCGGCGTAGGCGTCGGCTTCGGCGGGCAGCACTCGGATATGCTGGAGGCGTGGTTCGCCCACGTCGCGGGCATTCATGTCGTCACCCCCTCCAACCCCGCCGACGCGCGCGGGCTGATGCGGGCGAGCATCGACGCCAATGACCCGGTGATCTTCATCGAGAACATCCTGTGCTACGGCCTCAAGGCGGAAGATCCCGGCCCGGGCTACCGCGTGCCGCTGGGCAAGGCGGCGATCGCGCGGGAAGGGACCGACATCTCGATCATCACCTATGGCCGCACCGTGCTCGACGCGCTCAGCGTGGCCGATGACCTCGCCAAGGAGGGCATCTCGGTCGAGGTGGTCGATCTGCGCACCATCGCGCCTTACGACGAGGCGACTGTGCTCGCATCGGTCCGCAAGACCGGCCGCGCGCTGACCCTGCACGAAGCGGTCCGCCCCTTCGGCACCGGCGCGGAACTTGCCGCCAACATCCAGGAAAAGTGCTGGGACGATCTCAAGGGCCCGGTCCGGCGCATCGGCGGAACCTTCTCCGCCGTGCCCTTTGCCAGCCACCTCGAACAGGCGTGGATCCCGACCAAGCCGCAAATCGTCGAACAGATCAAAGCTGCAATGGGCAAACTCTGAAAATGGCATCCGAAATCCGCATCCCCAAGCTCGGCATGAGCGCGGTTGAAATGACCCTCGTCGAATGGATGTTTGGGCCCGGCGAGCGGGTCGAGAAGGGGGACATCATCTACACCGTCGAAACCGACAAGAGCACCACCGAGATCGAAGCCCAGGCCAGCGGGATCATCCACCCGACCGGCGAGGAAGGCGCGGTCTACAAGGTCGGCGATCTGATCGGGACCATCGAGGAGTGATGTCCTCAAGTAGCGAAGCGGTAGGACAGCAAAGACTCACGCCGCGCGAGATGCTGGCGAAGGTCTACGCCACCGCCGGCACGCGCGATTGGGATGCGGTCGAGGCGCTGATCCACCCCGATTTCGTGCTCTACGAGGCCAATTCGCTCCCCTTCGCGGGCGAGTGGCGGGGCAAGGACGCGCTCCAGCGCTGCGCGGCGGCGATGTATGGCACCTGGGCGGACACCAAGCTCGAGATCCTCGACTGCACCGGGGGCGACGCGTACGCGGTGATGGTGATCCGCCTCACCATGCACCCCAAGGACGGCTCCGAGCCCTTCAACCAGACGATCTGCGAGGCGGGCACCTTCGAGGACGGGCTGCTGCGGAGCTTGCGCATCCACTATTTCGACGCCGCTGAAATCGCCGCGCGCGCTTAGGGTTTCCTAATCCCACACCCAGTCGTGGACCGTGCCCGACACGAGGCCGCGCTGTTTCATGATAGTCGCCAGCACCACGTCGATGCTGAGCATATTGTAGCGCCCCGGCCCCATCTCGGTGGCGGCATTGGTGAAGGCGGGGTGGGTGGCGCGGCGCTCGAAATTGGCGATGCAGCGGCGGATCGCCACCTGGGGATCGCCCTCGCCGGTGAGCAGCGCCCGGTAATCGCCGAGCGTCTTGGCGATGAAGGTGCCCTTGAGCGGCGTGGCCGTGGCCATGGCCGGCCAGCAGTCCGGGCTCGCCAGTCCGGCGATCACCCAGCGGTCGAGCCACAGCAGCGCGAATTTGCGCTCCTCCTCTGGCGGCGGAGCGGTCTCGAACGGCAGGCCCCAGCCGAGCATGCCGGACAGCACCGCCACCAGCCCGGGATTGGCGTGGCCGACAAGGATATCAGGCCGCACCGCCAGCGCCCGGTTATACGCCTCGGGGATCACCGCAAGACGCGGGCGCGGGTCGATCCCGCCCTGCCAGTCGATCAGCGCCGACATCATCGCAGAGTGGGACAGGCGGCCGAGGACGTAGAACAGATCGCCGGGATGCGCCGGCGGGGTGGCCGCGAGCTTCTCGGCAAGGCGCTGAGTGTTGGCCGCCACGCCGTCTGCCGCACCGCGCGCGACGTTGCGGCGGAACTCCGCGTCGCTGATCGGCCCTTTGGCTGGTCCACGCGGCGGTTCGGGCGCAGATTGCTTGCCGAGCAATGACTTGAGAAAGCGCATGGCGAAGCCCCCCACCGGCGGCGCGCCGGTTCGCCGTAACCATAGCCGCGCCCTTCGCTGCGCGGCAAGCGAGTGCCTCGCCTTGGTTAACCTTATATAGAACAATGTTAATTATCGCGAGACGGAAGCGGGGTCCGGCACGGCCCCTCCGTGTCGACCCCGAAAGCACTCGGCTACCACTTGCGATGACTGCCCCCGATGCCTCTCCTGCCCCCAAGGGCCTGATCGGTCATACCGGCTTTGTCGGGAGCGCGCTGCTGCGTCAGGCGCGATTTTCGACATGTTATAACAGTGCAAACATTGCCGATATCGAGGGCCGGGCGTTCGGCACGCTGGTCTGCGCCGCCGCGCCCGGATCGATGCTCGAAGCCAACCGCGCGCCCGAGCGGGACAAGGCGGCGATCGACGCGTTGATCGCGCGGCTCTCCCGCGTCGAGGCGGATCGCTTCGTCCTGATTTCCTCGATTGCGGTGCTGGCGGACTTCGCGGGCGGCGATGACGAGGGCACTTCCGCCTATCAGCGCGACCTCGCCTATGGCCGCCACCGCCGCGCGCTCGAGGCCTTCGTGGAGGAGCGCTTCCCCGGCAGCCTCGTGGTCCGCCTGCCTGCGCTGTTCGGCGCTGGCTTGCGCAAGAATTTCCTGTTCGATCTGATGAATCCCGTCCCTTCGATGCTGGCGCAAGCCAAGCATGCGGCGCTGCTGGCGGCGCTAGACGGCGATCTGTCCGGCTGGCTTGCGGCGCTCTATGCGCCCGATGCGACGACCGGACTGCTCAAGCTCGACCGGCCTGCGCTGAACGCCGATCCCCGCCGCGCGGCGCTGGAGGCCGCGCTCGATGCGCTGGGGGCAACCGCGACCCAGTTCCACCACCGCGAGACGACTTACCAGTATTACGCGATTGACCGCCTGTGGCAGGATATCGGCATCGCCTGGCAGGCGGGCGTCACCCATCTCCACCTCGCCCCCGAGCCGCTCGCTGCTGCCGTGATCCATGCCGCCGTCACCGGCCGCCCAATGCCCGAGACGCCTGCGCGTCTCCACCGCGAGGATATGCGCACGCGCCATGCGGGCCTGTGGGGGGCCGGGGGGCCGTATCAATTCGCCGCCGCCGACACGCTCGCGAGCCTCGCCGCCTTCTTTGCCGGCCGGCGCGGGGAGGCGGCATGAAGTTCTCCATGTCCAACATCGCCTGGGCCCCCGAGGAACGCCTCGGGGCCTATGCGATCCTTGCCGAGGCGGGTTTCACCGGGCTCGAGATCGCGCCGGGGCTGTTTTTCCACGCGGCCGATGACCCCTTCGTCCCCGACACCGCCAGCGCGCGGGCCGCGCGGGTCGAGGCGGCGGATGCGGGGCTCGGCCTCGTCTCGATGCAATCGCTGCTGTTCGGCGTCACCGGGGCGGCGCTGTTCGAGGGGGCGGACGCCCGCGCCGCCTTCGAGACCGGCATGCGCCGCACCATCGCGCTGGCCGACCGGTTCGGCATTCCCAATCTCGTCTTCGGCTCGCCGCTGCAACGCCGCGTGCCCGAGGGCCTGGCGATGGCCGACGCTTGGGAGGAGGCCGCCGAGGTGTTCCGCAAGCTCGGCGATGCCGCCGCCGCCGCCGACACCTGCATCGCCATCGAGGCCAATCCGGCGGCCTATGGCACCAATTTCTGCACCACGCTGGACGAGGCGCTCGGCTTCGTCGACCGCGTCGCGCACCCCGCCATCGTGCCGCACCTCGATCTGGGCGCGATGCACATGAACGGTGATTTCGCGAGCGTGCCCGACCGCCTTCCCGCGCTCGCCCCGCGCCTTGCCCACGTCCATGTCAGCGAGCCCGACCTCGCCCCTGCCCCCGCCGATCCCGCCGCGCTCGCCCCGGTGCTGGGCGGTTTGCGCGCCGCCGGATACGCGCGCGCCGTCTCGATCGAGATGAAGCGCGCGCCCGAGGGCCTCGCTGCCGTCCGCCGCGCGGTCGCGGCGCTCGCTGCGGCGCGTGACGCCATGGACGCAGCCCATGCGTGAACCCGACGCCAACCAGTTCAGGAAACCGCGCGAGGACGTGGTGGTCTCGGTGTGCTTCTCCGAACTTGCCGCCACCCCCGCCACCTTCGCGGCGCTCCGCGACCTCGCCGGCAGGCTCGACGGCGCCTACCGCTTCCGCGAGATCATCCTCGTCGTCGACGACACCCAGCGCGAGGCCTTCCTCGATCTGGTGCGCGACGTGCCCAACACCCGCCTGTTCGTGGTCCGCCGCGGCACCGAGTATTATGATCGCCGCGTGATCGCCGCCGAGGAAGCCATCGGCGATCTGGTGGTGCTCGGCAATCTCGACGAGCTCGCCGCGCTCGATGTGCTCGCCTTCCTCGATTTCGCGGAAAGCGAGAACGCGGTGACGATGGCCTTCCGCCCGGCGAAACAACCCTTCAAGCGGCTGCTCGCCTGGCCGTTCATCGGCCTCGGCAAGCTGGCGGGCTTCAATGTCGATCCGGCCGAGTTCCAGTCGATCGCGGTGCCGCGCACGCTGCTCAACCTGCTGCTTGCGCATGACGAGCCCCGCCTCGCGCTGCGCTTCCCCCCGCGCGATCCGCGCCTGCCGCGCGAGTGGTTCCGGACCACGGTGAATGTCGAGAGCCGCAATGCCTTTACCGGCATCGGGCGCAGGCTGGCGCTGCTCCAGACGCTGCTGGTCTATCTGACGCCGACGATGCTGTCGGTGGTGGCGGTGTCCTCGGGCCTGCTGACGCTGGTGGGCCTTGCCTATGCGGCATGGATCGTGGGCGCGGTGCTGCTGGTCGACCAGCTTGCTCCGGGCTGGCTGACCACCAACGCGATGCTGGCGGTGAGCGCGGTGTTCATGGGCTTTTCGACCCTCGGCCTCAGTCTCGGCCTGCAACATCTGCTCAAGCAGCAGCGCCGGTTGAAGGGCGCGCTGGTGCCCGAGGAGGTCAACCGCATCGACCTGTTCCAGCAGGTCGCTTTCGATCTCAACGTGGTGCTGGAGAGCGATACGCCGCCTCCTTCGGAGGGGTGATGAGCGGGGAGCGGACCTCCTATGATTACATCGTCATCGGCGGCGGCTTCTACGGTTGCTGTCTGGCGCTCTACCTGCGCTCGATCTCCTCGCGGGTGCTGCTGGTGGAGGCGGGCGAGGCGCTGATGCAACGCGCCTCGCGGGTCAATCAGGCGCGGGTGCATACCGGCTTCCACTACCCGCGCAGCGCCGCGACGGCGGTCAAGTCGATGCTGCTCCACCGCCGCTTCCTCGCTGATTTCCCCGAGGCCGTGGTCGGCGATTTCCAGATGCTCTACGCCATCGCGCGGCGGCGCTCGAAGGTGACCGCGAAGAAATTCCACCGCATGTTCCGCGACATGGGCGCGCCCATCGAGGTAGCAAGCCCCGCCCACCGCGCGCTGTTCGATGCCGAGCGGATCGAGGAGGTCTTCGCCTGCCACGAGGTCGCATTCGATCACAAGGTCCTGGGCAGGCTGGTGGGCGAAAGGCTCGCGGCAGCAGGGATCGAGGTGCGGCTTTCGACCGAAGCCGTGGGGCTCGAAGACCACCGCGGCGGCGTCGTGGCGCGGCTGGCCGACGGCAGCGAGGTCTCCGCCACCTATGCCTTCAACATCACCTATTCGCAGATCAACGCGGTGCTGGCCAAGGCCGGCCTGCCGCCCGCGCGCCTCAAGCACGAGATCGCCGAGCTCGCCCTGATCGAGCCCCCGCGCGAGCTGGAACGCATCGGTGTCACGGTGATGGACGGGCCGTTCTTCTCGGCCATGCCCTACCCCGCCGAGGGGCTCTATTCGCTCACCCACGTCCGCTACACGCCCCACGACAGCTGGGCCGACAATGCCGCGGCGCGCGATCCCTACCGGCATTTTGCCGCTCTCGAGCCCGAGAGCCGCTTTGCCTTCATGCAGCGCGATGCGCAGTTCTATCTGCCGTGCCTTGCGGGGGCGACCTATCGCCGCTCGATCTACGAGGTGAAGACCGTCCTCATCAAGAACGAGGGCGATGACGGTCGGCCGATCCTCTATCAGCGCAGCCCGGAAGGCAGCCGGGTGATCTCCGTGCTGGGCGGCAAGATCGACAATATCTACGACCTGTTCGAAGCGGTGAAGGACACAGACGGGGCCTTCGCGCGCCTTGATCCGGGGCATGTGTTCGGGCGGGTCCATGCCTGAGATTCTCCGGCTGAGGGGGCGCTCGCGCGGCTTCGCCGCTCTTGGCGGGGTGTTTGCGGTGCTGGCCGCCTTGCGCGGGGGCTGGCTGCTGCACGCGCACAGCCTCAATTCGATCGACGGAGCGCTGCAGACGTGGTTCGCAGCCGATCATTTCGCGCGCGGGGAGCAGTTAGGGACGGCGTTCCAGTCCTATCTCGGCATCACGATGGTGCTGGCGCTGCTGCCGGTGTTCGTGGGCTTCGGCAAGACGCTGTTCGCCTCGACTCTGGCGGCTTACACGCTGGTGCTCGCCGGAGCCTTTGCTTGCAGCTACGCCTGCGCCTGGCTGATCCGTCCGATCCCGCCGCGCACGCGGTGGCAGGCGGCGCTGGTGCTGCTGTTCCTGTTCTACTTCGCCGGACCGATAGGAGGCCATGCGAGCGGGATCGCCTGGCCCGCGACGCTCGATCCCGGCGTCTCGCTGCGGCCCCTGCGCGGGGCGCTGGCGTTCTTCGTGCTGCCGTTCTTCGTGGTGCTGGTGCGGCGGGTGGTGCTGGAGAGCCATGCGCTTGCCGGAGGCCTGCCACTGGGGCTGGTCGCGGGGGCGGGGCTGCTGTGGTCGAACGACGCGGGCATTCCGTTGGTCATCGCGCTGGCGGCTGCGCTGGTGCTGGCGCTGTGGGAGCGGCCCGTGTTGCTGGCGAAGACCCTCGCGATGTTCGGGCTGGGCGTGGCGGCGTCGGCGGGCGCTACCCTGCTGGCGGTGACCCACGGCTCGCCCGGACCGTGGCTCCGATACAATTTCCGCGACGTTGCCGCCGACCAGTTCTGGTTCTTCGCGCCGTGGGAGCGCGCCACGCGCATCCTCTCGCCCGCCGACCTGCCGCAGATCCTCGCCCATGCCGATCCGCTGGCGGCGCTCGGGCTGGTGGTGCTGGCGCTCAGCCTCGCCTTTGCCGCGGTGCAGCGCCTGCGCCGCCGCAGCGCGCCGGTGCGGGGGAGCGCTTTCGTGTTCGTCGGCGCGAGCCTCCTCGGCACGGCGCTGGTGCCGCAGATTGGCGGGCATGTCGGGGCGGAATACAACGGGATCACCTTCGTGCTGGCCGCCTGTGCGCCGCTGATCGCCCTGCCTGCGGGGGTGTGGCGGCGGGCGCGGTGCGTGCTGCGGCTCGCAACCCCGAGGCACTTGACCGTGCTGACGAGTGTCGCCGCGCTGGCGATGGTCGGGGCCGAGACCGCTCGCCTCGCGGCCTTGCCCGAACGTGCCGAGCGCACCGTGTTTGACCCCGCTCTGGGCTTCCACGTCACCCCCGAATATGCCGCAGACCTTGCCGCGATGCGTAAGCTGGCGGCGGGGTGGGATGCGGCTGGCATTCCGGCCGAGCGCCGCTTGCTTTCGGTCTACACCTCGCCGCTCGACATCGCCGCAGGGGTCAGGAGCCCCGCCGATGTCGGCTCGCTGATCCACGCGCTGGGGCCGGAGAAGCGCGCCGCGTTCACCGCACTGGTCGCGCGAGCGCAGGTCAACGCCGTGACCACGATCGCGCCGGACTACAGCGGGTGGGAGGGGTGGCTCACCCGCGCAAGCTGGCCGTTCTTCCGCGCGCTGCGGGAGAACTATGCGCCGCTCGCCCGAAACGACCAGCAGGTGCTTTGGGTGCGTGCCGAGGGCAAGCGCGCGGCCCCGGCGCCCGCCACCTGCCGCGTCGCCGCGCGCGATGAGGGGCGGCTGGTGCTCGAAGTTGCCGCGCCCGCGCCGGGCCTTGCCGCGGTGAGCGTCACCCGCCAGCCGCCCTTTGCCAGCGGGCGGGGCGCGATGCTGACGGTGGTGGAGGACTCTCCTGACACAATCGACACAACCGACCGCTGGGCCGGGTTCCCCCGCTACGGCATCGCCAATGTCGCGGCGCTGGAGCTGATGGCCCCCGTTGCCCCGGACCGCGCCACCCGCCTGACGCTCGAAACCCTCGACGGTTCGGCGGTCGGCAACGCGAGTTGCACCGCCTCGGTGCTCCCCGAGATCGACTTCGCCGCGCTTCCATCCTTGAGCGAGGGCATCGCCCGCCACCTCCCGAAAGGCACCCGATGAGCGAGCTGATCCGCTTCTTCGCGGTGACGGTGCTGGGGGTTATCCTCGACCTCGCCATCGCCTTTGCGCTCCACCACTGGGCCGGCGCGCCGCTATGGCTGGCGGCGGCGGCGGGTTTCATGCTGGCGGCCTCGGCGAATTACGTCATCCACCAGACCTGGAGCTTTAGAGCCGGCCCGCTCTCGCTGCGGCGGGCGGGGCTTTACGCGGTGGTCGCGCTCGCTACGCTGGCGGTGCGTGTGACGATCGTCGCGCTGCTCGACCGGCTGCTTCCCGGAGCCTGGCCGCTGGCGATCCTGGTCGCAGGCGCGGGGGGATCCTTCTGCGTCAACTTCGTGCTCTCCAAGCGGGTCGTCTTCGCGCCTGCGCCCGAGGGGAAGCGGACATGACCATGCAGTCGCCCGCGATCCTCGACGATGCCGCCTGGGAGGTGCCCGCGCACGCGGCCGCGCTCTATGCCCCGCGCGCGCACCGCCACGCGCTGGTCATCCCCGTCATCAACGAGGGCGAGCGGATTCGCGGGCAGCTCCGCCGCATTGCCGCAGCGGGTCTGGCGGTCGACGTGGTGATCGCCGACGGGGGGTCGACCGACGGCTCGCTCGATGCTGACTTCATGCGCGAGGTCGGCGTGCGTGCGGTGCTGACCAAGACCGGCCCCGGCAAGCTCTCCGCCCAATTGCGCATGGCCTATTCGTGGTGCCTGCGCCAAGGCTATGCCGGGATCGTCACCATCGACGGCAACGGCAAGGACGGGGTCGAGGCGGTCGCGGCAATGGTCGCGAGGCTCGAGGAGGGCTGCGACTATGTCCAGGGCTCGCGCTATCTGCCGGGCGGAGCGGCGGAGAACACGCCGCTTGAGCGCACCATCGCCAACCGCCTGATCCACGCGCCGATGCTGAGCCTCGCCGGGCGGCACTGGTTCACCGACACCACCAACGGCTTCCGCGCCTATTCCGCAGCCTATCTCTTGCACCCCGATGTGCAGCCCTTCCGCGAGGTGTTCTCGGTCTACAACCTGTTGTTCTACCTCACCGTCCGGGCCGGGCAGCTGGGGCTGAAGGTCGCCGACGTCTCGGCCGTGCGGCGCTACCCGGACGACGGCAAGGTGCCGACCAAGATCGGCGGGTTTGCCTCCAAGCTGGCGCTGCTCAAGGAGACCTTCGTCGCGGCGACCGGCGGCTACACGCCCGATGCCGCCGTGCGCCGTGCAGGGTGGCTCGCTCCGGTGGCGGTGCTCTTCGCGCTGCTGGGGGTGTTGCTTGCAGGCGTGATCGCCGCGCCGCCCTACTCGCCGGACTCATGGGCGCTGTGGGAGCTGTCGCAGACGGTATTCGGCGATTTCTACCGCTTCACCCATTGGCGCTCCTATGCGAGCGACTTGCCATATTCAGCGAGTTTCCCGCCGCTGACTCCGGTGCTGATCGCAGGTATCGACGCGGTGCTCGGGATCGGCCCGCGCACCGGGCTGATCCTCGCCTTCGCGGCTTTCGCGGGCTTCGCGCTGGTCTCGGAAGCCATCGCGCGGCGGGTGACGGGAGCGGCGTGGCTGGGCCTCGGCGCGGCGCTGGTGCTGCTGGCGGGGCCGAACATGCTGCTCATCGAGATGCAGGCGGGGCGAACGATCCCGCTGCAGTTGCTGCTCTATGCGCTGGTGCTGTGGGGGCTGGTGCGGGGCGCGGCGATCACGCTGGGGCAATCGGCGGCAATCGGGTTTGTCGCCGGGCTGGCGGTGCTGGGCCGCTTCGACGCCGTGCTGCTGCCCGTGCCGGTTGCGCTCGCCATCGGCTGGCTGACGCGCTCGCCTGCCAAGGGCCTCGCCGCGCTGGCGGCCTCGGCTGTCGCGGTCTCGCCGTGGGCGGCATGGTCGCTCGCGACCTTCGGCACCCCCTTTGCAACCGACAATGCCGGGATCGCGGCCGCGCTCGACCCTCGCGCCTATGTGACCGACTGGTGGCCGACCCCGCAACCGACCCTTGCCGACGATCCGCTGGCATGGGCGGGCAAGGTCGGCGCGAATCTCGGGCGGTTCGCCTACATCGCGGCGGGGCTCGCACTGAGCCCGCTCGGCCTTGTGGCGGCGGCGTTCCTCGCTTTCCCCGCCGCGCTGGCGTGGCTGTGCCGCGGGGAGCCACACAAGCATGCGGCGCTCGGCGTGCTGGCCGGGTTTGCGGTGCTGATGGCGCTCATGCTCGCCCCTCAGGTGCTCACCGGCTATGTCGAGCAGCGCTATTTCAGCGCCGCCGTGTGGGCCGGACTGCTGGCGGCCGGGTGCTTCGGGATCGCGCAGAGCGGCGCGCTCCACCAGCGGGCGATTTTTGGCCGAGGCGCGGGCCTTGCCGCCTTGCTGGCGGCGGTGGTCCTGGCGGCGACGGCACCGCGCGAACAGGACGCCGCCCGCTTCGACAAGCCCGCCGATGTCACCGCCCTGAAAGCCTGCCTCGTCGGCGCACCGGACGCCCGCGTGCTCGTGCTCGGCGACGACAACCTTGCCGCGCGCGCCGGGGCACAGGGAGGCATCGCGGCGATGATGGCGCCGCGCAATCTCGCCGAGGGGCGGCTCGATCCCGCAGGCGCCCGCGCCGTTGCCGCGCGCTTCGGTGTCACCCACGTGCTCGCCGCCGATCCGGCCCGCGCGGGCTTCGTCGCGGCCACCTTCCCCGTCACTCCGGTCGCCGGTTGCCCGCTGGCGCTCGCCCGCCTGAAACCCTGAACGAAAAAGGGGCCGGCGAGCATCTGCCCGCCGACCCCCAGAAAGCGATGAGGTGTCAGGCCCTCATCAGAAGTCCTTGCGCAGCGTCACGAAGAACTGCTGCGGCGCGCCCGCGAGCAGGGTCTGGTTGTCGCCCGCAAAGCCGAAGCCGTTCGAACCGATCGTGCCGACATAGTCCTCGTCGAGGAGGTTGGTCACGGTCGCTTCGAGCGCGAGGCCGTCGAGCCAGCGATTGTCGCTGTTGAGGCGCACCCCGATCAGCGCATCGACCAGCACGCGGCCATCCACCGAACGGTCGTTCGAGTAGGTGAAGAAGCGCTCCGAGGTGTAGTTGCCGTTGGCGCGCGCGTAGAAGGTGCCGTTGTCATAGGCCAGTTCGAGGTTGGCGATGCTCTCGGGGCTGTCGACCACGGTGCGGCCACTGATTGCCTGAACCACCGTGCCCGACTGGTTGACGACATCGTCGCGGTAGGTGTTCTCGTTATAGGCGTAGGAGCCGGTCACGGTGAAATCGGGCACCGGCTGCCACTGCAGGCCGATTTCCGCACCGATCGAGCGCACATCGCCGACGTTGGAGAGCAGCGCGGCGTTGCCGACGATGCCCGGGCCCTGCGGGATGGCGAGCAGGCGGTTCGAGAAGTTGACCAGATAGGCCGCGATCACGCCGCTGAACTGGCCCTCGCCGAAGCGGAAGCCGATTTCGTAGGTGTTGGTCTTTTCCGGCTCGATCCGGTCACGCAGCGCGGCAAAGCCGGCGGCCGAGGTCGCGAAGGGACCAGTGGTCGCGGCGGCGGTGAAGGCGCGCTGGTTCTGGGTGAAGCTGGCGAAGATCTCGTTGCCGCCACCAAGCGTGTAGAGCACGCCGACTTGGGGCAGGAAGAAGTCTTCCGACTTGATCTCGCCGAGCGCGAGCGGGCCCGGGACGGGGTTTATCGCGGTCGCCTCGAGCTTTACCGACTGGCCCTTGACCCCGGCGGTCACGGTCAGCGCGTCGGTCACGGCCCACTCGTCCTGCACCGCATACTGGAAGGTGCGGGTGTTGTAGGCGTTGTTCCACTGGGTGAAGAAGGGGTTGGTCTGGTAGTCGAGCGCGCTGGCGCCCGGCACGGTCTGGCTGGTGCCCATGGTGTAGAAGCGGCGGGCCTGTTCGAAGTCGTTGTTCTCGTACCACAGGTCGACGCTGAAGGTGTGCGCGCCGAATGCGATCTCGACATCACCGAGCACGCCGATGCGCTCGATCTCGTATTCGGTGGTGCGGAAGCTGATCGGCAGGCCGCCGGGGCTGGCGCGGTAGGGCGTGATCCACGAACCCTGGCCCTTGTTGGTGTGGTAGTAGACCTGCAGGCCGCCCGACGCCGTATCGCCGAACTGCTGGTCGATCCGCCCGCTGGCAACCCAGTCGCGGCGCAGGCCGGCTGCGTCGTAATAGGCATCGTCGATCGTGGTGATGGGGGCAGGGTAGGTGGTGCCGAAGGTGTTCGGTCCGACCACCACGCCGGTATCGCCGCGGTTGGCGCCGATGAAGGCGAGGCGCACCGCGAGCGGCCAGTCGTTCGAGATGTTGTCCCAATCCAGTCCGAGGCGGTTGATCATCCCCTGGCTGAGATCCTGATAGTCATTCTCCTTGCGGTCGGAGAAGTTGACGAAGGCGGTGAAGGTGGTGCTGTCCGAGACATCGGCGACCAGCTTGGCGTTGACCTAGGTCGAACGCTGCGTGCCGAAGCCCTTCCACTTTTCCGCGTCGATATGGGCGGCGCTGATATAGGCCTTGAACCCGCCGAGATCGCCGGTGTCGAGCGTGCCGTAGGCGCGGATCGTGTTGCTGTCGCCATAGGTGAGGTTGCCGGCAATCCCGAGCTCGTCCTGCGGGTCGCGGCTGAAGAATTCGATCGTGCCGCCGAGGTTCGAGGTCGAGGCGGTGCCGAGCGCGCCTGCGCCCTGGCTGACGCGGGTCTGGCCGATATTGTCGGCGATGATCGCGCGGCTGATGTGCAGCCCGTTGGTGTTGCCGTAGCTCATGTCGCCCAGCGGCACGCCGTCGAGCGTGAAGCCCAGCTGGTTCTGGTTGAAGCCGCGCAGCGTGATGCGGGTCGACCATTCATAGGTGCCGAACGGGTCGGCCGACTGGAAGTTGACGCCCGGCAGCTTGCGCAGCGCGATGAAGGGGCTCGAGCCGGCGGTGGTCAGCTGGATGTCGGCGGCGCCGATCTCGGTCACCTGGCGCACTTCGCCCTTGCCGTAGACGACGATTTCGTCGGCGGTTTCTTCGTCGGTGGTTTCGGCAGCGGTGGTTTCGGCCTCGGCTTCGGCGGCGAAGGCCTGCGCGGGAATGGCGAGGACGAGGAGTGCGGTGCCCGAGAGGAACGCGTTGCGCAGTGCGGAGGTTTTCATGGACTGTGCCCCTTTTGTTGTGGTTGCGGGGGCCGCGCCTAGGCCCGCGATGTTGCGGATCGTGGGCGGATCAATGGCAAGATAACGAAAGTTAGGTGACGGTTCGGGGACGTTGCCCGCCGGTCACAGAGCGCTCCGCCGCCCTCTTGGCCCTCTGCGCACAATGGCGTATTCTCTCGCTTAGGGACGCGGTCTTAGAGCCTCATGATCGAACAGGGGAACGATCCGGTGAAACAGTCGCTCATCAACCTGCTGCCGCCCGCGACGCTCGCGGCGGTCATCGCCTTCTGGGGCCTTGCGCCGGCCGCATGGGTCGAGGCGCCATGGTCGCTGCTGGCGGTCGGGCTCGGCACGCTCGTCTTCGTGCAAGCCCTCGAACTGGTGTTCGAGCGCCACGCAGGCTGGCGCATCAACGGGCGCGAGCTGGCGACCGACATCTTCTATGTCGCCCTCAGCTTCACCGCGATCGGCTATGCCTCCGATGCGCTGATCAACTCGCCCTTGCGCGCACTGAAGGAGAGCTGGGGCATCGCCACGCCGTGGCTCGCGGAACTGCCCTTCCTGGTGCAGACGATGATCCTCTTGTTCCTGTTCGAGCTCGGCCAGTACTGGATGCACCGCGCGATGCACAACTGGACGCCGCTGTGGCTGACCCACGCGCCGCATCACCACATCACGCAGCTGAACGCCGCCAAGGGCTTCGTCGGCAACCCGGTGGAGCTGTTCCTGATCAGCATCGGCATCACCGCGCTGCTCGACGTGGACATGGGCGCCCTGTTCGCCAGCATCACGGCGGGCGGCGTGATCGCGACCTATGCCCACGCCAATGTCAGCGCCAATCCGCCGATCTGGTACGGCTACTTCTTCACCACGATCCGCAACCACTCGCTGCACCACACCGCGACGAGCTACGAGGACACGCGCTGCAACTACGGCAACTCTGTGATCTTCTGGGACCGCGTGTTCGGCACCTACAAGGACGGCGAGAGCGCGATCGTCGGGCAGGATGATCGCAAGCGCCTGTCGATCAAGGAGCAATGGTTGTTCCCGCTCAGGCCGTTGTTGGAGAAGAAGGAAGTGGCTGAGGGGTAGGCTAACCCTAAAGCTCGCGGGCCCGCTTTGCTCCGTACTTTATAATCTGTGCCTGGTGGCGCCGTAGCACCGTTTCCATCCCGTTTCCTGTCGCTCGGATCAATTCCCGGTCGACATAATCGAGCAAGGTCTCGCCGTCAGCAGGATCGACCAGGTTCAGATCGAGGTTCCAGCGCCGCGTCACATCGCCGAGCACCAGATGGCTGTTCTTCTCGACGGCCAGTTTGAGAATGTTGCCGCCAGTGATGCTGAAGCCGAGCATCTGGCATTTGAGCTTTGCCCGGTCACGCAGCCAGAAGGCTTGCATTTTTGCCTTGATCATCTCGGGCGTATCGCCCGGGATCACGCCCGCCATCGAGTGAAAAATGTCCTCGTACACCCGATAATTCCGGCCCGGCGGCGGGAACTGACCGATCCTTCCGGGCTCCCGAATGAATGCAATACCTTTGTCATTGAGAACTTGGCCATCAACTGCGTGACAAAGGTGGCGGATGTCGTCCGGATTGTCGACAGAATAGGTGCCAGTCTGTTGAGCACAGGCTTTGCCCGCACCGGCCAAGGCAAGCAGCATCAAGCAGAACGCCCCTAATCGCATCTTCCAGCCCCCTTTCCGTCCGGTCTGGCACAGCGGCGGCGAGAACAAATCTCTGCTGCCCCTGTGCCCTGTAACCGGCAAATGCTCCTGACCCTCACCCCCCCTTGCGGCTCGCCTCTGCCGCTTCGATCACGCTCTTGTCCCAGGTCACGCGGGTCTGGGTCTGGGGGTTGAAGCGGTTGTCCTCGAACTTGGCGGCCTTGGCGGCGGCGATTTCGGCTTCGGTCATTTCGTCGCCCGCCTTGAGCGCAAAGACGTCGATCCCGCGGGTGATCTCGGTGCCGTAGATGTGGCCCTTGTACCAGTAGACCGACCAGTAGCCGCCGACGATCATCTGCTTCGTGTCGATCGGCCCGCGGTCGAAATAGGCGATCTCCTTGGGGTTGGCGCTGTCGGTGAAGTCCATCACCGAGAGGCCGCCTTGATACCAGGCCTGCGCGAACAGATCGCGGCCAGGCACGGGGATGATCGAGCCGTTGTGCGCGACGCAGTTCTCCTTGTCGGTCTGGGGGGCGGGCATCTTGTAATGCGCGCGGAACACGAGCTTGCCGTCCTTGATGTCGTAGATTGCATTGGCGCCCCAGGTCTTGGGGTCGGACGCCTTGCAGCGCGGCCGCCCGCCGCCGCCCCATTCGTCGGTGAAGATCACCTTGGTGCCGTCATTGTTGAAGGTCGCCGAGTGCCAATAGGCAAAGCCGGTGTCGGTGACGACGTCGAGGCGCTTGGGGCTCAGCGGATCGGCGATGTCGAAGATGATGCCATTGCCCGAGCACGCTCCGGCGGCGATCTTGAGTGCCGGGAAGACGGTGATGTCGTGGCACTGGTCGGTGCGCGAGGTGTTCTGCGTGCCGTCGCCGTGATCGCCGCCCTTCCAGAGCCCGGCGATCTCGCCGGTGGTCTCGTCGGCAAAGACGCGCGGGGATTTGACGATGCGCGCCTTGGAGGGGTCCGCGACCGGGATCTCGATCACGTCGATCGAGAACAGCGCGGTGCGGCTGTCGCCCGGGGTGCTGCCTATGCAGCCGGCCAGCTCCTTCTCGTCGCGGATGCCCGAGGTGCCCGAGTTGTAGACGATGACGCGGGTGGGATCGGCGCTGACCACCGAGTGGGTGTGGCTTCCCCGGCAGGTCTGCACCGCGCCGACCTGACGCGGGGCGGCAAGATCGGAGATGTCGAAGATGCGCAGGCCCCGGAAGCGGTCCTCGTTGATCTTGCCCGGCGCGCCCTCGAGCCCGCAATCGATCCGCCCGCGGGTCTGCTCGACGCTCATGACGAGGAGGTTGCCGACCACCGAGACATCGCCCTGCCCGCCGGGGCAGACGACGCTGCTCTTGAGCGCGGGGACACCGTCGGCGCCCAGCTGGTAGATGTTGAACCCGTGATAGGAGCCTGCGACCATCACATCGCCGAAGAAGGCCATGTCGGTGTTGGCGAAATCGAGCAGGGGGGAACGCTCGGCGAATTCGGTGAGGTCTTCCTCCTCGCGCGCCGGGGGCGTGGCGGCGGCGGCCGCAGGGGCTGCGGCGGGCGCGGCCGCCGTATCTTCCGCGATGTCCGCAACTATGGACGCGGCGGCTTCCGCAGGCGAGACCTCTTCCATCTTCGCCTTCTCGTCCTCGCCCTTCTTGGACGGCACCGGCGGGCGCAGGTCGGCCGGGTTCTCGGGGTTGAAGAAGCCCGCCGGCTTGGCGAGCGTCGCGACCTTGACGAGGCCCATGATCGCCTCGCCCGCATTGTCGAAGCCTGCCGCCAGCCCGACCCGCGGATCGCCCGAGAGCCCGGCGAGCAGCTTGTCCATCTTGCCGATCTCGGCCTTCTGCTCGCTCTCGATATCGCCGACGAACTGGAACAGCACCGGATCGGCGGCGGTGCCGTCCTCGTCGAGCAGCTCCTCGACCATGGTCAGCGCACCATCGTGGTGGGCGATCATCAGGGTCAGGAACTGGCGGTCGAACTCGGTGCCCTTGGCCGCGGCGAGCGCCTTCAGCGCCTCGGGCGAGGCCATGCCCTTCATCATGTGGTGCATATGCTCGGCATGACCCTTCATCATCGGGTCTTCGAGCGGCTCGCCGCGCTCCTTCAGCCAGGTCTGCATGAAGGTGATCTCATCCGCCTGGCTCGATTCGATGCGGCCGGCGATGGTCTGGAGCTCTTCGGTGTTGGTGCGGCCCTTGACCAGCTTGGCCATGTCGACGGCCTGCTGGTGGTGGACGATCATGCTCTGCATGAACGCGACATCCGCCGGGGTGTAGCTCGCCTGCGCAAGCTTGGTCGCCTCCTCGGCCGAGAGCGTTTTCGAGGCCTGCCCGGGCGCGCCGGGCTTCACGATCGGCACAGGTGCCCCCGCGCTCTGAGCAAAGGCAAGGCCCGATGCGGAGAGCAGCAGGGCGGCAAGGCCGGCGCGCGCGGCGCGGCGGGAGGCGGTGTCGGTCATCACGATAGGTCCCCTTGGATCAGATTGACTTGCAGACTGCCGCGGTGCCTCGCGCAGTCAAGTCCGCCAAATGGCCCGCAAGATGGAAATCGACGAACCCCCGACCCGCGTCGAGCAGGGGCTTGGGCGCGCTTGCGGCGCGTGGCAGCGCCCCGGTCGCAGCCTCCCCTGCGCGCCATCGCTTTGGGCGCACCGTTTGCCGCACGCGCCGGAACGAGGCCTTGCCGCGTCGAATCGCGCATGGCTAAGTGCATCGTTAAGCCCGCCGAAACCCTGTCGGAGTAGACTTGCCCCCATGGCACGCCCCCGTTTTCGTTCCCGCATGATTGGGGCCCTCACCGGCCTTCTGGCCTCCTTCGCGGCGCTCGCCAGCCCGGCTGCGGCGAACAGCCAGGACGAGCTGCAGGCGACCTTCGACACCACCTTCGGCACCCAGCCGCGCGATCCGCAGAGTTTCGATGCGGTCTACGCCTCGACCTTCGAGCAGCGCATCGCCGAGCTCGCCAATCCGGCTCTGGGCCGCATCGGTGTGGCTGCGGTCGATCTGGCGACGGGCGAGGAGGTGATGGTGCTCGGCGACCAGCTCTTCCCGATGGCCTCGACCAGCAAGATCGCGATCGCGGCGACCTATCTCGAGATGGTCGAGCAGGGCCGCTACTCGCTCACATCCGAATTCCCGCTGATGCTGCCGGTGCGTTCGGCAAAGTATTCCTCGGCCAAGGCGCCGGTCCGGCCCGGGCAGTACATGCCGGCGATCGACCTGATCGAGATCATGATCACCCGCTCGTCCAACCCGGCGACCGACGCGCTGCTGGCCGCGGTCGGCGGGCCCCAGGCTGTCAACAGCTGGATGGCGCGCAAGGGGATCGCCCCCTTCTCGATCAACCGCGACATCGCCACGCTGGTGCGCGATGACGGCGAGTACAATCCCGCCACCCACATCGACAGCCGCGATGCCGCCACCCCGCGCGCCATGGCACGCCTGCTCTCCGGGCTTTACCGCGGCGAATATCTCTCCGAGCAGAGCCGCCAGGTGATCCTCGGCGCGATGAGCCGCACGGTTACCGGCAAGCGCCGCATCCCCGCCGCCATGCCGCTCGAAGCGCGGGTGAGCCACAAGACCGGCTCGCTCAACAACACCTCGAGCGACATCGGCCTCATCGAATGCCCGGACGGGCGCGTGATCGCGGTGGCGATCTACGTCACCGGGCAGGGCACCAAGCTGGCCCGCGAGGAGCGCATCGCCGCGATCGCCCGCGCGCTCTATGATGGCTTTGCGGTCAAGGCCCAAGCGGATCCGACCCGCAACTGGGCGAGCGCGCCTTACGCCACCGGGGGCTGAGGCTCCTTCGACAGGGCGGGCAGCAAAAAGGGCGGCGCCGTTCGGCAGCCGCCCTTCGCTTGTTCCGACCTCCTGAGAAGCGAGGCGCTTACTCGGCGCCGGCTTCCTCGGCCTGGTCGACCACGCTCAGCGCGTCGTCGCCGACTTCGTCGGTGGTCTTCTCGGCCTGGTTCGCGGCTTCGGCGGCGGCGTCCTTGATTTCCTGAGTGCTTTCGACGGCAGTGTCCTCGATGGCTTCACCAGCGTTGTCGGCCGCGTCTGCTTCGGTGGTCATCTCCTCGACCGTTTCGTCGGTCTCGGTTTCGGTGTTGTTGCTGCACGCCGACAGGCCGAGCGCGGCGGTGGCGACGGCGGCGGCGAGGATGATCTTGCGCATGACGTGTGGTCCTTTGTCCTTGCGAATGGCACGCGCCCTCCCAAGGACGCGCCGACCGGTGTTCTGATGATCCGGTTCGAGGGTGAATCTAGGCCGCGCGGGCCTCGCACACAAGGCACTTTCGCCGCAATCCTGCCACATTTGCCGCAGTTTCACCGCAAGCCCAGCTGCACGCAGCCCCCTACCCGCGCGCGCCCGCGCCTGCTAGCAGGCTGCCATGGCCGAAAAGCAGCACCTCTATCTCGTCGACGGGTCGTCCTACATCTTCCGGGCCTATCACCGCCTGCCCCCACTGACGAACCCCGAAGGCACGCCGGTGGGCGCGGTCTATGGCTATACCACGATGCTGTGGAAGCTCGCCGCCGATCTCGACGCGGCCGACGGGCCGACGCATCTTGCGGTGATCCTCGATGCCAGCGGGGTGTCTTTCCGCAACGATCTCTACGCGCTCTACAAGGCCAACCGGCCCGAGCCGCCCGAGGATCTCAAGCCGCAATTCCCACTGATCCGAGACGCCACCCGCGCCTTCAGCCTGCCCTGCATCGAGGTCGAGGGGCTCGAGGCCGACGATCTCATCGCCACCTACGCCCGCCGCGCGCAGGAACGGGGGTGGGATGTCACCATCGTCTCTTCCGACAAGGATCTGATGCAATTGATCGGCGAGCGGGACGGTGCCCGCATCGACATGCTCGACACGATGAAGAACCAGCGCATCTGGCTGGCGGAAGTCGAGGAGAAATTCGGCGTCGGCCCCGAGCTGGTGGGCGACGTGCTCGCGCTTATGGGCGACAGCGTGGATAATGTGCCGGGCATTTTCGGGATCGGCCCAAAGACTGCCTCGAAGCTCATCGCCGAGCATGGCTCGCTCACCGCGGCGCTCGATTCGGCGCCCGCGATGAAGCCCTCCAAGCTGCGCGACCGGCTGATCGAGGGGCGCGGCGATGCCGAGCTTTCGAAGGTGCTGGTGACACTGAAGGAGGATTGCGACCTCCCCCAACCGCTCGAGGAAATGGTGCTCGGCCCGATCCCGCCCGATCCGCTTGCGGCCTTCCTCAGCTTCCACGGCTTCACCTCGCTGCTGCGGCGGCTGGATGCGGGGTCGGGGAGCCCTTCGCGCACGACCGACCTGAACCCGCCCAAGCCTTCCACCGCGGGCGCGGCGGCGCCGGTGGCCGGCGAGGGCAACCGCCAGCCGCTCCCCGAAATGCCGCCGGTCGATCACGCCGCCTATGAGACGGTGCAGACCTTGGAGCGCCTCGAAGCATGGGTCACCCGCGCCCGCGCCGCGCAGGTCGTGGCGGTCGATACCGAGACCTCCTCGCTGGACGCGATGCGCGCCGATCTGGTCGGGGTGAGCCTCGCCTTGGGGCCCAATGATGCCTGCTACATTCCTCTGGGCCATGGGGGGACGGACATGTTCGCCCAGAAGCCCGAGCAGGTGCCGCTCGCCGAGGCCATCGCTCTGCTGAAGCCGCTGCTCGAGGACGAGGCGGTTCTGAAGATCTTCCAGAACGGCAAGTATGACCTCAACGTGCTCGCGCGGCAGGGGATCGCAGTCAGCCCGATCGACGACACGATGGTGATCAGCTTCGATCTCGACGCGGGGCGCGGCGAGGACGGCATCGGTGGCGGCCACGGGATGGACGAATTGAGCCAGCGCCACCTCGGCCACACCCCGATCCCGTTCAAGGACCTGTGCGGCACCGGAAAGAAGGCGATCAGCTTTGCCGAAGTGCCGCTCGACCGCGCCACCGCCTATGCCGCCGAGGATGCCGACATCACCTGGCGGCTCCACGCGCACCTCAAGCCACGCCTCGCAGTGGAGGGGGGTAGCCGCGTTTACGAACGCGTCGACCGCCCGCTGATCGCGGTGGTCGCAGGGATGGAGCGCGAAGGCATCCGCGTCGACCGCGCGCGGCTGGCGCGGCTCTCGGAGGAATTCGCCATCGAGATCGGGCGGCTGGAGGGCGAGATTCACGCTCTTGCGGGCCAGGAATTCACCGTCGGCAGCCCCAAGCAGCTGGGCGAGATCCTGTTCGACAAGCTGGGCTACAAGGGCGGCAAGAAGGGCAAGACCGGGCAATATTCGACCGATGTCTCGGTGCTGGAAAAGCTCGCGGTGGAAGGTGCGCCGATTGCCCGCAAGGTGCTGGAGTGGCGGCAGCTCGCCAAATTGAAGTCGACCTATACCGATGCGCTGCAGGCGGCAATCAACCCCGATACCGGGCGGGTGCACACCAGCTATTCACTGGTGGGCGCGCAGACCGGGCGATTGAGTTCGACCGACCCGAACTTGCAGAACATACCGATCCGCACCGCGATCGGCCGCCAGATCCGCGAGGCCTTCGTGCCCGAGCCCGGCAATGTGCTGCTCGCCGCGGACTACTCCCAGATCGAACTGCGCCTTGCCGCGCACATGGCCGATGTCGCCAGCCTCAAGGAGGCCTTCGCGCAAGGCGAGGACATCCACGCCCGCACCGCCCGCGAGATGTTCGGCGAGGTCACCCGCGACACCCGCGCGCGGGCTAAAACCATAAATTTCGCAATACTTTACGGGATCTCGCGCTGGGGGCTGGCGGGGCGGTTGGAGGTCTCCGCGGAAGAAGCGCAAGGCATGATCGACACCTACTTCCTGCGCTTCCCCGGCATCCAGCGCTATATCCACGAGACCTTGGAGAGCGTCCGCGCGCGCGGCTATTCGGAGACGCTGTTCGGCCGTAAGACGTGGTTCCCGCGGATCAATTCCAAGAACCAGGCCGAGCGGCAGGGGTCAGAGCGCGCCGCGATCAACGCGCCGATCCAGGGCACCAGCGCCGACATCATCAAGCGCGCGATGGCGCGGATGCTTCCCGCACTGGTTGACGCAGGGTTGCACGACGTACGCATGCTGTTGCAGGTGCATGACGAGCTGGTGTTCGAACTGCCCGAAGCCCGCGTCGAGGCCGCCACCCCGATCATCCGGCAGGTGATGGCCGAGGCGGCGCTGCCTGCGGTCGCGCTCAGCGTGCCGCTAGGGGTCGATATCGGCACCGGACTGAGCTGGGACGCGGCACACTAGTCTGCGCCCCGCTCAATGTTTCACGTGAAACATTTGGCGAACATCAATCGTGCTTCTTCTCCCGCGTCGGGGTCAGCATGTCGGGCGACAGGAACCCGATCGGCTGCACGGCCGCCGCGCGCTTCTTCAGCTCGCCGCGCATCTTGAGGTATTCGTCCTCCATCTCGGGCGTCACCGTGGCACGCGAGTCCTTGAGCGCGGCGGCGAAGTCGCTGGCAGCGACCACGCTGACTTCGCTCCCCACGCGGCGCAGCGCGGCAAGGCCGGCGCGGCGGACGAGGTCTTCGAGGTCGGCGCCGGTGAAACGCTCGGTCTCGGCCGCGAGGCTCGCCAGATCGACATCGTCGGCGAGCGGCATCTTGGCGGTGTGAATGCCGAGAATATGTTGGCGTCCGGCCTTGTCGGGGGTGCCCACGTAAACCAGCTCGTCGAAGCGGCCCGGGCGCAGCAGCGCGGGATCGACCAGCGTCGGGCGGTTGGTCGCGCCGATGACGACCACCGATTGCAGTTCTTCCAGCCCGTCCATCTCGGCGAGGATGGTGTTGACCACGCGGCCCGTCACCTGCGGCTCGCCCTGACTTGACCCGCGCGCAGGGACGAGGCTGTCGATTTCGTCGATGAACACCACGCAAGGCGCGACCGCACGTGCGCGGGCGAAGAGCTTGGCGATCTGCTGCTCGCTCTCGCCGTACCACTTGGAGAGCAAGTCACTGGATTTCATGGAAATGAAGTTCGCCTCGGCCTCCTTGGCGACCGCCTTGGCGAGCAGGGTCTTGCCGGTGCCGGGCGGGCCATAGAGCAGGAAGCCCTTGGCCGGGCGGATCCCGAGGCGGCGGAAGGCGTCGGGGTTTTTCAGAGGAAGTTCAATGCCTTCCTTCAGCTTCTCGGTCGCTTCGCCCATGCCGCCGATGTCGTCCCAGCCGACATTGGGCACCTGCACCATCACCTCGCGCATCGCGCTCGGCTGGACGCGTTTCAACGCGCTGAGGAAATCGTCGCGGGTGACGCACAGGTCTTCGAGCACCTCGGGGGGCACGGTGCGCTCGTCGAGGTCGAGGCGCGGCATGATCCGGCGCACCGCCTCGATCGCGGCCTCGCGCGCCAGGGCGGCGATGTCCGCGCCGACGAAGCCGTGGGTGACGCGGGCGAGCTCGTCGAGGTCGACTTCGCTCTCCAGCGGCATGCCGCGGGTGTGGATGCCGATGATCTCGCGCCGCCCGCGCTGGTCGGGGACGCCGATCACGATCTCGCGGTCGAAGCGGCCCGGACGGCGCAATGCTTCGTCGATGGCATCGGGACGGTTGGTGGCGGCGATGACAACGAGGTTGGCACGCTTCTCCAGCCCGTCCATTAGCGTGAGCAGCTGAGCGACGAGGCGCTTTTCCGCCTCGCCCGGCACCTGGGTGCGCTTGGGGGCGATGGAGTCGATCTCGTCGATGAAGATGATCGCAGGCGCGGCGCGGGTCGCTTCCTCGAACACTTCGCGCAGGCGCTTTTCGGATTCGCCATAGCCCGAGCCCATGATTTCCGGGCCGTTGATGGTGAAGAACTCGGCGTCGGATTCATTCGCCACGGCCTGGGCCAGCCGCGTCTTGCCGGTGCCCGGCGGGCCGTGGAGCAGCACGCCCTTGGGTGGTTCCACGCCGAGGCGGATGAACAGCTCGGGGTAGCGCAGCGGCAGCTCGACCATCTCGCGCAGCGCGCGGATGGTTTCCTCCATCCCGCCGACATCGTCGTAGTTGACGACGGCCCGCCCATCGCGCGGCTCCTCGAACTCGGCGCGCAGTTCCACCTCGGTGTTCTCGTCGATATGGACGAGGCCCTTGGGGCTGGTCGAGGCGACGGTGAGGCGGATCTGGGTCAGCGCATAGGCGGGCGCGCGCAGCAGTTGGCGCACATCGGCGGGCATGTTCTGGACGGGCTGCTGGCCGGTGGTGGCGACGAGGTCTCCGGCGACCAGAGGGCGGCGGAAGAAGTTGCGCTTCAAGGCCTGCGTCGGCCCCTGCAGCCGCATCTCGCGCTGGGCGGGGGCGAAGACCACGCGGGTGGCGGGGCGCGATTCGCCGCGCGCGATCTCGACATGCTCGCCCGACCCGCCTTGGGCATTCGCGCGCTGGAGCCCGTCCAATCGCACCACGTCGAGCGCGTCATCTTCCGGGTAGGCGGCCATGGCGATCGCGGCGGTGACGCGCTTGCCGCGAATCTCGACCACGTCGCCCTCGGTGATTCCGAGCTTCTGGAAGGCAGAGCGCGGCATGCGCGCGATCCCGGCCCCCGATTCCTCCTGCCGCGCGGGCGCGACCTGGAGCCGGACGGTGCGGGCGGGTGCGGCGGTTTCGGCGTCGGCCATCGGGAGGAGTTCCTGTCCAAACGGGTGTAGCTGCCAAGCTAGGAACGGGGGCAGATGAATGCAATCTGCGACAGGTTGTGCGGAGGCGGGGGTACGATAGCGCTACCTTCTCCCGGTGCGCTCCTGCTGCCGGGTCTGAGCCGGGCAAGAAAATAGCCGGGCGCGTTCCTTCTGCGGAGTTTGTGCCGGGCAAGAAAAAAGCCCGGCACTGGGTGCCGGGCTTGGAAAGTTTGGGAGAGGATGCCTGAAAGGCACCTTCCAAATGCCGCAGATGAGCCGATTGTGCAAGTGCGAAAGACGCGTATCAAATTGCAAAGAACGCAACTCATGGCCGATCTGGTGCAGAATTGTGCGCAAACTTGCAGAATTCTGCCCAAAATCGCGGCAGTCGCTCAAAACGTGGGCAGAAAACCGCTTTGCGACCGTATTGCGTCGCAACATGAAAGTCGATTCGACTTCGACTCGCGCGAGGCGTGACAGAGCCCCGCGAACGCTCTAATCAACTTCCCGATCCCGCTATCAGGGATCGCCCTTGGGCGACACCACGAGAGACAGGCAGGCTGCGATGACCAAGCTCTATCCCGACGCCGCCAGCGCGCTCGCCGGCGTGCTGCGCGATGACATGCTGATCGCCGCCGGGGGGTTCGGCCTGTGCGGCCTGCCCGAGCGGCTGCTCGACGCGATTCGCGACAGCGGCGTCACCGGCCTGACCTTCGCCAGCAACAATGCCGGGATCGACAACGAGGGTATCGGCAAGCTGCTGCGCACGCGGCAGGTGAAGAAGATGATCAGCTCCTATGTCGGAGAGAACAAGGAGTTCGAGCGGCAATATCTGGCGGGCGAGCTTGAGGTCGAGTTCTGCCCGCAAGGCACGCTCGCCGAACGGATGCGGGCAGGGGGCGCGGGCATCCCCGGCTTCTACACCCGCACCGGCGTCGGCACCGAGGTCGCCAAGGGCAAGGAGCACAAGGACTTTCCCGACCGTGACGGGGTGATGCAGACCTACATCCTCGAACACGGGATCTTCGCCGACCTCGCAATCGTCAAGGCATGGAAGGCCGACGAGACCGGGAACCTGATCTTCCGCAAGACCGCGCGCAATTTCAACCTGCCGGCCGCGACCTGCGGGAAGATCTGCGTCGCCGAGGTCGAGGAAGTGGTGCCTGCGGGCGCGCTCGACCCCGACCAGATCCACCTTGCGGGCGTATTTGTGAACAGGCTTGTTCTAGGCAGCCCCTACGACAAGAAGATTGAATTCCGGACCGTGCGGGAGAGGGAGACGGCGTGATGGACAAGAGGCTGGCGGCGCTGCCGCTGCTGCTGCTGGCGGGTACGGCGCTGCCGGGTTGCGTGGCGGCGGTGATCCCGGCGATTGCGGGTTCGACAATGATCGGCTCGCGGGTGCTGAAGGACGACGAAAAGAAGGACGAGGCGGCTCCGGACGCGGCGGCTGCGGAGGCTGCGGAAGCGCCCGTGGCAGCGGCAAGCCCGGTGCCAAGCGTCACTGTAACGCCCGCCGCGCCGGTTTCCGAGATGCCGGTTCCGGTGGCCATGGCAGCCCCCGTTCCCGCCCCGGCAGCGGCCCCGGCCCCTGTGCCGACGCCGACGCCGACGCCAATTCCGGCCCCGGCCCCGGCCCCTGTCAAGGTTGCGGCACCCTTACCGACTCCGACACCTGCGCCCGCCCCGGCCCCCGTCCGTCCCGCGCCCACTCCGGCTCCGGCCCCTGCCGTGGTCGCGGCGCCCCGTCCTGCCCAGACGCCTGCCCCGACGCCTGCGCCCGCGCCCGCGCCCGCACTCCCGCGTGTTGCGGCGAACGTGCCGACCCCCGCCCCCGCTCCGGCCGTTGCTCCTGTGGCGTCCGCGTCCGCGGCGACGGCGCTCGGGCCGCTGACCGCCTATCCCGATCCCGCGCGCCCGATTCCCGAGGGGCAGACCAACTTCGCACGCTTCGTGCGCTATGGTCAGGCCTCTGCCCGTCAGGCTGCGCAAGGGGCTGAGCTGCCCTCGGCGATCCTCAGCGATCCGATCGCGCTCGACGGCAAGCGCCGTCGATGCTCGGTGGGCGAGGCGCTGGTGGCGGTGATCGATCTCGATCCGGCAGGCGGCGCCTTTGTGCCTCCCGCAAGCCCCGCGCGGCAACCCGGCCTTGCGCTCGGCCTTGCGGTGCTGCGCGAGGCAGGGGTGGAGATCGCCTGGCTTTCGGACCTCTCGACCACCCAGTCGGGCGCGCTTCGCACCGCGCTCGAGCAATCGGGGCTCGACCCGCGCGGGCAGGACATCATCTCGCTGCGCCGCGACGAGGGCGATGCTAAGGACCAGCGCCGCGCCAACCTCGCCGGGATCGCCTGCGTCGTCGCCATCGCCGGGGACGAGCGCAAGGATTTCGACACGCGTTTCAAATACCTGCGCAATGCCGAGGCGGGCGCGGGGATCGAGCCGCTGATCGGCGACGGCTGGTTCCTGATCGAACCGCTGCTGGGCCAGTAGGGATACGCGTCCAACATGAGCGAGCCGGTGCCGCTGGCCAAGCGCCAGATCCATGTCGAAGGCTATGACTTCCTCGACCGCTCGGTCGAAGTCGCGCGGCTGTGGGTCCAGAACGGCGGGCCCGCCACTTGCATCATCGACCCGGGGCTGCTGCGCGAACCGGAACTGTTCGGGATGCTGATGGTCGACACCGTCCGCCATGCCGCGCGTGCCTATGCCCAGCGCTACGGCATGACCGAAGACGCCGCGCTGACCCGGATCTGGGCCGGCCTTGAAGCGGAACGCGACCGGCACACCAGTCCGATCAAAACGATCCAGAACCACGGGAAGCTCGACTCATGAATACTGCCCCCACCCTTCCTGCCGGCTGGACCCGTGACCAGATGGCCGCCCGCGCCGCGCGCGAATTGAAGGACGGTTATTACGTCAACCTCGGCATCGGAATCCCGACGCTGGTGGCGAACCACATTCCCGAAGGCATGCTGGTCACGCTCCAGAGCGAGAACGGGATGCTCGGCATCGGGCCGTTTCCCTATGACGACGAGGTCGACGCGGACCTCATCAACGCCGGCAAGCAGACCATCTCGGAGCTGCCGCACTCGGCCTATTTCGATTCGGCGACCAGCTTCGCGATGATCCGCGGCGGGCATATCGACCTCACCGTGCTGGGCGCGATGGAGGTCAGCCAGGATGGCGACATCGCCAACTGGATGATCCCGGGCAAGATGATCAAGGGCATGGGCGGGGCGATGGACCTCGTCGCCGGGGTCAAGAAGATCATCGTCGTGATGGACCACACCGCCAAGGACGGGACGCCGAAGTTCATCCCGGCCTGCACCCTGCCGCTGACGGGCGCGGGCGTGGTCGACATGGTGATCACCAACCTCGCGGTGTTCCAGCGACCGGGGAAGGGCGAGCCTTTCCGCCTGATCGAGATGGCCCCTGGCGTGACCGAGGCCGATATCGCGGCGACCACCACCGCGCATTACGTCGCCTGATGAAGCGCAAGCTCACGATCGGCGGCCTCGCTTTGGCCGCGGCGGTGGGAGGCGTGCTGGCCTTCACCTCGCCGCCGCGCTTACTGTCCTGGTATGACCGGTTGACGGGCGGCACCTCTGGCGCGCGGCTGGTGGCCGAGGGCGCCGCTTTCGGTTCCCGCGGGCAGAGCCTCGACATCTGGAAGCCCGAAACCGCAGGTGAAGGCCCGCTCCCGGTCGTTATCTTCTGGTACGGCGGCGGCTGGGCCAAGGGCGACCGCACTTCCTATGCCTTCGCCGGGCGGGCGCTGGCGCGCGAGGGGTTCCTTGTCGTCATCCCCGACTACCGCAAGGTGCCGGACGTCCTCTTCCCCGCCTTCGTCGATGACGCCGCCGAGGCGGCGGCGTGGGTGCAGGGCAACATCGCGCAGCACGGCGGTGACCGCGAGCGGATCGCCTTCATGGGCCACTCGGCGGGGGCCTATCAGGCGGTGATGCTCGCGCTCGACGCCAAGCGGCTGACCGCGGCGGGGGCCGATCCGGCGAATGTGAAGGCCGTCGTCGGCCTGTCCGGGCCTTACGACTTCCACCCCTTCACCTCCGAACGGTCGATCGCCGCCTTCTCGCAATGGCCGCGCCCTGCGGAGACCCAGCCGATCACTTTCGCCCGCGCCGATGCCCCGCCGCTGCTGCTGGTGACGTCCGAGGGCGATGAGACTGTTCGCCCGAAGAACGCCAACAATCTCGGCGCGAAGCTGCGCGGGCTGGGCGCGCCGGTCGAGGTGAAGAACTACGGCCCGCTGAACCACGAGGAAGTGGTGATGGCGCTCTCGGTGCCGTTCCGCAGCAAGGGCCCGGTGCTGGCGGACAGCGTTGCCTTTCTGCGCAGGCATCTGGGCGAATGACCATGTGGCTGCCCGAGCCTCGCAACCCCAACGCGCCGCTGGCGGGCCTCAAGGTGCTGGAACTCGCCCGCGTGCTGGCGGGCCCGTTCTGCGGACAGATCCTCGCGGACTTGGGCGCCGACGTCATCAAGGTCGAAAGCCCCGAGGGCGACGGCACCCGGTTGTGGGGCCCGCCCTGGGTCGAGCGCACCGATGCCAGCGGCAAGGTCCACCGCGAGGCGGCCTATTACCACGCCTGCAACCGGGGCAAGCGCGGCATCATCGCCGACTTCTCCAACGCCGATGATCTGGCGCGGGTGAAGGACCTGTGCGGCGAGGCCGACGTCCTTATCGAGAACTTCAAGACCGGCAGCCTTGCCAAGTTCGGCCTCGACTACCCCAGCCTTGCCGCGGCCAAACCCGGCCTCGTCTACTGCTCGATCACCGGATTCGGCCAGACCGGGCCGAGGGCGCATGAGGCGGGTTACGACTTCGTCGCGCAAGGGATGAGCGGCCTCATGTCGCTGACCGGAGAGCCCGAGGGCCACCCGGTCAAGATGGGCATCTCGATCAGCGACCTTGCGACCGGCGTGTGGGCGGCGAACGGCGTGCAGGCCGCGCTGCTGATGCGGGCGCGGACAGGGCGGGGCCAGCAGGTCGACATGAGCCTGCTCGACTGCTCGGTCGGCCTCCTCGCCAACCAGGCGACCTACCTCTTCACCACCGGCGAGAACCCGCCGCGCATGGGCAACGCCCACGCGCAGGTCGCGCCCTACGGGGTGTTCGCGGTGGAGGACGGTCACGTCATCCTCGCCCCGGCGAACGACGGTCTGTTCCACAAGCTGATGGCGGTGCTGGGGCTCGAGCACCTTGCGAGCGACCCGCGCTTTGTCACCAACGGCGACCGCACCGCCAACGCAGAGGCGCTCGATGCCGCAATCGCAGCCGCCACGGCGGGGTGGAGCAAGCAGGGGCTGCTCGATGCCTGCCATGCGGCAGGGGTGCCCGCCGGGCCGATCAACCGGCTGGACGAGGTCTTCGCCGATCCGCAGGTGATCGCACGGGGCATGCGCGTCGAGCTTGGCGGGATGGCGGGGGTGCGCAGCCCGTTCACCTTCTCCGATGCCGAACTCGCGCTCGATTGCCCCTCGCCGCTTCACGGCCAGGACAATTAGGCGAGCACGGCTAGGACAGCGTCCGCGCCGCCCTGCGCCACAGCCGCTCGAAGGGCCCCTGTCCGGCTTTCGCCACCCACACGGGCGACCACGCCAGCATCGCCGCGACCGGCACGCACCCGATCGCGAAAGCCTGCCAGCGGCTGACCTCGCCGAACAGGCCGAGGCCCCAGCTGGCGAAGACGCCCGCGAGGATCACGCTCGTCAGCAGATAATTGGTGAGCGACAACCGTCCTGTCGCTGCAAGCCTTGCCGTCACCGCGCCGCTCCCGCCGAGGAAGGCCATCGCCAGCGCCGCATAACTCACCGCCAGCGCCATGTCGAAGGGGGCGGAGAGCAGCAGCGCCACCGGGCCGACCAGCGCGGCGGGAAAGCCGGTGCTCACCAGCCATCCGGCCAGCACCAGCAGCCCCGGCAGCGCCACCAGCGCGCCCAGCCCGGCCACGCGCTGGAGCCGGAAGGTGCGCCACTCGCCCTTGAGCATCCCTCCGCGCCACAGCCCCATCCCGAGCGCAATCGCGGAAAGGTTCAAGGGCAGCGCCGCCACCAGCGCGGTCATCTGCGCCGGGATGCCGAGCGTGCGGCGCACCACCCGCTCGCCTAAGACCTCGCGCCCCTGTTCGAGCAGCGCGGCGATCACCGCCGGATCGCGCCCGAACTGGCGCTCGGCCCACAGCAGCAAGTCGGAGCCTTGGCGATCCTGCACCCAAGCGGCGAGCGAGGGCCCGAGCAGCGCCATGCCGAGGAAGACGTGAACGCACAGCAGCCCGAGCGACACCGTCACCAGCGCGCGCGCATTGAGCCCCGCAAGCAGCGGCAGGGCAAGGCCCGCCAGCGCATAGGCGCGCAGCACGTCGTTGCTGGCGAGGAGGATCGCGTGGACGAGGCCGATCGCGAACAGCACGAACATGCGGGCATAATGCGCACGCCATGGATGCGCGCCGCTCCGCTCGATCAGGATCAGGCACCCCGCGCCGAACAGCATCGCGAAGAGCGTGCGGAACTTGTCCTCGATGAAGACGAAGCTTGCCAGCCACACCCAGTAATCGGCCGGGCCGACGCCGCCGAAGCTCAGGGGGTTGTAATAGGCCGGACCGGGCAGGGCGAAGGCCAGCACGTTCATGCCGACGATGCCGATCACCGCAATCCCGCGCAGCGCGTCGAGCGCGAGGATGCGTTCCGCAGCAGGTGAGGGTGCCGTCACGGACAGCACCCTACCGCAAAATCAGCCGAGAATAGCCTTCAGATCGTCGACCAGATCAAGACGCTCCCACGGGAAGAAGTCGCCTTCCGCGGTGCGGCCGAAGTGGCCGTAGGCGGCGGTCGGCTGATAGATCGGCTTGTTCAGGCCAAGGTGCGTGCGAATCGCGCGCGGGGTCAGCCCGCCGAGCTTGGCGATGCCGAGGATTGCCTGTTCGATCTTGTCGTCGCCGACAGTGCCCGTGTCGTGGGTATCGACATACAGCGAGAGCGGCTTCGACACGCCGATCGCATAGGCGATCTGGATGGTGCAGCGCGTGGCGAGGCCCGCGGCGACCACGTTCTTGGCGAGGTAGCGGGTGATGTAGGCCGCCGAACGGTCAACCTTGGTCGGATCCTTGCCGCTGAACGCGCCGCCGCCGTGGGGCGAGGCGCCGCCATAGGTGTCGACGATGATCTTGCGGCCGGTAAGGCCCGCGTCGCCATCGGGGCCGCCGATTTCGAAGCTGCCGGTCGGGTTGATGAAGTATTCGGTCTCGCGGAGAAGAACCGGCGGGATCACGTCGGCGATTACGCCCCGCACATAGGTTTCGAGTTCCGCCTGCTTGGCCGGATCGTTCTCGTCATAGCCCGGCGCGTGCTGGGTCGAGACGACCACCGCGGTCGCGGCGACGGGCAGCGAGCCTTCGTAGCGCAGGGTCACCTGGCTCTTGGCGTCGGGCTCGAGGAAGGGCGCGGCGCCCGAGTGGCGGTCGGCGGCCATGCGCTCGAGGATCTTGTGGCTGTAATAGAGCGTCGCGGGCATCAGGCCCGGGGTCTCGTCGGTGGCGTAGCCGAACATGATGCCCTGGTCGCCCGCGCCTTCATCCTTGTTCTCGCCCGCGTCCACGCCTTGCGCGATGTGCGCCGACTGGCCGTGCAGGCGGTTGATGAACTCGAACTTCTCCCAGTGGAAGCCGTCCTGCTCGTAGCCGATGCGCTTCACGGTTTCGCGGACGGTCTTCTCGATCTCTTCCTGCGCGCCCGGGGCCCATTCGTCGTTCTCGAACACGCCCTTGCAGCGGATTTCGCCCGCCAGCACCACCAGCTGGGTGGTGGTCAGGGTTTCGCAGGCGATGCGTGCTTCGGGGTCCTTGGAGAGGAACAGGTCGACGATGGCGTCGGAAATCTGGTCCGAAACCTTGTCGGGGTGGCCTTCGGAAACGCTTTCGGAGGTGAAAAGATAGTCGTTGCGCATGATGTCCCCCGGGGGCTGGAATGGGCGGTTCTGGGCGGAACAGGGTGCCTTATAGAGATATAAGGAAACCTTTATGTCCCGCCTGTCTGGGCAAGGCCCTAGCCGCGCGCGCGAGCAAGCGCAAGCACTCTCGGTACGCCGAGGCCAAGCGCGAGAAACAGCGCCGCCCAGGCAAGGGTCAAGGCGTGGCCCCACTGGCCGAACAGCGTCGGCGGATTGGCGGCGGGGACGAAGCCTTCCAGCTTGTCGGCCTTGCCCATGCCGATAGCCCCTCGCAGCACGCCATCGGCGTCGATCACCGCGCTGATCCCGGTGGTGGTCGAGCGCAGCACCGGCAGCCCCTCCTCGATCGCCCGCATCCGCGCCTGCGCAAGATGCTGCGGCGGGCCCCACCAGCCGAACCAGCCGTCGTTCGAGGGATTGAAGATGTAGTCGGGGCGATTCGTCTTGTCGGCGACATGGCCCGAGAAGACGATCTCGTAGCAGATCATCACCCCCGCCTTGCCATATTGCTCAAGCTCCAATGTGCGCGGCCCCGGGCCGGGGAGGTAGTCGATGCTCCCCGCCACCAGCCGCGACAGGCCGAGCGGTTCGAGAATGGCGCGCATCGGCAGATATTCGCCATAGGGCACGAGGTGCGCCTTGTCGTAGCCGGCGCGAATCCGGCCCGACCCGTCCAGCGCCATCACCGAGTTGCGCGCGCTCACCGCGCCAGGGCGGCCATCGGGCATGCGGCCGATATTGAGATTGATCACGCCGGTCAGCAGCGTGGACTGCGGGCCGATCACCGCGCCGATCCGGCGGCGGGCGTAGTCGGGATCGCCATTGGCGGTCATGGCGTAGTAGTAGCGCTCGGGATAGCCGTCCTCGAGATAGTCGGGGACGCCGCTCTCGGGCCATAGCACGATGCGGGGCTGGCCGTCGCCCTTGCCGGTGAGCTTGGCAAGACGGGCGAAATGCTCCTCGAACTTGGCGGGATCGTTGATCTCGGACTGCGGGATATAGGGCTGGACGAGGGTGTAGCCGAGGTCGGAATCGGGGCCCGGCAACACCGGCACGTGCATCGCATAGGCAATCCCGGCGAGCGGCACGATCACGCCCGGGCTCCGCCGCCCGGCAAGGTTGGCAAGCAAGCCTGTCGCCAGAACGAGAGCGAGGCCGGACAGGGCGTAAGTTCCCATCCATGGCAAAAACGTCGCCACGCCGCGCGCGTGCCAGTCACCGACGAGCATCAGCCCGAGCGGCGGCCAGGGATAGCCGGTGAACACCCAGCCCCTCAGCCACTCGGTGACGATCCACGTGCCCGCCAGCACCAGCCCGAAGGCCCACACCGGCCGGTTGCGCGCCAGAAGATGCGCGGCGAGCGCCGCCAGTGCGGGGTAGATTGCGAGGTAGATGCACAGCAGCGGCACCGCCAGCCATCCGAGAAACTCGGGCATCTTGGCCTGATGGGTGAAGGCGGTCGCGATCCAGTTATTGGCGAGCGTCAGATGTGCCCAGCCGAAGCACCACCCCCACCACAGGGCGCGGCGCCAATTATCGGCGGAGTGGATCAGCCACACCAACCCCGCCAGCGCGGCGAGGCCCAGCGGCCAGACGTGGAGCGGCGGGTAGGCGAGAGCCGCGATCAGCCCCAGCGCAATCGCGGCCAGCGCCGGGCGACGCTGCGCCAGCGCGGGGACCGCTGCCAGCCGCTCCCGCATGACGCTTACTCGACGGTTTCGAGCGCGCCGCTGTCGCCGCTATTGTCTGGCCCGCTGTCGTCACCGCGGATCGAGGGCGGGAGGATCGAGCTGTCGATGCCCAGATGTTCGCCGCCATCGGCGCTCTTGCGCGGCTTGCGGGCACGCACGGGCTTGTCGGCGCGGTCTGCGGGGGCGGGGCGTTCTGCGGCCGGACGCTCGCTGCGTTCGGGGCGCTCGGCACGCTTCTCGCCGCGCTCCGGACGGTTGCCGTCGCGCTCGCCGCTCTTGGGCTTGCGCTGCTGCTGCTGGCGACGCTGGCCGCGCGGGCGGTCCCCGCCGCGATCCTCGCTGCGGTCGTTCTGGCGCTCATCGTCCTGACGGTCATCGGAAAGGAAGCTTTCACCCTCCTGCCCCGGCTCGCCTTCGCTCAGATCGGTGTTGCCGATATTGTCGGGCTGTTCGTAGGCAGAGCGCGTTGGCGCCTCGCTGCGGCGGCCGAAATCGAAATCGTCCTCGCCGTATTCCTCGTTCTGATCGCGCTCTTCATTGCGCCGGCCGGCGCCGTTTCCGCCGCGCTGCTCGTCCAGGCGGGCCTTGTTATCGGCGATCACGCGGAAATAGTGGTCCGCGAACTGGAGGTAATACTCCATCTGCACGCGGTCGCCATTGTGGTGGGCGTCCTGCGCGAGCTTCTTGTACTTGTCGAGCATCTGCGGCGCATTGCCGCGCGCCCGGCTGTCGATGCGGTTCAGTTGAGCGCCGCCTCCGCCCTGATTGCGGTTGCCGCGTCCACGACGACGGTTATTCCGGTTGTTGTTATTCAAGGAAAACGTTCCTTAACAGCGACCTGCCGCGAAAACATTGGTCATACGCGCGGTCAACAGACCCCTTGCCCAAGCGTCACGCCGGATCATGCCGAAGCGTGCCGCGTGCTCCGCGCTGCGTGCTGCCGGGGGCGAGCCCTCACGGCGGTGTCAGCTGAGTTCAGGAGCTTGGCCCAGCGGTTTGCGCCCTTCGCAATCCATCCGGCCTTGGCAAGACGTAGCGATGCGAAAGGGGTTTGCCAAGCCCCGCCCGCGTAATTCTGTCACGTCAGCAGCAATGCGCGGGCGCGGCCTGCCAGATCGCGGCGCAGCGCCACGCGGAATCCCGCAGCTGCCGCGAGGGCCCCAACGCTTTGCGCCTGATTCGCCCCGATTTCCAGCACCGCCAGCCCGCCGCAGTTCATCAGCGCGCGCAATTGCGGGATCAGCACGCGGTAATCGTCGAGCCCCCCGGGCCCGGCGAACAATGCGCTGGCGGGCTCGAAATCGGCCACTTGCCGGTCGAGCGCGGCGCTATCTTCCACATAGGGCGGGTTGCACAACACGAGGTCGAAAGTGCCAAGGCCCTCGGCCCAGCCGCTAGCGTGCCAATCGCGCGTCAGGAACCGCGCCTGCCGGCGCAGCCCCAGCGCCTCGGCATTGCGCTGCGCCACCGCCACGGCGTCCGCCGAGCGGTCGATTCCCACCCCTTGGCTCTCGCCGCAATGAGCCAGCACCGCCAGCAGCAGCGCGCCCGATCCCGTGCCGAGATCGACGACGCGCACCGCATCGGGCCGTTCGGCCAGCGCCGCCTCGACCAACGTCTCGCTGTCGCCGCGCGGGATCAGGGTGGCGGGGGTGACGATCAAGGTCAGCCCATAGAAGTCCTGCCGCCCAGTGATGTAGGCGACGGGCTCATGGCCTGCGCGGCGCTCGACCAGCGCGGGGAAGCCCGGCGGGGCGGGGTCGCGCATGTGGCGCAGAAGCAATTCCGAGCGCGTGGCTCCGAACAGGTGCGCCATCAGCAATTCCGCATCGAGACGCGCGGTGTCGCTGACCGACCCGAGCGCCTCGGCGGCGGCGCGGATCGCCTCGCCTGCGGTCATGCCGCCCCCGGTCACTCGGCGAGCGCCGCCAGCCGCTTGCCCTCGTCCTCGGCGATCAGCGCATCGACCAGCTCGCCCAGCCCCGGCCCGGCGAGCACTTCCTCGAGCTTGTGCAGCGTCAGCCCGATGCGATGATCGGTCACGCGCCCTTGCGGGAAGTTGTAGGTGCGGATGCGTTCGGAGCGGTCCCCGCTGCCGACCATGGCCTTCCTCGCCTCGGCCTCGGCGCCCTGCGTGGCCTCGCGCTGGGCGTCATACAGGCGCGTGCGCAGCACTTGCATCGCCTTTTCCTTGTTCTTGTGCTGGCTGCGGCCGTCCTGACAGGTGACGACCGTGCCGGTCGGCAAGTGGGTGATGCGCACTGCCGAATCGGTGGTGTTGACGTGCTGCCCGCCTGCGCCGCTCGCGCGATAAACGTCGATCTTGAGGTCTTTCTCCTCGATCGAAACATCCACCTCGTCCGGCTCGGGCAGCACCGCCACGGTCGCCGCCGAGGTGTGGATCCGTCCGCCGCTCTCGGTCACGGGGACGCGCTGGACGCGGTGGACGCCGCTCTCGAACTTCAGCTTGGCGAAGACGCCGGTGCCGGTGACGTTGGCGATCACTTCCTTGAACCCGCCGATGTCGGAGGCGGCGATGCTGACGGCTTCGACCTTCCACCCCTGTTCGGCGGCGTATTTCTCGTACATCCGGTAGAGATCGGCGGCGAATAGCGCGGCTTCGTCGCCCCCCGTGCCGGCGCGGATTTCGAGCATCGCAGGCTTTGCATCCGCAGAATCGCGCGGCAGCAGCGCGACGGCAAGGCGGCGTTCGAGATCGGGGAGGGTGGCCTTGAGCGCGGCAAGCTCCTCCTCGGCCATGGCCTTCATCTCGGGGTCGGCGAGCATGTCGGCAAGCCCCGTCATCTCCTCACGCGCGGATTTCACCTCGGCGGCGATCTTGGCGACGGGTTCGAGTTCGGCGTAGTCGCGGCTGGCGCGCACGAAGGCCTCGCCCTCGAGCGTTCCGCTCGCCATGCGCGCTTCCAGCTCCGCAAAGCGGTGCGCGATCTGGTCAAGGCGTTCGGGGGGGATGGTCATCGACGAGCTAGCAAGTCAATCGACTTGTTGTCCGCAACGTCCGACCAAGCCAAGGTTTGCCGAACGAAATAACTGTCGTTCAATATCTTGAAGAGCCATGCACCGAAAGTTCCTCCCACGCCTTTCTTAGTCTGGAGGTTTGCCAGTGTCCCTGCCTCTACCATGGCGTTGAGGGTGATAATCGCCATAGGTTCAGCCTTAACGGCCTTATCGAACCTTTTCTTTCGGGAGCCGCTACCGAAAATCTCGACGGAATATGCCTTGGGCCCAACCTCGGAAGAGTATGTCGATCTTAGCTCGCGAGCAAGGTAGTTCGCCTCGTTGATGAGCTCGTCATCCTCGACAACAATCGCGCAATTTAGAATGTCTTTAGGTGCTTTGTCCCCCACCAGCATCGCCAGCCGCTCGATCCCCGCAGCCCAGCCGACCGCAGGCGTCGGCGCGCCGCCGAGGCTTTCCATCAGCCCGTCATAGCGCCCGCCGCCCAGCACCGTACTCTGGCTCCCCAAAGCCGCTGCCGAGGCGCTGCCCTCGTCGGGGATGAATTCGAACGCCGTGTGGCGGTAGTAATCGAGTCCCCGGACAAGGCTCTCCGCGCGCACCCACTTCACGCCTGCCGCATCGAGCCCGCTGGTGACGGCGGCGAAGAAGGCCGAAGCCTCCTCCGACAGAAACGCGTCGATCTTCGGCGCATCGGCGAGGAACGGCTTGTCGCGTGGGTCCTTCGAATCGAGGATGCGCAGCGGGTTCTTCTCCAGCCGCTCCTGCGATTCCTCGGAGAGCTGGCCTTCGACCTCGCGGAAATAGGCGATCAGCGCCGCCCGCCACGCCTCGCGGCTCGCCGCATCGCCCAAAGTGTTGAGGTGCAGGGTGACATCCTCAATGCCCAGCTCCTTCAAAAGCTGATCCGCCATCGCCAACAGTTCGACATCCGCCTGCGGTTCGCCCGCACCGATCACTTCCGCATCAATCTGGTGGAACTGGCGGTAGCGGCCCTTCTGCGGGCGCTCGTAGCGGAACAGCGGGCCGTGGGTCGCCACCTTCAGCGGCGCAAATTGCTGCCAGCCGTTGGTGAGGAAGGCGCGCGCGATGCCGGCGGTGAATTCGGGGCGCAGGGTCAGGCTCTCGCCGCCGCGATCGTCGAAGGAATACATCTCCTTCGACACCACATCGGTGGTCTCGCCGAGGCTGCGCGCGAACACCTCGGTCTTCTCGAACACCGGCATTTCCACGCGGCGGAAGCGGTAGAGGCGGCGCACCCGCTCGAAGGTTTCGACCACGAAGGCGAATGCCTCGGCATCCTTGCCGAAGATGTCCTGGGTGCCGCGGATGGCCTGGGGTGTCTTCTTGCTCATGGGGGCGCGGATTAGGCCCACACAGGCCCTTTCGCAATCCTGCGCCAGTGATTAAGGGGAGCGCGTCGCGATCAACCTCTCCGCCGCAAGCGAACACGCGCGGCGCCCAGCCAGAAGAGCAAATCCATGCGCATCGACAAGATTCCCACCGGCGTGAACCCCCCCGACGATCTCAACGTGATCATCGAAGTGCCCACCGGGGGCGAGCCGGTGAAGTATGAATTCGACAAGGAAAGCGGCGCGCTGTTCGTCGACCGCATTCTCCACACGCCGATGCGCTATCCGGCGAATTACGGCTTCGTGCCGCACACCCTCTCGCCCGATGGCGACCCGCTCGACGCGCTGGTGATCTCGCGCTCGCCCTTCATTCCGGGCTGCGTGGTGCGCGCTCGCCCGATCGGCGTGCTCAACCTGGAAGACGAGCAGGGCGGGGACGAGAAGCTGATCTGCGTGCCGGTCAACGAGACCTTCCCGTATTACGCGGACGTGATCGAGACGAGCGATCTGCCGAACATCATCTTCCAGCAGATCGAGCACTTCTTCACCCACTACAAGGATCTGGAAGCCGAGAAGTGGGTGCGCGTCGGCAAGTGGGGCAACGCCGCCGAGGCGCGGCAGATCACCATCGAGGCGATCGAGCGGTATCAGGGGGCATAGTTAGCGCAGCCGCCTCCGCGGGGTTTTTGTGTTCCGCAGCCCCTCCGGGCTGCGAAATCCTCGCTCGCACGCCCTGCGGGCGCGTCGCTGCTAACAGCGCAGCTCGATGATATTGGCGCTGGTTCGGTCCGCCAGCGGACGGGCCACAAGGCCGAAGGGCCGCCCGCAGCGGGTCCGCATCGAAGCGGAGGACGTCTAGCGAGGACGTGCCCGCGGAGGCGGGCACGCAATCAAAAGACGCTCAACAGCATCTTGAAGATCAGCGCCAGCCCGAAGGGCAGGCCGATCGCCATCGCCCACAGCGCGGTCACATCGCGGCGGAACTCGCCCGCAAGCGCCGGGTCGGCAGCCTCGGCGTCGGACAGCACCGCCCAGCGCTTCTCGAACCAGCGGCACACCGGGATGATCCCGGCGACCAGCACGATCAGCGCCAGATAGGGCAGTGCGGTCGAGGAGCCCTCGGCCAGCGCCTTGACGGTCACGAAAATCTGCAAGCCGGTATAGGCGAGCAGGCCATAGGCGACATGATCGCTCATCGCCTTGCGCCAGTCGCGCGGGCGGACTGCGGATAGTGCTTTGCCGTGGCTGCGCTCTTCAACTTTCACCATGTGTGCCGCTCCCCAACGGTTTGACGTGACTGACGCAGTATCGCAAAGCTGTCCCGAAGTTGCAATAAGCCCTGCGCCGACGCAGGATTGTTGCGAGCCGCGCAAGAGGTGCGGGGCAAGCCGCTCTAATCGCGGGAGGGTTCCGCTGCCTGAGACCTGATTGCCGCGGCACTAAGCAAAAATCCTGCCAAACGCACTGCGCCACTTTCCTCACCCCGCCATGGTGCTAAAGACTCGGGGCATATGAGCACGACCACCCTCTCCGACGCCCCGGACGATGCCGCCCCGATCCAGCCGCTCGGCAGCGGGCTCGAGGTGATCTCGATCGCCAAGAGCTACGACAAGCGCGCGGTGCTGACCGATATTTCGCTCAACGTCGCCAAGGGCGAGGTGCTCGGCCTGCTCGGGCCCAACGGGGCGGGCAAGACCACCTGCTTCTATTCGATCATGGGGCTGGTGAAGCCGGATTCGGGCCGGATCCTGATGGACGGCGAGGATGTCACCAAGCTGCCGATGTATCGCCGCGCGATCCTCGGGCTCGGCTACTTGCCGCAGGAAACCAGCATCTTTCGCGGCATGACCGTGGAGCAGAACATCGCCTGCGTGCTCGAACTGGTCGAGCCCGACAAGGCGACCCGCGCCAGCGAACTGGAGCGCCTGCTCGACGAATTCGGCCTCGCGCGCCTACGCGAAAGCCCCGCCATGGCGCTGTCGGGCGGGGAGCGCCGGCGCTGCGAGATTGCCCGCGCGCTGGCGGCCAAGCCTTCGATCATGCTGCTCGATGAACCCTTCGCCGGGATCGACCCGCTCTCGATCAGCGACATCCGCGAGCTGGTGCGCGATCTGAAATCGCGCGGCATCGGCGTGCTGATCACCGACCACAACGTGCGCGAGACGCTCGACATCGTCGACCGCGCCTGCATCATCTATGGCGGGCAGGTGCTGTTCGCCGGCTCGCCGCAGGAGCTCGTCGCCGATGAGAACGTGCGGCGGCTCTATCTCGGTGAGAGCTTCACGCTCTAGCGAGCAAGCGATGGCACTAGGCCCCCGCCTCGATATCCGGCAGACGCAATCGCTGGTGATGACGCCGCAATTGCAGCAGGCGATCAAGCTGCTGGCGGCCTCCAATCTCGAGATCGAGACCTTCATTTCCGAAGCGCTCGAGGCCAACCCGCTGCTCGATACGGGCGGGCCTGCCGAGCCCGGAGAGCCCGAGCGGATTGAGATCGTCGCGCCTGCAGGCGAGGGGGCGACCGCCGACCAGCTGATGCTCGCCGGCGGGGGTGAGGGCGATGCGCCGCTCGATCTCGGTTCGGTCGACCGCGACTTCGACACCGGCGACGGGGCAGGCCCCTCAATGCGCGATGCCGAATGGGGCGCAGCCTCGGCGTCCGGCGGCGACTTCGACGACATGCCCGACTGGGAGCAGCTGCGCGCCGCCGACGTCACCCTCGCCGAGCATCTCGAAGCCCAGATCGGCGCCGTTGCCAGTGATCCGCAGACCGCCTTCATCGCGCGCCACATCATCGGGCTGCTCGACGAGGCGGGCTATCTTACCGTCCCGCTGGAAGAAGTCGCCGACGACCTCGGGGTCGATATCTTCGATGCCAAGGCGGGGCTGCGGCTGGTGCAGTCGCTCGACCCCTCGGGTGTCGGCGCGCGCAATCTGGCCGAATGCATAGCGATCCAGGCGCGCGAGGCCGACCGCTACGACCCCTGCATGAAAGCCCTGATCGACAATCTCGAGTCAGTAGCGCGCGGGGAGGTCGAGCGATTGAAGCGACTGTGCCGCGTCGATGACGAGGATTTCGCCGACATGCTGCGCGAGCTGCGCAGCTACAACCCGCGCCCCGGCCTCGCCTTCGCCTCGGCCGACACCGGAACCGTCGTCCCCGACATCCTGCTGACCGCCAATGCGGCCGGCGGCTGGGACATCGCGATCAACGAGGAGACGCTGCCCAAGCTGATCGTCAACCGCGGCTATTATCTCGAACTCAACGCGGGCGCGACCAACAAGGAATCGCAAGGCTGGCTGAAGGAGAAGCTGGCCGACGCGCACTGGCTGATCCGCGCGCTCGACCAGCGCCAGAAGACGATCCTCAAGACCGCCGCGGAAATCGTGAAGCAGCAGGACGGCTTCTTCCGCCGCGGCGTGTCCGAACTGCGCCCGCTCACCCTTCGCGAGGTGGCCGAGCAGATCGGGATGCACGAAAGCACCGTCAGCCGCGTCACCAGCAACAAATACCTGTGGTGCGAGCGCGGGACGTTCGAATTGAAGTATTTCTTCACCAGCGGGGTGGCCTCTGCGGACGGCGAAGGCGCATCGAGCGCCGCGATCAAGGCGCGCATCAAGGCGCTGATCGACGCCGAGACCGCGAAGAACATCCTCTCCGACCAGCAGCTTGCCGAAATGCTCCAGAAGGAAGGCTTCGATCTGGCCCGACGCACCGTGGCCAAATATCGCGAGGCGATCGGTCTGGGTTCCAGCGCCGAGCGGCGGCGGGCCAGGAAGCTTGCCGGGGCCTCTTAGCATTTTCCCTCAGGCGACGGTCCAATCCTGAACGCCTAGCCTGCCTTCGACATCGCGCCCGTCCGGGGTGTGACTCGAAAGACTCACTCCAAAAAGTTAACGCCCTAAACTTCTTATTAACCTTTTTTGGTGAGAAGTGGCGTGGTTAACAGGCGACAACCTCTCCTAAGCAGGGGTTACCAGGGGTAAGACAGGGGTACAGCAATGCGCGTTCTGCTCATCGAAGATGAACCGACCACCGCCAAGGCGATCGAGCTGATGCTCACCACCGAAGGCTTCAATGTCTATTCGACCGACCTCGGCGAAGAGGGTTTGGACCTCGGTAAGCTGTATGATTACGACATCATCCTGCTCGACCTGAACTTGCCCGACATGCATGGCTACGACGTGCTCAAGAAGCTGCGCGTCGCCAAGGTGCAGACCCCGGTGCTGATCCTTTCGGGCATCTCGGAAATGGATTCGAAGATCCGCAGCTTCGGCTTCGGCGCCGACGATTACGTCACCAAGCCCTTCCATCGCGAAGAACTGGTCGCCCGCATCTATGCCGTGGTGCGCCGTTCGAAGGGCCATTCGCAGTCGGTCATCCGCACCGGCAAGCTCGCCGTGAACCTCGACGCCAAGACGGTCGAAGTCGATGGCGCCCGCGTGCACCTCACCGGCAAGGAATATGCGATGCTGGAGCTGCTCAGCTTGCGCAAGGGCACGACTCTGACCAAGGAAATGTTCCTCAACCACCTCTATGGCGGGATGGACGAGCCCGAGCTCAAGATCATCGACGTGTTCATCTGCAAGCTGCGCAAGAAGCTCTCGCTGGCCTGCGGCGGGGACAACTACATCGAGACCGTGTGGGGCCGCGGCTACGTGCTGCGCGACAGCGAGACCGAGGTCGAAGCGGCGTAATCGGTTTTTCGAGGGCCCATCCGGGCCCTCGTCCTCGGCGCTGTTTCGATCCCTGCGGGATCGAGCGCCTGCGGCTCGGCCGCGTGGCCTCGCGGTCCTTCGGGCCGGATCGCCGTTTTGGAGGGGATGTGGACGCCCGGGGTGGTCATGCCCCGGGCGT
>NZ_JAMNXL010000281.1 GCF_023653175.1 Erythrobacter sp. | reverse complement strand
TGGATCACGATGCGCTGGCCGATGATCGATGCGGGCGGACGCCAGCCCCGGAATTCGTAGGGCTTGGCCCCGGCGATGATCAGGCTGGCCCATGGCTGCCAGATGGTGAGAGCCTTCATTGTGCGGTTCCTTCCAATGCTGCCGCGATGCGGTGGCAGGCGGTTTCGAAGTGGGTGGGGTTCTGCTCGATCCCGACGAAGGCCTTGCCCGCCTTCACGGCCGCGACACCGGTCGAGCCGGTGCCCATGAAGGGATCGCAGATTGTGCTGCCGGCGACGTTGCGGACGATCTTGTCCATCACGGCGTCGGGCTTCACGGTGGGGTGGCCAAACTTGGCCTTGCCGCGCACCGAGTAGGCGTCGACCGTGCGGGCCTTGTCGGCCAGCGTGCCCTGCGGGTGGTAGCCCCTCGACCAGCAGTGCACGTAGAACTCGCTGTCCGGCCGGTAGTGCTTGTTGGCGAGGGGCTGCGGGTTCTTTTTCCGCCACATGCAAAGGGCGAGCCGTTCAAAGCTGCCGTCGAGATAGGGCAGCAGCTTGGCCAGCTGGTCGTTGTGGCAGAAGACCACCGCCGCGCCGCACAGCAGCGGGTTGAGGATCGCGTGATCGAAGCCCTTGTGCAGCTGCTCATCAACGATCTGGTCCATGCCGCCCTGGCGGGCTTTGCGGTATTGTCCGCCGCCTTCAGCGCGGAACAAGTAGGGCGGGTCCATGACGTCGGCGTCCATCCAGCCCAAGGTGGGCCGGATGGCGTAGGCATCGCCGCAGGAGAGGGTGACGCGGTTGCCAAGCCGAACGGTGAGAATGCCGCTGCCAGGAAGTTCGTTCTCGATGGTGAAGGTCATGAGCCGACTAGGTCCCTGAAGAGGATCGGCTGCACCGAGCCGTCTTGATAGACCGCATCGAGCCAGCGATCGGCGCGGGGTTCGTCCCCAGCCCACTTGTCGGGAAACGTGCGGGCCGCGATCAGCTCTCGAATGCGCGCCTCTTCCTCGCTGTTGATCAGGTCGACGTGGGCGCGGCGTTGGATGTCGAGTATCTGTTCGAGCGCAATCGAGCGGGCTTCGAGTGTGAGCGGCCCCATGCGCTGCGGGTTCTTGGCAATGCTGCCATCCTTCAGCCGCTCGACACCCGACTTGCGCAGCCGCTGGGCGGGCTCGCGCATCCACCGGTAGAGCGGCTTCAGTTCCTTCAGCGGGGCGAGGTGAGACCATGCCGGCATGTCACAAATGACATCGAGCGCGGTGTCTTTCGCAGCCAGAGGGCAGCCAATGCAGCCGGTGCGGGCGTTGACCTCTTCAGCGTCGTCTCCGCCATAAGCGTCGGCGAGGATCGCAGTGGGCCAGCGACCGAACTCCGGGCGGGGAGCGTAGATGCGCAGCCAATCCCACACAGTGCAGACCCGCCAGTGCAGGATCGGTGCAAGGGTGGCGATTCGCCCCTTGATCCCCTTCGCCTCCGGAAGCACTTGCTGGTACCAGCCTTGCCCGCACTCCGCGCCATCCTTGCTGCAGGACATGGCGATCCGGCCATCGCGCACCGCACTCTCGCCCTCGCGCACGCCGGTGATCATCAGCGCCGTTCCGGGCATGGCAGCAATGGCCTCGCCCAGCGCCTCGGCCATTGGCTCCACCTTGATCTGGCGAGTGCACCAGCGCAGCGTGTTGTTGTTCGGCGGGGGCACGCCGCGGCCGAGGATGTAGACCATGAAGCGCTTGTCGAGCGGGGCGCAGACTACGGTCACCTCGATCCAATCGCGCGTCTTGAGCAATGCGATCATCAGATCGGCGGCGCGCTGGATGGGGGGCAGTTCCTGCCGGGTGTCGGCGTAGAAGACATGCAGGCGCGCGGGCCGGGGCAGGTATCCCGCCTCGATCAGGTGGATGATCAACGTGAGGGTGGCGCTGCTGTCCTTCCCGCCAGACCAGGCGACGGCGACGTGTTCGTGCCGATCCCAATAGGCAAGCAGCGACTGCAGGGTGAGTTCGACCGCCTCTTCGTGGAGCATGCGGACGCCACCGGAGAACAGGCCGGTCATGCTTGCGCCTTTCCGAAGTTAAGTTCGAGGATGAGGCCCAGCCATTCGATGGCCATCGAGCGGCCTGCGTAATCGTGCAGGCCGTCGTCCTGGCCGGACCAGCGGGCGATTGTGAGGCGGGGGATCATTGCTGCTCGCCCTTGGAGTAATCCGGCAGCAAAGCCCGCACGTCGCCGGGGTTGGCGTAAGCATGCGCGATCATCGGTCTGGCCTGCTGGCCGACCGTGAGACCGTCGGGCATGACGATGTTGGCGAGGAACTCGTCTTCGAATTCCGAGATACCCACCTCGACCGCTTCCAGCTTGGCCTTGACCACCAGAGCGAGAGCGCGCCAACGCTGGCGGCAGGCCTGCTCCCATTCCTTCTGCGCCGCCTCAGGTGTGCGGACGCCTCGGCTGTGATGGGTGAAGCGCTTTTCCGATCTTGAGGGCATGGGCAGGACGAAGCGCACCTGCCTGCCCTGCATCCCGAACGCGAGCATGGCCTTCTCTGCATCCCAGCCCGACATGAACTGGCTAGCGCCGTAGCGTTCAAGGATGCGCTCAATTTCGGCTTTGCTGTTGCTGACCGAAACGCTGGTGTCTTTGGCGTACCGGCTCATGCCGCACCTGCCTGCGCGAGCTTCGCCCGCGCAAAGTCGAGGTCCATTTCCTCTTTCAGGATTTCGACCATGCCGGGGAGCGGCTGCCACGGCTCGCCCTCGACGGTGTGGCCGCGCTCTTCCAGCTCCTGCCGCTTCAGCATTTCGTCGGGCAGGGACACATAGAACGGGCCACCTGCAATCCAGCCTATCTGCATGGTTTCGAAGAAACCGAGCGAGGTGACTCCATGTCCGCCGTTCGGGCTCGAATAGCTCAGGGAGTGGGGGTAGCCGATGGCGGTGCAGGGC
>NZ_JAMNXL010000136.1 GCF_023653175.1 Erythrobacter sp. | reverse complement strand
TGCAAGGGCTTTCGCCCTATATGTTCGAAGTCGACGCCGCATTGTTTCTGTCACAGCGCGGCGATCTCACGGCGCGGATAGAGGGCGAGGTCGACCAGCGGATCACGCAGCGTCTGATCTTGCAACCGCGCGCCGAGGTGAACCTGTCGGCGCAGGACATTCCGCGCCTCGGCATCGGTTCAGGGATCGACTCGGTCGAGGTCGGCGTGCGGCTGCGCTACGAATTCATCCGCGAGTTTGCCCCCTATATCGGCATCGAACAAAGCTGGCGCCTCGGCGGCAGCGCCGATTACGCCCGCGCACGCGGCGATGATCCCAGCGTTACCAATTATCTCGTCGGCATCCGTTTCTGGTTTTGAAGTAAAGGAATACCCCATGAAATTCGCATCTCTCCTCGCCACAATTGCCATGATTGCTGCGCCGCTTGCGGCCCCGTCGATCGCGCTTGCCCATACGCGCGTCGTGGCCTCGACTCCTGCTGAGGGCGCAACCGTTGTGCGCCCGCGGGCGGTGACCCTCACATTCAGCGAAGCCTTGTTGCCGCCGACCGCCGCCGCCAGCATCGTCATGACCGCGATGCCTGGGATGGCGAACCACGGCGAGATGGTGATCCGCAATTTCACGACGGCCTGGAGCAATGGCAACAAGACCATGACGCTCACCCTGCGGCAGCCGCTGCGCGCCGGAACCTATGAGGTGCGCTGGCAAGCCGCCGGAGCCGATGGGCATCGCATGAACGGCACCGTCAACTTCATCGTCAGCTGACCACAGCGTGGGGAGTTGGACTGAACAGGGGTTGCGCTTCGCGCATTATGGTGCGCTGCTTTGCCTGTTCGGTTGGACGGCGTTTCGTTTGCTGAAGCTGCGGCACCTTGAGTGGGTGTCGCAGGATGAGGGCAGGACTGCCCTGACCCTCGTCGCCATTTGTGCGCCGCTGTTGTCAATCGCGCTGATGCTTGTGTCGATTGCAGCGATGATGGGCGCGCCGATTGCTTCGCTCGACTGGCCGATGATCGAGGCGATGATCATCGGCACCGAGATGGGCATGGCGTTTCTGGTACGCCTTGCGCTGCTGATCGCCGGCCTTTGCGCACTGCTGGCAGACCGAGCAGGGAGGCAAGCCACGCTGATTGCGGCCATGTGCTTCGCTGGCGCATTGCTGACGCTCAGCTGGAGCGGCCATGCGGCTGCGACTGAAGGCGGATTGGGCCTGTTCCACCGTTTGAACAATGGCGTCCATCTGCTGGCGACCAGCCTGTGGCTGGGCGCAATATGTTGGTTCCTGATGCTTACGGTCAAAGCCCATCGGCAGCCCGATCTCATCCCTGCTTTGCCGCTGCTTCGCGTGATGCACGCGTTCGCGCCGCTGGGCGTCGGCCTGGTCGCTGCAGCTGCACTGACGGGCGTGATCAACGCGCAGTTGATCTTCGGACTGGAGAACAGCGTGGCGGTTTTGACCACGCCTTATGGCATCTTGCTGGTCGCCAAAGTCATACTGGTTGGCATGATGCTGGCGTTCGGTGCTCAAAACGCCGCGATCGGACGATGGGAGGTTCTCGACCAACGCCACGAGACTGCCGAGCCCCATACCGCATTGTTGCGCCTTCGCAGAAGCCTGGCAGGCGAGCTGCTGCTGGCCGGCGGTGTAATCGGTCTGGTTGCCGTGCTGGGCACGATGTCGCCAATGATGCCAATGATGATGTAAATGCAAACGGGACACAGGGAGGAACAAGGTCATGTTAAAGAGTGAAGTGGGTCAATTGGCAGGGCGGCGCGCGGCGCGTCTCGCTGCAATGGTAGCGATCGGGCTAAGTCTGACGGCTGCGCATCCCGGGGCGCATGATGCGCCGCGAATGCCGGTCTCGGGAGCGCCGAGCGCCACTATCGACGCTGCAACACCGGTCGGAACTGTCATGGCCTTCCACGCTGCACTTGCCAGCGGCGATACGGACGCGGCGCTGATGCACCTTTCTGAAGACATCGTTATTTTCGAATCTGGCGGCGTTGAAAACAGCCGCGCCGAATATGCCAGCCATCATCTGGAAGCCGACGCTGCCTTCAGCGCCGCAGTGCCGCGAACCCTGGTCAGCCGCACGCATGGTATGCAAGGCGATATGGCCTGGGTCATGAGTGTCGAAACGGTGACCGGAACGTACCGCACGCGTGCGATCAACAGCCGGTCGGTCGAGACGATGATGCTCCGGCAAGTGAACGGGCAATGGCGTATCGTACACATTCACTGGTCGTCGGCCGATGTATCCTGAACCGATCTTCGTTTCACATCGGGCAGGAAATCTGAGGTCTCGAGCGAGATGACCCATAGTGAATTAATGGGTGCGAAGAGCACGAATACGTGCTTGTAGCGGCAGCGATCTTGCCCGCTGGTTATTGAAGACATTGGAAAAATTTGGGTGATCCTGATTATTGGTGATAATGCGGCCGGGGAGAAGATGATAAAGGTCGCGTAGCCTATGATCGAAGTGCGTCAGCTCAGATTTGCTGTTGCGACAGCCGATGCCCAGAATTTCTCACGCGCCGCCGAAGCATTGCGGATCAAGCAATCGACTTTGAGCAGACGCATAGCCGCCTTGGAAGCCCGCCTAGGGATCAAGCTCTTTGAACGCAGCACGCGCGGCGCGATACCGACCGAACAGGGCAAGGCATTCCTGAGCGTTGCCCGGCGCATCCTCACCGATATCGACAATCTTCAGACGACAGCCCGCGCCGTCAGCTATGGCGAAGAAGGCAGAATCGCGGTCGGCTTTTCTGCGTCCCTGATGGCCGGCAATATGCGCGCGACCATTGGCGAATATATGCGGCGTCACCCCGACATTCAGTTTGACGGGATCGAAGCCGATCCCGAGCGGATGCTCAGTGACCTGAAGGCCCGGATCATTGACGTCGCGCTGATGCCGTCGGATGCGCACGACGCCGGCATCTCGCGGCGCTCGGCATGGTCAGAACGATTGCTTGTCGCTTTTCCGAAAGACCATCAACTGGCCAAGTCAGACCGGCTTCACTGGAGTGATTTTCGCCGACAGGTCTTTGTATTGCCCAGCCAAAGTGTAGGCTCTGCGATGGCCCGAATTCTGCAACGTCGCTTATCGGATCAGGGCTATCGTGCGAACTTGATCATGCAAGACACGAGTCTGGAAAGTGTTTTGAGCACGGTCCCGTTCGGGCGATACATCACGCTGGCCACTGAAGCATCGATCGGTGTGCATTGGCCAGAACTGACCTTCGCGGAAATTATCGATCAAGGCGGTGCTGCGCGCCTCGATTATGCCTTCTACTGGCGCGAGGATAACGATAACCCAGCGCTGAAGCGCTTCTTCGAACTGATCAGCGAACGCTACCCGGCCTGACCCGAGCGCCGCAATTTGGCGAAGGACCGGTCGGTCGCGATGAAGCGCTCGATCATCGGCGGGATCAGTCGTTCGGGTGTGGGAGCATCTTTGGTATCGCCGCCGTTGATCGCCAAGCCATAGGCAAGCAGGTCGCGGTAGAGGCGGGATGAAAGCTCGATGGTTACCTTGACCGGCTTTTCGTCCGCCAGATCGGCCAGTTTCAATCGGGTCACGATCCGCCTCCCAACATCAGATCACGGGTCACCAGCACGCGCACCGGAAAACCGGGACGGATGGTCAGGGTTGGCCTGACATCAAGCTCGCGACTGACCACCTGTTCGCCCGCACGGCCGATGCTGTCCTGCGAGCCGCGGCGCAGCGCGCGTGTGATATTGTCGTCATTGCCAGCGCCAAGCTCGCCGCCAACGCCCAGCAAGGTCGAGACCAGCGCCGCGCGCAGAACTCCGCCCCAATGAAAGTCCACGCCGTCCTGCAGCCCGGCAAAGCCGGACGGATCGCCGCCGGGTTGGCGTTCCAGCACGATCGACCGGCCATCGGGCAAGATCAGCCGGTTCCATGCGAGTTGAACCCGGCGCTGGCCGAAGGACACGTCGGCATTATAGTCACCAATCAGCCGCGAGCCCTGGGGGATGAGCAGAATGCCCCCGGTGACGCTGTCATAGACAGGCTCGGTCACCTGCGCGGTGACCTGACCCGGAAGATCGGAACGAATCCCGGTGATCAGCGCTGCAGGAATGATGCTGCCCGCCTGCAAGACATGGGTGCCCGCAGGCGGTTCGATCCGGCTCGCTGATACCGTCCGGCGCTCGGCGGGGCGCTCGGCAAAGGCGGGACGCTGAGCCTCTGCTGCAAGCTGCGGCACCGGCGGCCCACTTCCGGCATCGGCAACTTCCGATCCGTCACCGACAGCAGCTGCCCCCGCACTGCCACCAAAGAACAGGCGGCTTTCGCGCGCGGCACTGCGTTCCTGCAGTAGCCGCTGCCGCTCCGCCTCGGCAGCCGTCTGCGCTGGCGTTGGCGCAGGTCCGCTGGGCGGCGCAGCGCCGATCGGCGGAAGCTCAGCCACATCGCCGCGCTGTTGTGCCGCCAGGATCGGCGCACCGAGATCGCCGGGCAGGGGCGGGCCCAGCTTGGGGACATCACCATAGTCGCGAGGGGCATCGGCCAAGGCATCGGGCCGCGCTGCGCCTTCGGTGTTGAGCAGCTCCTCGCGCTCGGCCTGGCTAGCGGGCTGCAGGGCATAGATCAGCGCACCGCCGACAAGGGCAAAGCCGCAGGCCGAGGCAATGCCGATGGCTTTGCGCGACAGCCGCATGACGCGCGGGGGATCGCCGCGCAGCTTGACCGCCTCTTCTGGCGTTGCGGCAGCTTCGTCGCTCATGACGGCGTCCTCCGGCGTTCCTTGCGGATCTCGACGCGCTGCTGCGAACGGCGGTCGCCAAGGCGCAGTTCGGCGCGCTCGAGCAGCCGATCGACGATCATGAAGCGGCCTGATACGCGGTAGTTGAGGAGCTCGGCCTGATTGCCTTCGCCAAGCCCGAACAGCGGCGGCATCTGACCTTGCGCAACGCTTTCGGGAAATTCGATAAAGGTCTGCCGCCCGTCATCGAACACGCGCACCGGGCGCCACACAGGCCGATCGCCCGACAGGCGGTAGGCAAAATTGAGCGCTTCGATCGGAATATTGGCGGCAACCGGAGCGGCGCGCGCCTCGGCTTCCTGCGCCTGCTGCAAGGCGATCAGCTCGTCCTGCGGATAGGTCCAGGAGACCGACGCCATGTAGACCGACGGATTGGCGCGCAGCTCGATATGATAGGTGCGGCGGTCGGTATTGATGACGAGGTTGGTGGTGATGTCGGAGCGGACCGGCTTTACCAGAATGTGGACGCGCGCAGTGGCCCCGCGCCCGCTTACGGTATCGCCGATCAGCCAGCGCACAGTGTCACCGGCAGCAACAGGTCCGGCGCCAACCAGCTGCTCGCCTTGCTGCAGCGCAATGTCGGTCACCTGTCCCGGCGCGGCATAGACCTGATAGAGCGCGCCGGGAGCCCAGGCATAGTTCTGGATCGCGTTGATGAATTGCTCGCCCTCGGGCTGCACGCGCGCGGCGGCGTTTGCCGCTCCCACCCGATCCCGGGGGGCGGATGGCTGGGAGCGGCGCGCGGCGGGGGAGGGGGCTCGCCGCGGTTCGGATTGCGTCTGAATTGTCGCAGTGGTCCCCGCATCGGCGACCACTGGCGCCGGTTCTGATGCCACCACTTGGGCTGAAGCCGGACAGGCGGTTGTTCCAAGCAGGACGGGCAGGAGGGTCACCGCAAGGCGACCGGGAATGGGCGAGATCATGAGCCAAGTTCCTTTGACCAGTTGATGGCATTGACGAAAATGCCGAGCGGGTTCTTGCGCAGGGCATCGGGGGTGCGCGGGGTTTGGACGGTGATCGTCAGGATCGCGGTCCAGCGACTGGTCTCGGCAAGGCTCCCATCGCGGTAGCGGCGTTCGACCCAGGCAACACGGAAGCTGGTCGGCGAGGCGCGGATGACGCTGGTGACATCGATCCCGACCTGTTCGCGGCCAATTAGCGCGAAGGGATCATTGGTCCGCGCATAGTCGTTGAGCACGAGCGCGCCGCGGTCGGTGACAAAGTCATAGGCGCGCAGCCAGTTCTGGCGAACGATGATCGGATCGTCAGGAATGCTGCGTACCTGCTCGATAAGCCGCCATTGGCAGGATCGATCCTGCGGCCGCGTTCATGGGCTGATTTGGCGCTTGGCTCAATCGGGGGCAGAGCGCTCCAGTCATCGGTGGCGCGCGCACCGACGGGTTGGCCGCAACTCTCAGGGGCGGTCAGCACACGGGACTGCAGCCGCTGATCTGCATAATAGCGCGCCTTCTTCGCCTTGATCGGCGGCGCCCCAGACAAAAGCACGACTTCGTCGGTCTGCGGCAGTTGCAGGATCTCGCCGGGCGTGAGGAGTGCGCGAGCGGTTTCGGAGCGCGAGATCATCAAGTGGCCAAGCCAGGGCGAGAGTCGGTGCCCGGCATAGTTCTTCATCGACCGCTGTTCCGTGGTTGTGCCCAGCGCTTCGGAGACCCGCTTGGCTGTCCGCTCATCGTTGGTCGCGAAGCCGCGACGCCAGCGAGAGATTTGTCGGCACCGGCGTAAAGCACATGAAGGATGGCGCCGACCAGCAGCGCGTGGCTGGTCTTTTCCCAGTGATTGCGCTTCTCGAGACTGCCTTCCGGATCCACCAGAATATCTGCGATGTTCTGCACGTCGCGAACCTCATTGAGACCGCGGCGCACCTCGAGCAGCGGATTGTAAGCGGACGATTCAAGACTGGTTGGATCGAAACGCAGGGTTCGGCTGAACGTGCTGCGAAAACCGGCAGTGACATCCCAGTTCTCGCCTTTGATATCATGCACGATCGCCGATCCCGGCCAGGTCAGCAGGGTCGGGATCACCAAGCCGACGCCTTTGCCCGAGCGTGTCGGAGCAAAACAAAGGACATGTTCGGCCCCGTCGTGGCGAAGATAGCTATTCTGAAACTGTCCGAGCACTACCCCGGTGTCGGCCATTAATCCGGCCTTGCGGATGTCATCGCGGGTTGCCCACCGGGCAGTGCCATAGGTGTTGGCGTTGCGGTTTTCGCGACCGCGCCAAACGGACATCGCGATGGCCACCACGATTGCTACGAACCCGCCCGAGGTGGCGATCATCCCCCCGGTATCGAAAATCTTAGGAGCGTAGGCGTCGAACGAGAACCACCACCAGAACAGGTCATAGGGGCGATAGACCGGATGGCCGAACATGTGGAACCAAGGCGCGCCGAGCTCTGGCTGAAAGCCAAGCGCCGCGGCTGTCCACTGGGTTGCGGACCAAACGCTCGCAACAATGATGATCAGCACCGCGACGATTTGACCCCACAGGATTTTGGCAGCCGACATGTCGCAACTCCGCTTCGTTTACGCTTAGGTCGGTGAGCTTCGGAGAAGTTGGCAAGCGAGGAGTTGGGTTGTGAAGGCCTTGGCGTAGAAACGGACAGGTTTGCGCAGATCGTTAGATCGGCTCCCACGCATAATCCGGTGTGCCCGACCAAGTCAGCCGAACCATTGCGCCTTGCACCACCGACTGCACGACGTTTGGCCAGAGCGCAGCGATGCAGGTGCCGCCTGCGTGGCGGACCGAGAGGTAGATGATGCCGTTGTGGCCCTCGACGCGTGCCTGCGCGGCAAGGATATTGCCAGCAGCATAACCGGTCGCGGGGTCGGCATCGAGCGCGGGATGATCCGCTGCCTCGCGCAGGTCAACGAACACGCCGGCCATGCTCGCCAGCATTTCGCCATATTCGACAACCGCGTTGAAGTCGCCAGCGTCAGCAAGTGCCTTGGTTAGGTGATGCCCGACTTCTGCAATGCAGGTTTCAACCGCCAGCGCTGCATACCATGCACCGCGGTCTGCAGGGTTGAAGCGCATCGGCTCGCGCGGTTTGGCATAAGCGAAACTGGCGTTGATGAAACGGGAATGGGGGACGCCGTGAACCAGTTCTTCAGGGCTGAGTGCGCCAAGCCCGCGCTCCTCGGCAACCAACCGCCCGCTGGTCGCGCCTTCGATCTCGGCAAGCAGCACCAACTCGTCGGAATCGTCCGCCAGCGGCGCGAGCACGGCTTCGCGCAGCCGCGCGCTGGCCACAAGCCTGATGGTGCGCGGGAATGCCTCACGCACCAGCGGCAGTGCGGATTGCGGCTCAGAGCCCGCCACGCAGCGCGTCGATATACTGCCGGGTTTCGAGCATCCGGGGAATGCCGCCTTCAATCATCGCTTCGACCGGCGACTTCGCGCCGAAGACCGGCGCCCGGTTGGGCAAGCGCGGCCAGCGGTCGGCCATCGCATCGGCGAACAGCAGGTGCAGCCCCTTGAACACACCGATCAGGGCAGAGGCACGGGTCAGCTGGTCCTGGCTCAAGGTGCCATCCCATTTGCCGGCCTTGATCCGGTCCCATGTACTCTCGGACACGCCAAGCAGCGCAGCACCTTCGGCATTGCTGCCACCCCAGGCATCGACAAGCCGCAACACGGCCTTGACCGCCGCGCCGGTCAGTCGCTTGCGGTCGCCGTCGCCCGAAAAGGTCTGCAGGCCTGCCGCTGCCGGAGCCGCTTGATGGGTGAATGCTGTGCTCGCCATGATCGCTTCTCCTGACGCGAGTATACGCATCACATGGTGCGATTGTCAAGAATGGGTCGATACCGGTCAGCTTGCCACATCATATCTCGATCGACCTGCTTCGGCCCAGTGTCCATTCGATGCCACCACCTGACCGCGGTTGGCCGCTCACATATTGCCCGAGCTGCCGGTCGAGCTGCTTTGACCAGGGAACAAGCGAAAACCCAAGGCCATCGTCGATCATCGCAAACCGGCCCGAAGCAAGTTGGATGCGCTGGCGATATAGGCCTGATACCTCACCGGACGATCGGCTTTGGCGATAGGGCAGGCCGTGCTCACGCGAAAGTGCGGCACCAGCGTCGGCAAGGTCGCGCTCGCGCAATGTGCCAAGCAGATTGCGGGACAGGGCGAACCGGTCACCGCGGCGATGAGCCAAGCCCTCGCCTTCCAGATATTCGAGCCGGCGCGTTTTCGCTGCTTCAACTTCGCTGCCGAATCCTGTGCCGAGCGTAAGTGGCTCCGATGCAATCAACTGCTTGTCGAGCCAGGTGGCTCCGCGGCTGCACTGCTGGGTAGCAAGATCGCAATCGGAATGGGTCAGGAGCGAGGATTGCTCACGGCCGCGCCGATCAGTCCAGGCGCGCAGCTCGACGATTGCGCCCGGCGCAGCATCACCGGTCATGTCGATGTCGGAGAATTTGCAATGATGGACCCGGCCATCCACGCCGTCGACCACGGCATAGGCCTTACCTGTCAATTCATTGTGCAGGCCACGCTCGACCAGTCGCCCGATGACGGGCTCGCTCGCCCTTTCATTGTGAAGGGCAAATCGACCCGCTTCAGCGGCAAGGCCGTGCCCAGTCATGGCGCGGTGCATCGTCTTGATGATATCGCCTCTGGTGCCAAGCTCTCGCAAGGTTTGCTCCAGTGCTGGCTTCAACCGCCAGCAGCCAGGCGCGATCTTGTTTGCCAGTCCCATGCGCTCGAGCTTCGTGGCGCGGCCGATGAGATGCTGATTGACCGGGTTGGCGATCCGCTGCGGATCGGGGCGCAGGTCGACTACGCCGCCGGGGCCATCACCAAGCGTTTGCAGCTGGCGGTCAAGACCGGTCCAGCGATCGGCCTGCACCTCGCGGGCCAAGCTTCGATCAATGTCCTGCTGGGTTCGGGTGCCCAGTTCCATGGTCACCAGATGCGCGGCGCGAGCCCGCATGCCCTCGCTGATGTAGCTGCGGTCGATAACCAGGTCGCGGCCATCGTCGGCCTTGCCGCGGACCAGAATGTGGATGTGGGGATTGTCGGTGTTCCAATGGTCAACGGCGACCCAGTCGAGACCGGTGCCAAGATCCTTTTCCATCTGGGTCAGCAGGTCTCGGGTAGGCAGCAGGAG
>NZ_JAMNXL010000135.1 GCF_023653175.1 Erythrobacter sp. | reverse complement strand
GGTGATTTTCGAGCCACTTCACCGATTCCGCATCGAGGTGGTTGGTCGGCTCGTCGAGCAGCAGGATCGAGGGCTTCTGGATCAAGAGGCGGGTAAGCGCCACGCGGCGCTTTTCGCCGCCCGACAGGTCCTTGACCGGCCAGTCGCTCGGCGGGCAACGCAGGGCCTCCATCGCCACTTCGAGCTGGTTGTCGAGCGTCCAGCCGTCAACCGCATCGATCTTGTCCTGCAGTTCGCCCATCTCCGCGCCCAATGCGTCGAAATCGGCATCGGGCTCGCACATCAGCGCGCTGACTTCGTTGAAGCGCGCCACCAGATCGGCGGTTTCCTTCGCGCCCTCGCGCACGTTTTCGAGCACGGTCTTGGTCGGATCGAGTTCGGGCTCCTGCTCGAGATAGCCGACGGTGATGTTCTCGCCCGGCCATGCCTCACCGGTGAAATCCTTGTCGATCCCGGCCATGATCTTGATGAGCGTCGACTTGCCCGCGCCGTTGGGGCCGACGATGCCGATCTTCGCGCCCTGGTAGAACTGGAGCGAGATATTGTTCAGCACCGGCTTGGGCGCACCGGGGAAGGTCTTGGTCATGCCCTTCATGACATAGGCGTATTGGGCGGCCATCGGATCGGTCCTTCGGGATCTTGGAATTGGGGTCGTCAGTTTGGGTGCGCAGATAGGGAAGGGGAGGGGCAAGGGCAAGCGGCTAGACAGGCGGGCGGGGCGTGGATAGCACCTCTCGCCATGACCAAGCCCCTAATCGCGCTCGCCGCGCTGTCGCTCGCCGTCCCCACGCCCGCAGAGGCCAATCCTGCCCCGCCGACGACGCTCGACGTCACAGTGCATGGGGCGCTCAAGGATGACGAATTTGCCTATGCCTTCATCGAAGGGCTGACGACCGAGGTCGGCCCGCGTCAGGCAGGCACCGAGGCCGAGGCGCGGGCGCGCGAATGGGCGGCTGCGTGGCTGAAGAATTATCGCTTTGAAAATGTCGCCATCGAACCGTTCATGATGGACACCTGGGTGCCCGGCGATATCGCCCGGTCTCGCGTGACCGGGCCATTTGCTCAGGATCTTGAGGTGCTGCCCCTTGGCAATTCGGCGGCAACGCCGGTGGGCGGGATTGAGGCCGAGGTGGTGCATTTCCGCAACGTCGATGAACTGCGCGCCGCGCCGGAAGGCAGCCTCAAGGGCAAGATCGCCTTCATCAGCCACGCCATGTCGCGCACTCAGGATGGCAGCCAGTACAGCTTTGCCGGGCCCGCGCGCTGGGTCGGCCCCGGCATTGCGGCAAGCAAGGGGGCCGTGGCTGCGGTGATCAAGTCGGTCGGCACCGACAATCACCGCAATCCGCACACCGGCGGCACCAGCTTTCCCGAAGGCGTTGCGGCGATTCCTGCGGGCGCATTGAGCCTGCCCGATGCCGCCAATCTCGAACGCATGTTTGACCGAGCCAAAGGCCGGCCGATCACTCTCAGGCTGGAGATGAACCCGCGCCAGATCGGCCAGACGGAAAGCGGCAACGTGGTGGGCGAGATCGTCGGGAGAAATTCGCTGCTGCCGCCGGTGCTGCTGGCCTGCCATCTCGACAGCTGGTGGAACGCGCCGGGGGCGTTCGACGATGCGGCCGGTTGCGGCATCATCATCGCGGCTGCCCGCCGGGTCGCCGAAAGCGGCCAGCCGCTGCGCACCATCCGCGTGCTGCTGGCGGGCGCGGAGGAAGTGGGGCTGTTCGGCAGCGCCGCCTACAGCAAGGCGCACCTTGCCGAGCCGATCGCGGTCGGCCTCGAAAGCGATTTCGGCGCGGATCGGATCTGGCGCTTCGATTCGAATTTCCGCGAGAGCAATCCCGCGCTGCACAAGAAGATCGCCGCCGCCGTGGCGCGCTTCGGCGTCTCGAGCGGCACCGACGTCGCGGGTGGGGGCGCGGACCTCAACATCGTGCGTGACCAGAAGGGTGCGCTGGTCGATCTGCAGCAGGACGGCACGCGCTATTTCGACCTTCACCACACCCCCGACGACACGCTCGACAAGATCGACATCGTGCAGCTCAGGCAGAACGTCGCGGTCTGGACACAGGTCGTCGGCATCCTCGCCAACGAGGGCACCGCGATCCTGACCGGCACGCCCGTTCCAGCGGCCCCGGCGATCATGAAATCGCAGTAATCTGACAGGAATGACGCAAATCAGTCATTTTATGGTTGGCTAGTCGTAACCAAACTGACCGCAAACCGTCGCGCTAAAGACACGCATTGCGGGCAAAGGAGCGCAACCCCGCCGCGCGCCCGAGCCTGCTTTGCGCCCCCCACGCCCATGGCTCCTCTCCGGTATCCGCGGCAGAGCGCAAGAAGGCGTGTGCATGGCGAAAGATCTGCTGATTTGCGACCTCACCCAGAGCTGGTCGCCCACCGGCGGGGGTGGCATCTCCACCTACCTCAAGGAAAAGAAGAAGTACTTCCAGGACAACACCGAGCACCGGCTGCTGCAAATCGTGCCGGGGCCGGAAGACCGCATCACCGTGGAAGGCCGGACGATCTTTGCCGAAGTGGGCGCGCCGCTGGTGTGGGGCAGTCCCAATTACCGCTGGATCAACCGCAATGACGCGGTTTTCGCGCTGCTCAAGGAATACCAGCCCGACATCATCGAGAGCCTGTGCCCCTGGGTGCTGCCGTGGATCGCGATCCGCCACCGCCGGCGCTATCCCAATACCGCGCTGGTCGCAGGTTACCGCACCGATTTCCCCAATGCGCAGGTCTACCGCGTGATGAAGGATCTGTCGGGCCACTATCCTGCAAGCTTTTTCCGCAATGTCGCATATTTCTATGCGTGGATGACCTACCACCGCTTCGACCGCGTCTATACCCTCAACCAGGAAGCCCGCGCGATGCTGGGCGGCCTTGGCTATCACAATACCGGGGTGCTGGGGCTTGGCGTCGATATCGACATCTTCTCGCCCGAGCACCGCGATCAGGCTTTCCGCGCCGAGCTCGGTCTGCCCGAAACCGGCGGCCCGCTGCTGATCTATGCCGGACGCCTCGACAATGAGAAGCGCGCCTATGTGCTGGTCGAGATGTTCAAGCAATTGCCGCGCGAAATGGGCGCGGCGATGGTGCTGATGGGTGACGGCAAGCTGCGCGAGGTACTGATGGAGGAGGCCAAGGGCCTGCCGATCGCATTCCCCGGCTACGAGACCGACCGCGGATCGCTTGCCCGGGCGCTGGCCTCCTCCGATGTCTATGTCAGCGGAATGGCCGACGAGACCTTCGGCATCTCGGTGCTGGAGGCGCAGGCCTCGGGGCTGCCGGTGGTGGGTGTCGCGAGCGGCGCCATGCCCGAACGCGTGCCCGATGGCACCGGGGTGCTCGGCCCGGTCGATGATCCGGTGGCGATGGCGCGCGGCGTGGTGGAGGTGTGGCGCGACGATTACGCCGGGCGCCGCCAGCGCAGTCTCGCGCTGGCCGCCGCGCATAATCGCTGGCCGCAGACCTTCGAACAGCTCATCAATGTCGAGTATGCCGCCGCCCTTGCCGCGCGCGATGCCCGGATGCAGGGCACGTGGCTGGGCCCTGTCAAGCGGGCCTTGAACGTCTCTTGAGCGATCCCGAAACCTCTCCCGCAGCGCTCGCCCCGTGGCAGCGTCTGCCGCGGCGCACGCTGACGATCGCACTTTCGGTGCTGCCGCTGGTGGCGCTCGCCAATGTCGCGGTGCTGGTGTGGTCGCTGGGCGGGATCGACCTGGCAGGGCGGCTGGTCGCGCCCGGGCTGCTGCTGGTGGCGGCCGGCCTCGCCTTCGTGCCGATGCTCGCCAATTCGCTGCGCTTCGCGCTGTGGGGCCGGTTCCTCGGCCTCGGCCTTGGGTTTCGCGGGGGGCTCAAGGTGGTGACGGGGACGATGGTCACCAATTCGATCACGCCGTCTGCCGCAGGCGGCATGCCGATCAAGATACTGTTCCTCATCAACGAGGGCGTGCCGACGCGCCGCGCGGCGACGCTGATCTCGCTCCAGACCGCCGAGGACACGCTGGTGATGACCTCGCTCGCAGCGCTGTGCGTCACGCTCAGCGGGTTCCAGCTTGCCGATTTCCTCGGCCGCCAGCCCGGGCTGGTCAACGAGATCGAGACCGATCTGGCGATCCTCGCAGCGGTTGTCGGAGGCGTGCTGGTGCTGCTCGCCGGCCTGGCGGCGGCGCTGGCGGCGGGCCTGCTGGGCGAGCGGCCGCGCGCCCGTACCGCCGCGCTCTGCATCCGCGCGCGGGATTTCGGCGGGCATGTGGTGAGTGACTGGCTGGGGGTGCTGCGCCGCGGCAAGGGCATAGCGCTGGCCAATCTGGTGCTCGCGCTGGCGCAGTGGCTGGCGCGGTTCTCGATGGCGGGGATCGTGCTCGCCGCTTTCGGGCAGGACTGGCATCCGGCGCTCTACTGGCTGCTGCAATATCTGGTCCAGTCGATCAGCTCGGTGGTGCCGACGCCGGGCGGCGCGGGCGGGGCGGAGGCGGGCTTCCTGCTGCTGTTCGCGCCCTTTGTGGCCGCTGGCGTGCTGGTCGCGGCGATGAGCACCTGGCGGCTGATCTTCTTCTACCTGCCGCTGGCGGGCGCAGCGCTTGTGTTCTTCCTGCTCCAGCGCGCCGCCCGCCGGCGTGCAGCAGCGCCCGAACCGCTCGCCGCTGCCGCTCCGCAGCCGGCCGAATAGCCCCGTCAGGCGGCGCGGCTCAGCAGCGCAGGTCGGGCAAAGCCGCCGCGCTCACCCACGGTGAACTGCGACAGGGCGCTGTCGAGCAGCCCCGCCTCGCGCGTCAGCGATGTCGCCGCTGCGGTGCATTCTTCGGCCATCGCCGCGTTCTGCTGGGTCGAACGGTCGAGTTCGCCCACGACGGCGGTGATCTGCGAAAGGTTTTCCGCCTGCGCCGCTGCCGAGGTGGCAATCGACTGGATCGCTCCGGAGAGCGTGGTGATATCGCGGGTGATGGCAGCAAAAGCATCGCCGCTGCGGCCGACCAGATCGACCCCGCGACTGACCTGCACCGAACTGGCCGAAATGAGCGCCTTGACCTCGTCAGCCGCCTCGGCGCAGCGCTGGGCGAGTGCGCGGACTTCATTGGCAACCACGGCAAAACCCTTGCCCGCCTCGCCTGCGCGCGCTGCTTCCACGCCCGCGTTCAAGGCCAGCAGGTTGGTCTGGAACGAGATGCTCTCGATCACAGCGATGATCGAATTGATCTCCTGCGAGGAGCTCTCGATCTGCTGCATCGCGCCGACCGCCTCGGAGACGATCTGCGAACCGTCCGCAGCGCGCTCGGTGGTGTCGGCGATGGTGCGGCGCGCGCTCTCGCTGGTCGAGGCGCTTTCCTGGACGCTGGCATTGATCGAGACGATCGCGGTGGCGGTCTCTTCCAGATTGGCGGCCTGTTCTTCGGTCCGGCGCGACAGATCGTCGGCGGCCGAGCGGATTTCGGTGGCGCCCGCGTTCATTGCCCCCATCCCGCTCATGACATTGCCGAGCGTTGCACACAGCGTGCCAAGCGCGGCGTTGAAGTCGTGTTCGACCTGCGCATACTCGGACGGAAAGCCGTCGATCCGCGCGGTTAGATCGCCTGCGGCGACCTGGCGCAGCGCGGTGCCGAGCTTGTCGCTCACCAGCGCACGCACGCGCTCCTCCGAATTGTGGAAATAGCCCGACAGCGCCAGGTCGATGTCGAGCAGCGCGACCTTGACCAGGATCGCCACATGCTGCGCCTTACTACGCTTCCACGGCAGCCAAGCCTGCCAGCCCGGCGCGATTATCGCAGTGATCAGCTCGTCGAGCACCAGGCCATAGGCGCCCACATACCACTTCGGTTCGAGACCGATGCGCGCATGGACGTTCCCGATCCGGGTGGCGCGATCATAGAAGCGGCGATCCACCCCGTCGCGGAACACCGCCGTCCAGTGCTCGGCCTGCATCCCCTTGGCGCGGGCCATCTGCTGCGGGCTGTCGAAATGGGCGGACAGCTCGCGGCGCGAGGCAATGACCTTGTAGAAGCCGTCGAGCGCCCCATCGAGCCGGCGTTTCAGTGCCCGGCCTATGCCCGAGAGCGTAGACTGGCGGACCTCGGCGAGGCCGTAGTAATCGAGACGCTCCTGTAAGGGATCGGCGGACATTGCAAAGCTCCTTGTGTTTTGTTGGTGGCTACCTGGGAATGGAGAGGGTCGTGGATGAAGTCAGGCGGCGCGGTTGAGCGGCGGGGCTGCGGCGGCGTCGTGACGCTGGAAGCGCGACACCTGACCACTCAGGTCCTCGGCGCTGCGCAGCAGCTCGACCGAGGCGGCGCTGGTCTGTTCGGCCATCGCTGCGTTCTGCTGCATGCCCCGGTCGAGCAAGGTCATGGCGGCATTGATCCGGCGGATCGCCTCGAGCGAATCTTCCGAGCCTTGCGCGATTATGTCGACCTGGTCGGCAATGTCCGAGAAGCGCGCGACCAGCGAGGCAAGCAGGGTGACAAGCTGCTGCACCCGCGCGACCCCGATCGCGACCTCGTCCTTGGAGGTGGCGACCAGCGCCTTGATCGCGGTCGCCGACTGGGCCGAGCGCTGGGCGAGCTCGCGCACTTCACCCGCGACCACGGCAAAGCCCTTGCCGGCCTCGCCCGCGCGCGCCGCTTCCACGCCCGCGTTGAGGGCCAGCAGGTTGGTCTGGAAGGCGATCGTGTCGATGAAGCCGATCATCTCGCCGATTTCGGCCGAAGAGGCCTCGATCCGGGTGATCGCCTCGGCGGCGGCGGCGATTTCCTCGGCACCGCGGTCGGCATCGGACTTGGCATCGAGCGCGGTCGAACGGGTCGCGGTCCACAGCCCGGCCTGCGCCTCGATCTCGTGGAGCAGCTCGCTCGCGGTGCGCGCGGCGCTTTCGATCGCAGCGGTCTGCTGTTCGGTCTTTCCGGCCAGATCGGACGAGGCCTCGCGCAGCTCGTGTGCACCGGTCGCGACCTGATCGGCGGTCTGCGCCACCGCGCCGACCAGCTTGTCGAGCTCGGCGCAGGATTCGTTCAGCAATCCACGGGCGCGGTCGTATTCGCCGGGGAAGGGGGCGTCGAGCCGGCTGGAAAGGTCGCCAGCGGCCAGCTTGCGGAGCCTTTCGGACAGGCCCGAAAGCACCGCCCGTTGCTCGCTGTTGAGCGTTTCGCGCTCGACGCTGCGTTCGGCCGCGAGCGCGGATTCGGCGCTGCGGACGTCCATCAGGCTGCGGATCAGCACCTCGAACTGGCGGCACAGCAGGATCAGTACCGCCGCCTCGACCAGCACGACCACCGCATGGAACACCACCCGCATGAGATCCGCGCCGTCGGGAAAGACCAGCGCGGGGGCGATGAAGTTGAGCGCGAGATGGTGCAGCGTGGTCACAACCGTGCCGACGACGATCACCCGCCAGTCGGCCAGTGCGGCGAGCACCGCGAGGAAGGCGAAGAACACCATGTGCATGTCGATGATCCAGCCCGAGCCGCTCGCCATGGCGAGCAGCAGCGCGGCGAGCAGCGGGTAGCTGACGCCCAGCACGACGCGCGCCACCGGATCGGAGCGGCGGGCCTGGGCGAACCACAACGGCGGCGTCACGAGCACTGCCGCCGCAAGCGCCACCAGCGGTGCTCCGCCAGTAATGGCCCAGACCACCAGCACCGCGCCGATCACCCCGGCGAGCAGGCCGATGACGCGGACCCCGGTTTCGCGCAACGCGCGCATCTCGTCGACGGGCATGGCTCTAGCTCCTGCGGGTCGCGGCGCAGCCGGGGGCACGCGCGGCGAGGGGAAGAATGCCCTCGCCCAGCGCGCGCAGCAGGATGGCATTGTCGGTGATGCGGGCGATGACGCGGCCGCGGCTGGTGTCGAGCGCTAGCAGCGGCACCTCTTCGCGCAGCGCCCAGGCGATCATGCTGCGCGCGTTGCTACCGCCCAGCGGCACCAGCAGAGCCGCCTGTCCGGGGCGCGGCCACACCATAGCTGCGGCCAGCGCCAGCATGACGCCTGCGGCATGCAGGCCGAGCAGCGCGCGGTCAGCGCGCATCGTCCTGCTCCAGCGCATGGCGCAGTTCGCCGAGGCGGATCGCGGCGACCGCAGCGTCGGGATCCTCGGAGGTGAGCACATTGGCCATCTCGCGCAGCGACTGCGCCAGCCGGTCGATCTGCTGCAATTGCACCAGGTAGCGCGTGGCGACATCATAGTCGCTGCACAGCACGATGCCGAAAGCCTCGGCATCCTCGGCAAATGTCGCAAGGTGCCCGGCGATCCCGGCGAGCAGCGCTGGCGAATGGGGCGCACCGGCGGGCCTCAGCCCGGCGGCAGGAAGGGGACGGCTCATGCTCAGGCTGCCAGTTCGACCGGCTCGTCGGCCATCAATCGCGCCAGATCGAGCACCATCACCATGTCCTCGCCGAGCGGGGCGATCCCCTCGAGGAAGTGGGTGATGGTCTCGTGCCCCATCGCGTCGGGCTGCTGGAGCGTACCGGCCTCGATGCTGACAATGTCGGCGACATCATGGACGATCAGCCCACGCATCTGGCCCTCGTGCTCGATAACGATGATCGGATTGCGCGGGGTGGCCTCGGTCGGCGTCCAGCCGAGCCGCGCGGCAAGGTCGATCACCGGCAGCACCGCGCCGCGCAGGTTGACCACCCCAGCGACATAATCGGGCACGCGCGGCAGACGGGTGACGGGCGACCAGGCGCGGATTTCGCGCACGGTCATGATGTCGATGCCGAAGCGCTGGCTGGCGATGCCGAAGGTGATGAGTTCGTGGCGCATTGGGGCGGTTCCTCGGAACAGGTAGCGTGCGGGGTCAGTGGATCACGCGGCGCAGCGCGGCGGTGAGCTTGTCGGCGTCGAAGGGCTTGACGATCCACCCCGTTGCTCCAGCATTGCGGGCGCGCTGCTTCTTCTCGGCGGAGCTCTCGGTGGTCAGCACCAGGATCGGGCGTTCGGCGTGGAGCGCGCTGGTGCGCAGCTTCTCGATCAGGCCGAAGCCGTCGAGACGCGGCATGTTGATGTCGGTGATGATAACGTCGACCTCGTTGGAGGCGAGCCATTCGAGCGCCTCCTGCCCGTCTTCGCATTGTTCGACCGCGAAGCCGCGCGAAGTGAGCGCGCCCAGCAGGAGCGCGCGCATGGAGGCACTGTCGTCGACCGTGAGCACACGGATGGGGGCAGGGTTGCTGGCTTGCATGATGGGCTCCGTTTGGATCGAGAGTCTGTATCAGTAGGGTGGCAGCGCCTGCATCGTGTCAGGAAGCCCGCTGGTCAGGAGTGGTCCGCAGCAGGGGCTGGTTGCCCCTGCAAGGGCCGCGACGCAGCCAGCGGGCTTCGTGACGCGACCCCGAAGGGGCGGGCCGCTTTTGGCCCATCGCCGTGTCAATCGTCGGTCACTATGCGGAAGCATGGCTCCCTCCTCTTTCCTTGCGCTGGGCCAAAATCGGCTCCGTGCAGGTGCTGCCACCCTACTGATACAGACTCTAAAATAGCTCGACCGTCCCAAGTGCCGATTGCGGCCGACCCAGTGGTTTTTCCGTAGGGGCGACATCGGAGGGCACGAGGCGGGCGCGGACCTGGCCGCTGGCGGGACGGAACTGGATGCGGCGCGCCTGGGTGCCCTCGAGATCCTCGAACACGCAGGGAATGTTCTCGCGCTCGAGGAACTGGCGGGCGAAAGCGGCGTTTGCGGTGCCGATTGGCGAGAGATCGGGGTTGAGGTTCGCGCCGCCGTAGAGCCGCGCGCGCAGCCGGCTCTTGATCGCGCCGATGGCCAGCATCTCGTTGATCAGCAACTCCATCAGGAACAGGCCGTAGTCGCTGTCGAACGCCTGGTTGCGCACATGCCTGGGCGGCTCGGCGAGGAGGAAGTGGTTCATCCCGCCGACCCGCGACACCGGATCGAACAGGCAGGTGGCAACGCAGCTGCCGAGGATGGTGCTCAT
>NZ_JAMNXL010000280.1 GCF_023653175.1 Erythrobacter sp. | reverse complement strand
GATGTCCGGCCCGGTCTCGATGGTGCCGAGCCGCTCGTTCAGCGAGGCGACGGCCCGGGCGAAGTCTGCGGGGGTGGAATCCTGCGCCAGCGCGGGGGCGGCGGGGAAGGCGGCGAGCGCTCCGGCTAGCGCGGCCTTGAAAGTGCGAAGACGCATCAGCCTTGCGCTCCTGCCTGCCAGACACCCTCGGACAAGCGTGCCAGCCCGCGCTTTTCGAGGTCTATGAGGTGCGCGGTGACGCTCATCTCGGCGGCCCCGATCAGGCGCGGGTCGAGGCCCTTGTACATCTCGGGGATGAAGCCGCTGACGGGGCGGGGGGCCTCGCCCAGCAGGCGCAGGATTTGCGCCTCGCGCTGGCGGCGGTGGCCGATCATGCCGCGCACCAGCTGCTTGGGCTTCTCGATCGCAGCCCCGTGGGCCGAGTGGTAGCGCACGTCCTCGCGCGCCATCAGCTTGTCGAGGCTCGCCATGTAATCGCCCATGTCGCCATCGGGCGGGATGACGACGCTGGTCGACCAGCCCATGACGTGATCGCCGGTGAACAGCGCGCCGCTCTCCTCGAGCGCGAAGCACAAGTGGTTCGAGGTGTGCCCCGGCGTGGCGACCGCGGTGAGCGTCCAGCCGGTGCCGCGCATCGCCTCGCCGTCCACCAGCACGCGGTCGGGCGCATAGGTCGGATCGAAAGCCTCGTCCGAGCGCGGGCCTGCGACTTGCAGCATCAGCGGTGCGCAGCCGACGATCGGCGCGCCGGTTGCGGCCGCGAGGGGCGCGGCGGCGGGCGAATGGTCGCGGTGGGTGTGGGTGCACATGATCGCGAGGATCTTTCGCGAACCCACCGCAGCGAGAATCGCGGCGATGTGATCGGCCTCGTTCGGGCCCGGATCGATCACCGCGCAGTCCGGCCCGCTGGCAGCGCCGACCACATAGGTCTGGGTGCCGGTGAAGGTATAGGGCGAGGGGTTGGGCGCGAGCACGCGGCGCACCAGCGGCTCGACGTCCTCGGCAAGGCCGGTGGGCCAGGGTTTTTCCGGAATGGTGACCATTGGGGACACATGGCCCCCCGAACTTCTTACGGCAACCCCCGAGCCCGGGACGGGGGGAATGGGTTTTGCTGTATCTCGACTTCCCGCGCGCCATCCGGCTAGGAAGCCCCAAAACGGGAGAGCTTCATGTCCGATTACATCCTCGTGCTCGACGAAGGCACGACCTCCACCCGCGCGATGCTGTTCGCGAGCGACGGCGTGCTGGTCGCCAGCGCGCAGGAGCCGCTGACGCAGCATTATCCGCAAGGCGGCTGGGTCGAGCATGATCCGCGCGAGATCTGGGAGAAGACGCTCGCCTGTGCGCAGGGCATGATCCCCAAGGCTGGCGGAGCGGCGATGATTGCCTGCATCGGCATCACCAACCAGCGCGAGACCGTGGTGGCGTGGGACCGCCAGACGGGCGAGCCGCTCACCAACGCCATCGTCTGGCAGGACCGGCGCACCGAACCCTTCTGCATGGCGCTGCGCGAGGCGGGTCATGAGGCGGGCGTGCAGGAGCGCACCGGCCTGCTGCTCGACCCCTATTTCTCGGGCACCAAGATGCGCTGGATGCTCGACAACGTGCCAGAAGTTCGCGCGGCAGCGGACAAGGGCACGCTCGCCTTCGGGACGGTGGAGAGCTGGCTGGTCTACAAGCTCACCGGCGGGGCGGCGCATATCTCGGACGCGAGCAACGCCAGCCGCACGCTGTTGATGGGGCTCGAGGACACGCAGTTCGACGAGGGATTGTGCGACCTGTTCGGCGTGCCGCTGGCGGCGCTGCCGGGGGTTGTGGACACCTCGGGGCCGCTCGCCATGACCGCGCCCGCGCTGTTCGGCCGCGCCATCCCGATCACCGGCCTTGCGGGCGACCAGCAGGCCGCAACCGTTGGGCAGGGGTGCCTCGCGCCCGGACAGACCAAGGCGACCTACGGCACCGGCGCCTTCGTGCTGACCTGTCAGGGCAGCCGCATCCCGCGCTCCACCAACCGCCTGCTCGGCACGGTGCTGACCCAGCTCGAGGGCAAGCGCACCTATGCCATCGAAGGCTCGGTGTTCGTCGCGGGGAGCCTGGTGCAGTGGCTGCGGGATTCGCTGGGGATCGTCGAGGTCGCCGCCGAGACCGAGGCGCTGGCGCGCTCAATCCCGGACAGCGGCGGCGTGGTGATCGTGCCCGCGCTTGCCGGGCTGGGCGCGCCGCATTGGCGTGCCGAGGCGAGGGGCGTGGTCGCGGGGCTCTCCTTCGCGAGCGGCAAGGCCGAGCTTGCGCGCGCGGCGCTGGAGGCGATGGCGCACCAGACCCACGACCTGTGCGCCGCCTTCACCGCCGACGGCGCGCCGTGGCACACGCTCAGGATCGACGGCGGGATGTCGGCCAACGACTGGATGGCGCAGGACCTCGCCGACGTGCTGGGGGTGACGGTCGAGCGCCCCGGCTTCGTCGAGACGACCGCCTTGGGCGCGGCGATGCTGGCAGCGGCGGGGGCGGGGCTCTATCCCGACCTTGCGGCAGCCTGCGCGGCAATGCGCGGGCGGCTGGCGACCTTCGAACCGGCGATGGCGGATGAAGTGAGGGACGCGCGGCTGGCGGCCTGGCGCAAGGCGCTGGCCGCCTCGTAAGGGTCAGCCGAAGCGCCCGAGTTCCCGCCCGATGCGGTCCTGGAAGGCGCGCGCGGGCGAGGATGCCATCTCGAAATGCCCGCGCCAAGCCTCGTCGAGCCGGGCTACGCGCTGGTGGAGCTTTTCCGTGTCGGCGATCAATTCGCGGGTCTCGGGCTCGAGCAGCGCGAGCTGGCCCGCGTCCGAGGCGCGGTCGGGCGGCAGGGCGCCGTGGAGGCGCACCTGGTTCTCGGTCAGCTCGCCCGAGAACAGCGCGCGCTGGTTCAGGAGCCAGGCGAGCACGTGCATCATCCGCGTGGTGGTCTTGAGGCCCTCGGTCGAGAGCGCCAGGCGCACGAAGGCGTC
>NZ_JAMNXL010000279.1 GCF_023653175.1 Erythrobacter sp. | reverse complement strand
TTCGCCGTTGGCCTTTAGGCCCGTCTGGACCGCTTCGTTGACCTCGCCGCGCAAGGCTCGTCCGGATGCATAGATTGCCGTCACCTCTCGTTCTTTGGGTGCGAGTGAGAGCCATGCGGCTGCGGCATCGACGGCCGCATTCTCGCCACCAGCGACAACGTTGTCTCCCAGATGGGCGAGCGCTTCGCCGATCCGGCCACTCTGGGCCGCGCGTTGGGCACTGCGCAGCGCCTCATCGCGCGCGCGCAAATTGGTGTCCATCTGCGCTGCTTCGATACCTGCCTGCTGCATGACATCGAAGGGTTTCCCAGCATCGACCGCGCCCAGCTGCTTGGTGTCGCCGATGCTGGCGAACCGGTCCAGCCTCAGGAGATTGGCGAGACGCACCAGCTTTTCCATATCGGCATTGCCGACCATCGATGCCTCGTCGAGCACCACAACGGTCCCGCTCATTGCCGTGCGCGCTGCTTCGAGGCGCGCGCCTCCCTCGCCCTTGAGGATGTCCTGATGCTGTCCGAGGAAGCGCGCCACGGTCATCGAGGGAATGCCGGTTTCGCGCTCCAGCATCTGTACCAGCGTGTTCTGCACGGCGAGGCCCAGCACGGTCTTGCCTTCCGTGCGCAGGATATCGGCGACCGGCTTCAGAACCGTGCTTTTGCCTGCGCCGGCCACACCCTGGATCGCGACGATGCGGTTGTTCGAGCTCAGAAGCAGGCGACCTGCCCCCTCCTGCCCCTTGTTCAAGCGCAGGCCATATCTGTTCTGCGAGACGGCTTGCAGCCGCCTTCCGGCATCGAAGGCAGGAACGATGGCGGGCGTAGCGCCGCGTCCGGCCTCGACGCCCACCAGGATGCGCTGCTCGAGGCTGATCGCATCGTGGGTGGTGAGCATGTCGCGATCCGCGCCTTTGCCCGCCTGGAGGTGTCCCTGCCGGATCAACTGATCGACCCGGCGCTCGATATCGGCAAAGGCCGTGGGCAGACCGAATCCAAGCGCTGTGCGATAGATCTCAACCTTGCTGAAGGCCGCCTCGCGCTCGCCAAGATGGCGGATAGCCGAGGCAACGCCATGGATAGCTGCGACCTCCTCGGGGCTACGACTACCGAGCCGTGAGGGAATGAGGGGATCGCCTTTCGCGATGCCGAGGCGCTCGGCGAAATCGTGGGCGATCTGCTTGCCCTGGTCGAGGACCTTGCGGACCGATGATCCCAATCCGGGAACACTGCCGAGGTCCTTGGCGCTGCGTGCGTTCGCTCGCGCGATGACCATTGCCGGGTCGAACCCGAGCTTTTCAGCGGTGTCCTTCCATTGCTGCGACAGGGCAGCGCGGTCCTCGATGGCTTCCTTGCGGGCCCGCGTCATCAGTGTTGCAGCATCAAGCGCCCTTGGTCCCTGTGAGTTCATCTGCGCGGCTGCTGCGAGAACCTCGGCACGGCGCGAGCTGAACGCATCGCGCACATCTTTGGGCACGCCAACCGCCTCGAAATTGCCGTGCTTGCCGAACTCACCCACCTCGTAGCCGAGCTTCTCCACGCTGAGCCGGAAGCGCGCCATGGTCATGGCGTTGAGGAGGGTATTGTGCTCCCAGAGCTTGTCGTTGCGCAGGGCCCGCCACTTGCCGTCCGGCCCCTGGGTGACATTGGCAATGACGGCATGGAAATGCGCATTGGGCTCCTGATTGCGGTTGGTGTCATGCTGGAAGACCGCGGCCACAAGGTTGCCGGTCCTGACGACACGCTCGCTGCCGCGCACCTCCATACGGGTTTCGGCGAGGTTCTTCTCGGCCCAGGCCAGCGTCTCGCGGACCGCAGCGCCATAGGCATCGAGGATGCGCTTGTCGCCGCCGACGAGCGCAAGCACCGACCAGCTCTTGGGCATGGAGAAGGTAAGATCGGTACCTGCGCGGTGTGCCCGGTGGTCGCTACCCACGCGGCTCCCATCGGGCAGGAAACCCTTGAGGATGACTTCAAAGGTTTTGGCATCGACCGCGCCCGAGAGACCCAGCTCTTCGGCGCCCTTGCCGAGCCACGAACCGGACCGATCGGCATCGGCCCGGGTGTAGTAATTGTCGGCTGCAAAGTAGCTGGCGGCTCCGCCTGCGGTTCGGACATTGGCTACCGAGAGCACAGATAGGTCCCTCGCAAGGCGGCATATACTGCCATTGTCAGATCTCCAGATCGCCTAAGTCGCGCGTGTCCTTGGGAGGCTCGCTTCGCTCAGGGATTCCGTCCTCGTTCAGCAGCTTCCGGGCGTCCGAGGATCTTGGCGGGCTCGCCGGTGCGCGTCCTTTCCGGGAGGCTGGGTCAGTGACCTTTGAGCCGTCGGATTTAGTTTTGGGCTCGCTACCTTTCTCGGCACCGTCCTTCGCCTCTTGCCGACCGGGTGACGGGTTTTGCCTGTTCGCGCGATCAATCGACTTGGCGCCCGACTTGGGTCCCGGTTTGAGTGCCGGGCGGTCATTGCCGTGAGAGTTGTCGAGGCCCTTGGAGTGGTTAGCAGGATGGCCATGCCGGCCCTTCTCAAGAGGTGCTTGGTCACCCTTTGCGCGTTCCGGATCTGTGGAGGTCACGCCACCGGCAGCAGGCCTGCCCGACGCATCGGTACCCAGCAGACGCGCCGCCTCCGAAGCTTTTGCGCGATCGGGCTGCGGTGCTTCGCCAGGCGCCTGATCGAAGGCCAATTCGCCCTGATTGGGGGCAGAATGGTGGCGCAAGATCGACTTACCGCCCCCGTCATCGCTGGACGAAGAATGCGCAGCCGCACCCTCGCCAGGTGACCCTCCCGGTTTCGGTCGCGGCGGCATGGGAGCGTCGAGCTGCGCGGGCGGTAGAGGTCGATTGGGCCCCCGCACAATAAAGGCGTCGGCCACCTTCGGGCGGCTCACCGGGCGGAGCCTGACGGGCGCTGCGGGGAAGCCTTCCGGGAACTTGATATAGCCCTCAAGGCTCTTCATGTTCATCAGCTCTTCGGGCATCCGCAGCGGCCTGATCG
>NZ_JAMNXL010000278.1 GCF_023653175.1 Erythrobacter sp. | reverse complement strand
GCGGCGATGGCCTACAAGTATTCGGTCGGCCAGCCCTTCGTCTATCCCGACAACTCGCTGAGCTACACCGGCAACTTCCTGCGCATGACCTTCGGCGTGCCGGCCGAGCCCTATGTGGTGAACCCGGTGGTCGAGCGTGCGCTGGACCGCATCTTCATCCTCCACGCCGACCACGAGCAGAACGCCTCGACTTCGACCGTCCGGCTCGCCGGTTCCTCGGGCGCGAACCCGTTTGCCTGCATTGCGGCCGGGATCGCCTGCCTGTGGGGCCCGGCGCATGGCGGCGCCAACGAAGCGGCGCTCAACATGCTGCGCGAGATCGGCACGCCCGACCGCATCCCGCACTATATCGAGCGCGCCAAGGACAAGAACGATCCGTTCCGCCTGATGGGCTTCGGCCACCGCGTCTACAAGAACTATGACCCGCGCGCGACGGTGATGCAGAAGACCGTGCGCGAGGTGTTCGAGAGCCTCAAGGTCACCGACCCGCTGTTCGAGACCGCGCTGCGGCTCGAGGAGATCGCGCTGAACGATCCCTATTTCATCGAGAAGAAGCTGTTCCCGAACGTCGACTTCTATTCGGGCATCATCCTCTCGGCGATCGGTTTCCCGACCACGATGTTCACCGCGCTCTTCGCGCTCGCCCGCACCGTGGGCTGGGTGGCGCAGTGGAACGAGATGATCAGCGACCCCGGCCAGAAGATCGGTCGCCCGCGCCAGCTTTACACGGGCCCGACGCAGCGCGACTACGTGCCGCTCGACAAGCGCTGAGCGTTACTGCGCCACTGAAACAAGGAGGCCGCCGGTTCCTTATCGGGAACCGGCGGCCTTTGCTTATCCGCTATCAGGCGGCGGGCAGTTCCAGCGTGAACAGCGCGCCCCCGCCCGGGGCGCTGCCCACCGTCAGCGTGCCCTCCATCGCCTCGGCAAGCCGGCGCGAGATGTAGAGGCCAAGGCCCGAGCCGCCGTCGCGCCCGCCATCGCTGTCGCGGCCGAGGCGCTCGAACTTGTCGAAGATCCGCGCGGCCTGCTCGGGGGAGATCCCCGAGCCTTCATCGGCGACAGTCACCGCCACGCGGTTCTCCCCGGCAGAAGCGGCGCCGATCGTCACGGTGCTCGACGCGGGAGCATAGGCGATCGCGTTGCCGACGAGGTTGATGAGGATCTGCAGCACCCGCCGGAACTCGGCGCTGGCGACCGCGACCCCGCGCTCGCCCTCGACCACCAGCTGCGTATCGCGGTTGTGCGCGCGCACGCCGAGGATGCCGGCGGCACGCGCGGCGGCATCGGCAAGATCGACCGGTTCCCGCGCCGTGGTGAAGCCCGGGGTCTCGACCACTTCGAGATCGGCCAGGTCGTCGAGCATCGCGGCGAGGTGCTGTCCGGCGCTGGCGATGGTGCCGGCATATTCGCTGTATTCATCGCGCAAGGGCCCCGCCAGGCGCGCGCGCATGGTCTCGGCATTGGCGATGATGCGCTGCACCGGCTGGCGCAGAACGGGCGTGAGCGCGGTGCCGACAAGCCGTGCGGGCGATGTCTCGAGGGGGTACTCGGCTTCGCCATCGTGAGTGTTGTCGCCGAGCGGTTCCTCGGCGATCAGCAGCAACTCAAAGCCCGCAGGGTTCTGGGCATCCACCCCAAGCGGAATAAGCCGCACCCGCCAGGCCCTCGCCGAACCCTCGAACCGGCAGGCCGCGCCGTCGAGCAGTCGCCAGTGGAGCGGCTGGTGGTGGGTGATATCGGTGAGTTCGACGAGCTCGCTCCACACCGTGCCGGGCGCGGCCTGCGCGGCCGCCTCGAGCGCTGCGGCATCGCGTGCGCGCGCGCTCAGCACCTGGAGCCGCTGGCGCGCATCGAGCCGGGCGCTGACCTCGGCGGTGGCGCGGTCGATCGCGTCGAGCCGCTCGGCGAATTCGCGCGGCGAAGGCGGGGTCAGCGGGCTGCGCTGCCAGTTCTCGACGAGCACCTCGCACCCGCCGCCCTCGTCCGGCCCCAGCGGATGGATGCGCGCGAAGCCCGAAACTTCCGTCTCGCCGTCAAAGGCGGAAAAGCCGCGCGCAATCCTGAGGCCGAGCGCGCGGGCCTGGCGCACCAGCGCGAGCAGCTCGGGGATCGCCAGCATGCCGGGCAGGTCGCCCCCGCAACGCTCCTGCAATTCGGCAAGCGGCGCATCTGCGCTCAGCAGCCGGCCCTGCGCATCGGTAAGGCCATAGGCGCCCAGCAGGATTTCGGCGGAGTCCACCATGTTCATCACGCGAGGCGGCCCGCAGCGAGCAGCGCGGCGGCACGAGCAGCGGTGAGCGCTCCGATCACAGGGGCAAGCAGCGCGGCGGGTTCGGCCAGCATCAGCTGGCGTTCGATCGCGGGCACGGCGAGGCCCGCAGCGCGCAGCAGCAAGGCAAGGCGCACGCTCTGCCCTTCCTGGCAGGCAAGCACCGCCTCGCCGCGCGGGGAACGGGTCTCGCTGGCGAGCGAAGAGGCGAACAGCGCAAGGCCGGCATGGTCGAGCGCGAGTGCGGCCAGCGCCCCTCGTCGCATCCCCGCCACAAGCCGCGCCAGCAGCCCGAGCCGCGAAGTCGCCTCGTCATAACCGGCCTGAAGGCGGGCAAACCCGGCGGTGTCCCCGGAGCGTCCTTGCGCACGGTGCAGCAGGGCGTGGAACAGTTCGGCCGGCAGCTCGCCCAAGGGCAGCTCCATGCGCCGCTGGCTCTGGACGAAGCGCGACTGCGCCGCGAGCGTGGTCATCGCCAGCGCGGCAACGGCGGGGTCCTCGGCGGCGATCAGTTCCTGGAGCAGCGGGCTCAGCACCGGGTCGATGGCGTGGCGCTGCTGCAGGCGGTCGGCGACAAGGCTCTCGGTCGCGAGGGCATGGCAATGGGCGAGCAACGTCTCGTCGCCCATCAGGCTTTCGGCGAGCGCGTCGAGCGCCGCCGGATCGTCGCCGGGCGCGCGCCCGGCGGGATCGCGCCCGCTTTGCGCTGCCAGCAATTGTG
>NZ_JAMNXL010000134.1 GCF_023653175.1 Erythrobacter sp. | reverse complement strand
TAAAGCAGCGTGTCGGACCACGGCGCGTCGGGGCCGGAGCGGGTGAATTCGCGGCGATCATGCAGCCGGTTGTCGCGATCGATCCAGAATTCGATTCTTGTCGGGCTCAAAGTAAATCCCGTCCAGTGCGGCGGGCGCGGCACCTTGCCCGCCGCCTCGTGCTCGGCCCAGACCTGCTGCACGCGGTCGATATAGGCCTGCCGCTCGGGCAGCGGACGCGACTGGTCAGAGGCGGCGCTGCCGACCTGGCTCTTGTAGGGGCGCGAGTGGAAATAGGCGTCGGCGCGTGTCGGCGAGACCTCGGTGAGCGGGCCCTCGATGCGGATCTGGCGGCGCAGGCTCTTCCAGTGGAACAGCAGCGCGGCCTGCATGTTGGCGCGGATCTGCCCGCCTTTCCGGCTCTCGGCATTGGTGAAGAAGGTGAAGCCGCCGCCCCCCATGCCTTCGGGATTCTCGCCCGCCCCGTGCCCCTTCAGCAGCACCATCCGCACCGAGGGCGCGCCTTCGGGGGTAGCGGTGGCGAGCGCCATCGCGTTGGGATCGTTGATCTCGCCCACCTGGGCTGCGGCAAACCATTCCTCGAACAGCACGAAGGGGTCCGCGCCCGCGGGCAGCACGCTATCGGCCAGCTGGGCATCGTCGAGAGGGGTGGCATCGGACATCGGGAGGTTCCTCGGGCAGGTCTGGGATCAGTCACATAGTTACGCGCGCGCGCCAGAGAAAGGCGCATATGTCGGGCGCTGCATTTCCTCGATTGAGGCTCCCCGCTTGCGCATGACGACTGTCTCACCTAGCTAACTCACCATGCGCGACCTTTATGCCACGCTCGGGATACCCCGCACGGCCTCCGAGGCCGACATCAAGAGCGCCTATCGCAAGCTGGCGAAGGAGCTCCACCCCGATCGCAACACGGAAAATCCCAAGGCCGCGGAGAAATTCTCCGAGGCGACCCGGGCCTATGACCTGCTCTCGGACAAGGCCAAGCGCGCGCAGTATGACCGCGGCGAGATCGATGCGGAGGGCAACCCCGCCAATCCCTTCGCCGGGATGGGCGGAAGGCCGGGCTATGGCCGGGGCGGCACCTATGGAGCGGGACCCGGCGGGGCGCCCGGCGCGGGGGGGTTCGAGGGCTTCGGCGCCGATGATGCCGATCTCGGCGACCTGTTCGAGGGGCTGTTCGGCGGGCGCAAGTCGCAAGGCGCCAAGCGCGGCTTCGGCCGCCAGCCCCCGCCGCCCCCGCCCAAGCGCGGCGCGGACATTCAATACCGGCTCGCGGTGCCCTTCGTCGACGCTGCCGCCGGACGCGACCAGCGCATCACGCTCGCCGACGGCAAGGCGATCAGCCTGAAGCTGCCCGCGGGCGTCGAGGACGGCACGATGATGCGCCTCAAGGACAAGGGCCACCCCGGCTCGGGCGGCCATGGCGACGGGATCGTGATGGTTGAGGTCGGCACCCACCCCTTCTTCCGGCGCGAGGGCGACAATATCCGCATGGACCTGCCCGTCACCCTCGACGAGGCGGTGCGCGGCGCCAAGGTCAAGTGCCCGACGGTGGATGGCGCGGTGATGCTGACGATCAAGCCGGGCACCTCCAGCGGGACGGTGCTGCGGCTCGCCGGCAAGGGCTGGACGCGCAAGAACGGCAAGCTCGTCGAGGGCAAGCACGAGCGCGGCGACCAGCTGGTGACGATCGAAATCCAGCTCCCCGCCGATCTCGCGGCGCTCGAGGCGCGGCTCGAGGACTGGATCGACCCGGCCCGCCCGCGGGAGAAGTTCGGCCTTTAGGGCCGGACGCATCTGCCCATGTCCGATGCCCCCAACTCCTCCCCGCCGGCCCGCATCTGGGCGGTGGCGAAGACGGTCGTCGCCGACACCTTCAACGACGGTTTCATCCATGCCGGCAACCTCGCCTATCTCGGGATGCTGGCGATCTTCCCGTTCTTTATCCTGGGCGCGGCGCTGTTCGATCTGATCGGCGGACGCGATAATGCCGAGGCGTTGATCCGTTCGGTCGCGCTGGCGCTGCCCGATTCGGTCGCCGCGACAATCGTGCCGGTGGCCGAGGATGTGGTCTATGCGCGCTCGGGCTGGCTGCTGTGGGCGGGTGGCGCGGTGGGACTGTGGACGGTGTCGAGCCTGATCGAGACGATCCGCGACATCCTGCGCCGCGCCTACAAGGCCAAGAGCCTGCGCGCCTTCTGGAAGACACGGCTGTTCTCCGCCGGACTGATTCTGGGCGCGGTGGTGCTGCTGATGCTCTCACTGTTCGCGCAGGTGCTGATTGGCGGCGCGCAGGAGGTGATCCACGCGGCCTTTCCGCAGCTGGGCCAGTGGATCGGCGCGCTGCAGCTGTCGCGGATCGTGCCGGCGCTGGGCCTGTGGGGATCGCTGTTCGTGCTGTTCATCACCCTCACCCCGCCCGCCTTCCGCGGCCGCCGCTTTCCCAAATGGCCGGGCGCGCTGTTCACCGCGGTGTGGTGGCTGGTGGTCGCCGCCGCGCTGCCCGTGGTGCTGCGCAGCGTCTTCACCTATGACCTCACCTACGGCAGCCTTGCGGGCGCGATGGTGACGCTGCTGTTTTTCTGGCTTGTCGGCCTCGGCCTCGTTATCGGCGCGGAACTGAACGCAGCGCTGGCGCTTGAAGGTCGGGATCCTGACGCTGACCAAGCCCCAGGCGAGGAGACGGCTTGAATGACTGGACTGATGAACGGCAAGCGCGGGCTGATCATGGGGCTCGCCAATGACAAGTCGCTGGCCTGGGGGATCGCGAAGAAGCTCGCCGAACAGGGGGCCGAGCTGGCCTTCTCCTACCAGGGCGAGGCGCTCGCCAAGCGGGTGATCCCGCTCGCGGCGGAACTCGGCAGCGATTTCACCTTCGAATGCGACGTGGCGAAGATGGAATCGCTGGACGCCGCCTTTGCCACCCTCAAGGAGCGCTGGGACACGATCGACTTCGTGGTCCACGCGATCGGCTATTCCGACAAGAACGAACTGCGCGGGCTCTATGTCGACACCAGCCTCGAGAATTTCCTCAACACCATGAATATCTCGGCCTATTCGCTGGTCGCGATCAGCCAGCGCGCGAGCGCGATGATGCCCGAAAGCGGCGGCGCGATCCTGACGCTGAGCTATTACGGCGCGGAAAAGGTCGTGCCGCATTACAACGTGATGGGGGTCGCCAAGGCGGCGCTGGAAACCAGCGTGAAATATCTCGCCAACGACCTCGGCCCGCGCAACATCCGCGTCAACGCGATCAGCGCCGGGCCGATCAAGACCCTCGCGGCGAGCGGGATCGGCGATTTCCGCTACATCCTCAAGTGGAACGAATACAACGCGCCGCTGCGCCGCAACGTCACCATCGAGGACGTTGGCGGGGCGGGGCTCTATCTGTTGTCGGACCTGTCCTCGGGCGTGACGGGGGAGACGCACCATGTCGATGCGGGCTACCACATCGTCGGCATGAAGCAGGAAGACGCGCCCGACATCGCGCTGTCTTGACGGCGAGGCCCTGATGCGCACCGTTCTTGTCACCGGCTCGGCCGGGTTCATCGGCTTTCACCTGTCGCAGCTGCTGCTGGAGGAAGGCTTCCGGGTCGTCGGCTATGACGGCATGACCGACTATTACGATGTCCGGATCAAGCAGCGGCGGCACCAGATGCTGCTCCAGCACCCGCATTTCAGCTGCACCGAGGGGATGCTGGAGGATTTCGACACGCTCCACGCGCTGGCGCTGGCGGAAAAGCCCGACGTGATCGTCCACCTCGCCGCGCAGGCGGGGGTGCGCTATAGCCTCGAAAACCCGCGCGCCTATATCGACGCGAACCTCATCGGCACCTTCAACGTGATGGAATGCGCGCGCGAGCTCGGGGTGGATCACCTGCTGATGGCCTCGACCTCGTCGGTCTATGGCGCGAACACGCAGATGCCATTCGATGAAGGGCAGAAGGTCGACACCCCGCTGACGCTCTACGCCGCGACCAAGAAGGCGAACGAGGCGATGGCGCATTCCTATGCGCACCTCTGGAACCTGCCGACCACGATGTTCCGGTTCTTCACGGTCTATGGCCCGTGGGGGCGGCCCGATATGGCGCTGTTCAAGTTCACCAAAGGCGTCCTCGAAGGCACCCCGATCGACATCTACAATGATGGCGAGATGTACCGCGATTTCACCTATGTCGCCGATCTGGTGCGCGGCATCCGCCTGCTGATCGACGCCGCGCCGGTGCGGCCCGAGACGCCCGAGGATATCGCGCAAGGCGACAGCCTCTCGCCCGTCGCCCCGTTCCGGGTGGTCAACATCGGCAATGGTGACAAGGTGCGGCTGATGGACTTCATCGAGGCGATCGAGGCCGAATGCGGGCGCGCGGCGGTGAAGAACTTCATGCCGATGCAGACTGGCGACGTGCCCGCGACCTGGGCCGATGCCTCGCTGCTCAAGACGCTGACGGGCTATGCCCCGCAGACCCCGTTCCGCGAGGGCGTGGCGCGGTTCGTGGCGTGGTACCGGGAGTATTACCGGGTCTGAAGCTTACTTGGGCGGCGGCGGGAGCTGGCCTTCGCCGGGGAGCTCGCCCTGACGCTCGCGCTCGAGGCGCTCCATATATTCGCGCTCGATCATCTCGACGCGTTTCTGTTCGGCGGCGGCATCGGCATCGATGGTGGAGAGGCGCTCGGCCCGTGCCTCTTCGATCAGCAGGCCGAAGCGCACGGCGTCAGCTTCCGACTTGTCCTTGTAGGCGGCCTCGATGAACTTCTGGTTGCACCCGGTGAACCCGCCGGCCCCCGCGGGCGAGCAGCTCATCGCGCCGAAATCACCGACATACTTGATTTCCTCGACCTGCCGCGCGCGGGCGACATTGGCCGGGTCGTCGCTGTAGCGAAGGTTGGAGGGGATGCGGTAGCGGTCCTCCTCGACGAGGATTTCGCACACCACCACCTCGCCGGGCTGGGCAACGGGGCATTCGGAGGCGTCGTAGGCGATCACCATGTTGATCTTCTCGTCCGCGCTCTGGGCGGCAGCGGGGCTCGCGGCGGCGGCGAGGAAGGCGAGAGCGAGCGGGGCGGCCGGGAGCTTCATGGTGCTAGTGTCCTCATTGACGCGCGGAGGTGAGGAGGCAGCCATGCCCCCGAGCGTGCCCGCTTGTCTAGAGCCCGAGGGCTGAACCGAGGGTGAAGGGGGCACAAGGCGGCAAGCGCCGACAAAATCGGCAAGCGCTGGAGCGGTCTGCGGAGCCCCTCCCCCAGCCCCTCCCACGAGGGGAGGGGAGTAATAGGGCGGCGCTCGCGGGTCTTGACGCGCCAAGCTCAAGCCGTTCCGAAAAGCGCTGGTCCGGTCGGGCGGCGACCGCAAGGCCGAATGGCCGCCTGCAGGTGCCAGGAACGGAGCGAAGCGAAGTGGAGGAACAGCACCGAGGACGAGCGCGCGGAGGCGCGTTCGCAAACTAGAGTCTCTCGCTTACCTTGATCGCGATCCGGCAGCCTAGCCGGATCGCGCCCGCCAGCAGCGGATAGGCGGGCGCGCGCTCGGCACCGTTGGCCAGCGCCGCGTCACGGTGCTCGCGCTCTTCCTCGCGGAAGGCCTCGATCATTTCGGCGAGTTCCGGATCGGCGCCGGTCGCCTGCAGCGCGTCGAGCTGCTCGGAATAGTGCTTGTCGATCTCGGTCTCGACCGCGGCGGTGCAGGCCATCGCCGCTTCCGGCCCGAGCAGCGCCGTGCCCGCGCCGAGCGCATAGCCCGCCGCCGACCAGAAGGGGTGGAGCGCGGTCGGGCGCACGCCGCGCCGCGCCAGCAGCGCGTCGAACTTCTTGCGGTGCTCGGCCTCTTGCGCGGCCATGTGGCGGATCTCGGCCGAATGCGGCCCGCGGTCGCCCATCACGGCGAGCTGGCCTTCATAGATGCGGGTCGCGCCGAATTCCCCGGCCTGGTCGACGCGGATCATGCGGTGGAGGTCTTTGCGGTCCATGGTCGGCTCCTTCGGAAATACCCTACCTGCGATACGCAGCCAGCGCCACCACGGCTGCACCGCCCAGCCCCGAGATCAGGAAATTGAAGCCCGCAAGGCTCAACCCCCACAGCGTCCATTGCGGCACATCGCAGGGCACGACCTGCCCGCCGAAATCGAAGGCCGAGCCCTTCGGCGCGCGCGCGGTGCAATCGGTGATGCCCTCCCACCAGCCATACTCGACCCCTGCGTGAAACAGCCCGATGGCGCCCGAGACGATGATCGCAAGGCCGGCGAGGATGACCAGCGGGCGCGCAGCGGGCTTGACCACGAAACCCGCGAGGCCGAGCGCCACCGCAACAAAGTGAGGATAGCGCTGCCACCAGCACATCTCGCAAGGGTAGAGGCCGAAGCCATATTGCGAGACATAGGCCCCGCCGAGCAGCGCAGCCGGAACCAGCACGGCCAGCGCGCGGGCTTTCGCCAGATTGTCCATCGCTCAGACCCTTACGGCTTAGCCGCGCGCTGGGTGCCAGGACGCAGCGCCACGGTGCTCTTGGTCGTGCGGCGCAGGGTATCGGCGGCGTAATTGAGCTGGAAGTCCTTGATCCCCTGCGCTTCAAGCTGCGCGGCGGTGAGCTGGAAGCGCGGATCGGCGATCTTGTCGCCCTCCATCTCCTCGTCCTTCATGCCGAGCTCGTTGATCAGGTGGCCGCGCAGATCGCTCTCGCGGGTCTGGTACTTCTGGCGCAGCGCGAAATCGGGGTCGGAGATCTGCGGCACCGCGATGTCGGGCTTGATCCCGCCCTCCTGCACCGAGCGGCCCGCCGGTGTGTAATAGCGCGCGGTGGTCAGCTTCAATGCGGCGTCCTTGCCGAGCGGCAGCAGCGACTGCACCGAGCCCTTGCCAAAGCTGCGCTCGCCCATCACCAGCGCGCGGCGGTGATCCTGCAACGCGCCCGCGACGATCTCGGAGGCCGAGGCAGAGCCAGCGTTGATCAGCACGATCATCGGCACGCCTTCGGCCATGTCGCCGCGATAGACGGTCTCGGCATCATAGAGCATCGTCTCGCCCCGCGCGCGGCCGCGCTGGCTGACAATCCGCCCGTCGGTGAGGAACAGGTCGGAGAGCGCAACCGATTCGTCGAGGCTCCCGCCCGGGTTGTTGCGCAGGTCGAGCACCAGCCCGCTGACGCGCCCGCCGGGGGCCTTCTTCTTGAGCGATTGCCACTCGGCGAAGACATCCGCGCCGACATTGGCGGAGAATTCGTTGACGGTGATCAGCGCGATATTGCCCGAAAGGAGCTCGGATGTCACCGGCTCCAGTTCGATCACGCCGCGGGTCACGTCGACCTCGAGCGGCTCCTCGCGGCCCTGGCGGAAGATGGTGAGGCGGATCGAGGTGCCCTTGGGCCCGCGCATCTGCGCGACCGCGTCATCGAGCTTGGTATCGACGATCAGCTTGCCATTGAGGTGGGTGATGAAGTCGCCGGCCTTGATCCCGGCGGCTTCGGCCGGGCTGCCGCGGAACGGCGAGACGACCTTGACCGCCCCGTCCTGCATCACCACCGACAGGCCGAGGCCCGAATATTGCCCGTCGATCATCGTCTCCAGCCGCTGGAGATCGCCGCCGTCGAGATAGGCCGAGTGCGGATCGAGCGCGGCGAGCATCCCGTCGATCGCGCCGCGGATCAGTGTTTCGTCATCGACCGGCTCGACATAGCTGGCCTTGATGCGCTGGATGACCGCGAAGAACTTGGCGAATTCGGGCGAGGCGCGGCCATCGACCTGCGCCATGGTGGCGGTGGTGGCAGGGATCAGCGCGACCGAGGTGACCAGCGCGGCGGTACGCAGGAAGGCGGCGATTTTCATGGGCGGGGCAGGCTCCTTTGTCACACGAATGTATAGGTTTGCCGAGATGAACGCCAGATAACACGTGGCCTGCGTGCGGTATGTGCCAGCGGGGGGCGAAGTGCGGCGGCTTTCTTTGCGCCGCCGTACGATTATCGCAGATATTGCAAGGGGTTGACCGGCTTGCCGTCACGCCGCAGCTCGATCGTCACCGGGCTCGCCCCACCCGCCGCGCGGCCCAGCGGCGATCCTCCGATCACGGAGTCGCCGACCGCGACGTCGACCCGCTCGAGGCCGGTGACGAGACTGGTCCAGCCCCCGGCGTGCTCGATGATGACGATTCGCCCGAAGCCGCGATAGGCTCCGGCGAAGGCCACCCGCCCGCGCGCCGGGGCGACGACCTGGGCCTGCGGAGCAGGCGCGAGAGTCAGGCCGGTCGAAGCCAGCCCGCTCGCGCGCCTGGCGCCGAAGCCCACCAGCGTGCGGCCTTGGACGGGGAGCTGGAAATCGGACGGCGGCGGCGCGCTTGCGCTCGGCGCGGGCGCGGGTTCGGGCGAGAGCGCGGCGGAAAGATCGGCGGGACGCAGGATGGGGCCGGGAAGCGCGGCAAGCTCGTTCCTGTGCGCCGCCACCTCGCCGAGCTTGCCGACCAGCCCGTCAAGATCGCGCGCCTCCTCGGCCAGCGCCAGCGCCCGCTCGGCCTCGCGCAGCGCGGCGCCGCGCGCGGTGCGCGAGGCGACGCGCTGCTGCTGTTCGAGCGCGGCGAGCTGCGCACGGCGCTGGAGCAGGTCGCTTTCCCCGCTGCGCAATTGGTCGAGCGCCGCGCGCGCCTGCGCCTCGAGCGCGCGGCCCCGGTCGAGATCGGCCCGCAAGGCAGCGGTGCGCGCGCGAATCTGCGGGACGGCGCTCGCCATCACCGCGCGGACGTGGACCACATCCTCGAGCGATCCGGGTTGCAGCGCGGCGAGCGCCAGCGGGCGGCGCGCGGCGGTCTGGAGCGCGGCGGTGAGGCGCGCGGTGGGGGCCTGCTTGGCGGCGAGCCTGGCGGTGAGCCTGGCGCGCTGGTCCCTGGCGATGGTGAGGCGGGCACGCGCCGCCTCGATCCCGGCCTCGGCCTGCTGGATGCGCGCGGCGAGCGCGGCGGCCTCGCTGGCGGTCTTCTGCGCGGCTTCGGTCGCGGCCTCAGCCTCGGCGGTGAGCTTTTGGGCGCGGCCCTCGGCGAGCTTGCCTTCGCGGGTGGCGCGGGCGAGGGCGGCCTCGGCCTCGGCGGGGTCGACGATGGCGGCAGGCGGCGCGGCGCTGCTGTCGGGCTGCCCCGCCGCCAGCGCCGCGCCGATGCCGAGGGCGGCGGCGAGGGTCAGGAGGGCGGGGCGGCAGCGCATGACGCTCTCATGCCCGATGATAGGGATGGCCTGCAAGGATGGTGGTGGCGCGGTAGAGCTGCTCCATCAGCATCGCGCGGGCGAGCATGTGCGGCCAGGTGGCCGGCCCGAATGCGAGGAGCAGGTCGGCCGAGGCACGCTCGGCGTCCGAATGGCCGTCCGCCGCGCCGAGAAAGAAGCGGGTCTCGCGCACCCCCTCGTCGCGCCACTTGCCGAGCAGCTGAGCGAAGTCTTCCGAGGACATCGCCTTGCCGCGCTCGTCAAGCAGCACGCTGCGGTGCGGGGTGAGCGGCTCGGCGGCCTTGCCCGCGCCGGTGTCGGGCCATTCGGTGAGGCGGACCGGCCAGGTCAGGCGCCTGGCGTAACGCTCCACCAGCTCGCCCTCGGGCGAACGGCCGATTTTCCCGCGCGCGATGATGTGGAGAAGCAAAACGCCACCCTATGATGTAAGTGCTGGATCGGCCCTCAGGGCCGCGAGCGCACCCGCGCGAGCCGCAGGTGCTCTGCCGCGCAGCGGCAGAAAAAGCACCGAGGACGTGCCCGCGGAGGCGGGCACGCAATCAGGGATTCCTAGTTACGTCCCATCATCGACGCTTCCGATCCCTCGAAGCTCCACATGCGTTCAAGGTTGTAGAAGCTGCGCACCTCGGGGCGGAACAGGTGGATCACCACGTCGCCCGCGTCGATCAGCACCCAGTCGGCGGCCGGCAGGCCTTCGACGCGGGCGTGGCCGTAGCCGGCCTGCTTGATCGTCTCGGCGAGCTTCTGTGCCATCGACGCGACCTGCCGGGTCGAGCGCCCGCTCGCGATCACCATGTGATCGGCGATCGAGCTCTTGCCCT
>NZ_JAMNXL010000133.1 GCF_023653175.1 Erythrobacter sp. | reverse complement strand
GGGCGTCCATCTCGGCCTGCACCTTCTTGCCCATCGCGCGGCGCAGCATGTCGGCTTCGCCCAGCGTGTAGCCGGCGAGCACCTGGGCGGCCTGCATAACCTGTTCCTGATAGACGAAGATCCCGTAGGTTTCGGCGAGGATGCCTTCGAGCTTGCGGTGCGGATATTCGATCGGTACCTGCCCCGCCTTGCGCTGGCCGAACAGCGGGATGTTGTCCATCGGGCCGGGGCGATAGAGCGAGACGAGCGCGATGATGTCGCCGAAATTGGTCGGCTTCACCGCTTTCAGCGTCCGGCGCATCCCTTCGGATTCGAGCTGGAACACGCCGACGGTATTGCCCGCCTGCATGAGGTGGTAGACCTGCGCGTCATCGAGCGGCAGGCCGCCCAGATCGATGGTGATGCCCCGCGCTTCGAGCAGGTCGACCGCCTTGCGCAGCACCGAGAGCGTCTTCAGCCCGAGGAAGTCGAACTTCACGAGGCCGGAGCTTTCGACATATTTCATGTCGAACTGCGTCACCGGCATGTCCGAACGCGGGTCGCGGTAGAGCGGCACCAGTTTCGCCAGCGGCCGGTCGCCGATCACCACGCCTGCCGCGTGGGTCGAGGAATTGCGCGGCAGGCCTTCCAATTGCATCGCGAGGTCAACGAGGCGCTTCACCTCCTTGTCATTGTCGTATTCGCGCTTGAAGTCCGCTGCGCCATTCAAGGAACGCGGCAGGGTCCAAGGGTCGGTCGGGTGATTGGGGACCATCTTGCAGAGGCGATCGACCTGCCCGTAGCTCATCTGCAGGATGCGCCCGCAATCGCGCAGCACCGCCCGGGCCTTCAGCTTGCCGAAGGTGATGATCTGCGCGACGTGATCGCTGCCGTATTTTGCCTGCACATAGCGGATCACCTCGCCGCGGCGCGTTTCGCAAAAGTCGATATCGAAGTCGGGCATCGAGACGCGTTCGGGGTTGAGGAAGCGCTCGAACAGCAGGCCAAGCTTGATCGGATCGAGATCGGTGATGGTCAGCGCCCATGCGACCGCCGAGCCCGCCCCCGAACCGCGCCCCGGCCCCACCGGAATGCCCTGATCCTTCGCCCACTTGATGAAGTCGGCAACGATCAGGAAGTAGCCGGGAAAGCCCATCTTGACGATCACGTCGATCTCGAATTCGAGGCGGTCGGCGTAGACCTTGCGCTCCTCCTCGGTGAGATCGGGATAGGCGGCGAGGCGCGCCTCGAGCCCCTTGCGCGAGTCCTCGGCGAGCATCCGCGCCTCGCCCGCAAGATCGCCCGCAAGGCTCGGCAGGATCGGCTTGCGATAGGGCGGCGCGAAGGCGCAGCGCTGGGCGATGACCAGCGTGTTAGCGGTGGCCTCCGGAAGGTCGGCAAAGGCCTCCTCCATCATGCTCGCGTGCTTGACGAAGGCCTGCGGGTTGGAGCGCGGGCGATCATCCGCCTCGATCTGGGTCGAGCCCGCGATGCACAGCATGGCGTCGTGCGCCTTGTGCATGTGCGGCTCGGCGAAGTTGGCGGGGTTGGTGGCGACCAGCGGGAGATCGCGGGCGTAAGCGAGGTCGACCAGCGCGTTCTCGGCGCGCTCGCAGACGGGATCGCCGTGGCGGGCGAGTTCGATGTAGAGCCGCCCGGGGAACAGCGCCTGGAGCCGGTCGGCCAGCCGCCCGGCCGCATCCTGCTGCCCTTCGGCCATCAGCCGCGTGAGCCCCCCCTCGCCCGCACCGGTGAGCGCGATCAGCCCGTCGGTCCGACCTTCAAGGTCGGCAAGGGTGACATGGGGATCGCGCTCGAGCGGGCGATCGAGATGCGCCGCCGAGACAAGATGGCACAGGTTGTCATAGCCCGCATCGTCCTGCGCATAGAGCGCCAGATAATCGACCGTGCCCCTGTCATCCCCGCGCGCGACGCCGAGCAGCGCGCCGATGATCGGCTGCACGCCCTCGCCCTTGCACGCCGCGGCGAAGGCCATGATGCCGTAGAGGCCATTTCTGTCGCAGATCGCGATGGCCGGAAAGCCGCGCTCCTTCGCCAGCTTGGCGATGTCCTTGGGATCGATCGCCCCCTCGAGCATCGAGTAGGAGGAGAGCACGCGCAAGGGGACGAAGGGGGCGAAGGGCATGCTCCGCAATCTAGGAAGTCGTGCCGATTCTCAAAGCGCCCCCAACGCTTATGTTGTGCACAGGGCAGCGCAAAAATCAGAGCAGCTTCTCAATGTCCCTCGCGATCGCCTCGGGCTTGTCGGTCGGGCCGTAGCGCTTCACCACCGTGCCGTCGCGCCCGATCAGGAACTTCGTGAAATTCCACTTGATCGAGGTCGAGCCCATCAGCCCCTTGGCCTCGGTCTTGAGCCAGCCATAGAGCGGCGAAGCGTTTGCGCCGTTGACGTCGATCTTGGCCATCAGCGGGAAGGTGACGCCGAAATTGACCTTGCAGAACTCGGCGATCTCCTCGGCATCCCCGGGCTCCTGCGCGCCGAACTGGTTGCAGGGGAAGCCGAGCACCTCGAAGCCGCGATCCTTGTAGGTCTGGTAGAGCTTTTCCAGCCCGTCATATTGCGGCGTGAAGCCGCATTGGCTGGCAGTGTTGACCACCAGCAGCACCTGGCCGAGCTTGTCCTTCAAGGCCAGCTCGGCCCCGCGGTTGGTGGTGACGGTGAAATCGGCGATCGTCGTCATGCAGGCCCCCTTGCGCGACCGGTCTGGTCAGGGGTCTTGTGCAGGGAAATCGGGGCGACTGGCAAGCGCCATTGCTTCTTCGGCAGTGTAGCTGCGGTCACCGGCCTTGGCGATGACGTAGCCCGCCCGGTCCTCCTCGGGAAGCATCGCGAGCCGGTGGATCATTTCGGCAAAGGTGCCGCGCATCAGGGGCACGCCGCCATCGGGAATCCGCGCGTCCTGCACCGCGGGGAGGATCGAAGCGCGATCGTCCCACGCCGTCTCGTCCGAATGGTTGCCGGTGCCCTGTGTGGTGCTGGGGTGGTCTGACATAGTCGCCTCTCTCCTTTCGTCCCAATTTGGCGGCTCGGAGGCGCAAGCGACTTATCCTAGATCAGCACGCCTTCCTTCAGCCGCACCACCCGGTCCATTTTTGCAGCGAGGCGTTCATTGTGGGTCGCGACCAGCGCGGCGCTGCCCTCGCCCCGCACCAGCGCGAGGAACTGGGCGAGAACGGCGTCGGCGGTGTGCTCGTCGAGATTGCCGGTCGGCTCGTCGGCCAGCACCAGCGTCGGCCGGTTGGCGAGCGCGCGGGCGACAGCGACGCGCTGCTGCTCGCCGCCCGACAGCTGGCTTGGGCGGTGGGTGAGACGATGGCCGAGGCCGAGGCTGGAGAGCAGGCTGTCGGCCCGCGCCTCGGCGTCTGTGCGGGGGGTGCCGAGGATCATCTGCGGCATCACCACATTCTCGCGCGCATCGAAATCGGGGAGGAGGTGGTGGAACTGGTAGACAAAGCCCAGGTGCTCGCGCCTGAGCTTGGTGCGCGCGTCGCCCGCCAGCGCCTCGGCCGCGGTGCCGGCAATGCTGATCGCGCCCTCGAAGCCACCTTCCAGCAGCCCCACGGCTTGCAGCAGCGTCGACTTGCCCGAGCCCGACGGGCCGAGCAGCGCAACGATCTCGCCGGGCGCAATCGCAAGGTCGACCCCGCGCAGCACCTCGATCCGTTCACCCCCCTGCTCGAAGCTGCGCTTGAGGCCCCTGAGCGCGACAATCGGCTGGGCGACGATGGGGGCGGTGTCACTCATAGCGCAGCACCTGCACCGGATCGGTATTGGCCGCCTTCAAGGCCGGATAGAGCGTGGCAAGGAAGCTCATTCCCAGCGCGAGAACCACGATCCCGAAGACTTCCCACGGATCGGTGCGCGAGGGCAGTGTCGAGAGGAAGCGCACCTCGGGGTCCCAGATCTGCTGGCCGGTGACAAAGGCGATGAAGGACACGATCGGCTCGCGGAAGAACAGGATCACCGAGCCCAGCAGCAGCCCCGTCCCCGTGCCGATCACGCCGATGGTGGTGCCGGTGGTGACAAAGATCTTGAGCAAGCTGCGCCGCGTCGCTCCCATGGTGCGCATGATCGCGATGTCGCGGGTCTTGGCGCGCACCAGCATGACGAGGCTCGAAAGAATGTTGAACGATGCGACAACGACCATGAAACTGAGCGCGAAGAACATCGCGACGCGCTCGACCTGAAGCGCCTCGAACAGGGCGGAGTTCATCGATTTCCAGTCGGAGATCACGGTGCGGCCCGAAAGCTGGTCGCGCGCCGGGGCGAGGATTTCGCCGACCTTGTCGGGGTTGTCGACCTTGACCTCGATCTGCGCCACCGAATCGCCCATCAGCAGCAGGCTTTGCGCCTCGGCGAGGGGGAGCATGATGAACTTCTCGTCGAAGGTCGAAATGCCGATCTCGAAAATCGCGCCCACTTCATAAGGCACCTGGCGTGGGGTGGTGCCGAAGGGGGTGGAGCGGCCCGCGGGGTTGATGATGGTGATCACGTCGCCCACCCGGATGCCGAGGTTCTGCGCCAGCCGGCTGCCGACCGCGACCTTGGCGAAGCCCTCGGGCCCGGGCGGCTGCGACAGTCCGCCGATGTCGCCGAGCAGCACCTTTTCGCGCAAGGCGGCGAGGTCCTTGTCGGTCTGGCCGCGCAGCAGGATGCCCTCGACATTGCCGTTATGGCTGACCAGCAGCGGCTTTTCGATCATCGGCGTCGCCGACACCACGCCGGGCGTCTTCTCGAGCGTGCTCATCACGCCCTGCCAGTCGTCGATACGCCCGCCCACGGCCTGCACCACCGCATGGCCGTTCAAACCGGTGATCTTTTCGAGCAGCTCGGCCCTAAAGCCGTTCATCACGCTCATCACCACCACCAGCAGCGCGACCGAGAGCGACACCACCCCCACCGAAATCGCCGCGACCAGCGCAATGAACGCTTCCCCCTTGCCCGGCCAGAGGTAGCGTTTGGCGATCATCCATTCGAAGGGGGAGAGCATGTGCGGTAAGGTGCGCCCAGAGAGGAGGTTGCCGCCGCATGTAGGGCGCTGCGGCGCGCGCGGCAATCCCCGCGAACATGCTCTTCCCGGATAGGGGCCTGTCACACCGCTGTCGCCAAAAAGCCGGGCAGCGCGGGGCTCCTTTCCCTTGTAATTGATCCGTCACATCGCCATTGGGGGGTCGCGCCAACGCGGGTGTACACGCGAACAGGTCTGGTGATGCCGATGAGCCTCCTTGCGATGAACCTCCATAATGTGACCCATCCCTTCCTCGATGCCGATGGTGACAAGCTGCGCGAGGAATGCGGCATCTTCGGCGTCATCCGCGCCGGCGAGGCGGCGGCGACCACCGCCTTGGGCCTCCACGCGCTCCAACACCGCGGGCAGGAAGCGGCCGGGATCGTCAGCTTCGATGGCAGCGAATTCTACGCCAGCCGCGGGCTTGGCCATGTCGCCGAGAATTTCTCCTCCTCCGAGGCCATCGCCGCCCTGCCCGGCCACATGGCGGCAGGCCATGTGCGCTATTCGACCACCGGCGGCTCGGGCCTGCGCAACGTCCAGCCGCTCTACGCCGACCTTGCCAGCGGCGGCTTTGCGGTGGCGCATAACGGCAATATCTCCAACGCCATGACCCTGCGCACGGACCTCGTGAACAAGGGCTCGATCTTCCAGTCGACCTCGGACACCGAGGTGATCATCCACCTCGTCGCCACCAGCCGCTATCCCACCATCGCCGACCGGCTGGTCGATGCGCTACGGCTGGTCGAGGGCGCCTATGCGCTGATCGTGATGACGCCCGAGGGCATGATCGCCTGCCGCGACCCGCTCGGCATCCGCCCGCTGGTGATGGGCCGCATGGGTGACGCGATCCTGTTCGCCTCCGAAACCGTCGCCTTCGACGTGGTCGGCGCCGAACTGATCCGCGAGATCGATCCGGGCGAGCTGGTGCTGGTCGATTTCGCCGGCGAGATCCGCTCGGTGCGCCCCTTCGGCAGCCCGAGCCCCCGCCCCTGCATCTTCGAGCACGTCTATTTCAGCCGCCCCGATTCTGTCTTCGCCGGCCGCTCGGTCTACGAGGCGAGGAAGGCGATCGGGATCGAGCTTGCCATCGAAGCCCCGTGCGATGCCGACCTCGTCGTCCCCGTCCCCGACAGCGGGGTTCCGGCCGCGATCGGCTTTGCCCAGCAATCGGGCCTGCCCTTCGAGCTCGGCATCATCCGCTCGCACTATGTCGGGCGCACCTTCATCCAGCCGGGCGACGGCGCGCGCAACTCCAGCGTCAAGCGCAAGCACAACGCCAACCGCGCCCTCGTCGAAGGCAAGCGCATCGTGCTGATCGACGATTCGATCGTGCGTGGCACCACCAGCCTCAAGATCGTCGAGATGATGCGCGAAGCCGGGGCCAAGGAAATCCACTTCCGCGTCGCCAGCCCGCCGACCGCGCATTCCTGCTTCTACGGCGTCGACACACCCGAACGCTCCAAGCTGCTCGCCGCGCGCATGGAGCTGGAACCGATGCGCGAATTCATCAAGGCCGACAGCCTCGCCTTCATCTCGATCGACGGGCTCTACCGCGCGGTCGGCAAGCAGGGGCGCGACAAGGCCTGCCCGCAGTTCTGCGACGCCTGCTTCACCGGCGAATATCCGACCTCGCTCACCGACCTCGCGCTTGCCGAGGCCAAGAGCGCCCAGCTTCCCTTCGCTGACCCCAAGGCTGCCTGACACCCGATGACCGACACTCCCAGCACCAAGCCGCTCGCTGGCCAGACCGCGCTCGTCACCGGAGCGAGCCGCGGGATCGGCGCCGCTACCGCGAGGGCGCTTGCGGCGGCGGGCGCGCACGTCATTCTCGTCTCGCGCAAGGTCAAGGCATTGGAGGAGGTCGAGGACGCGATCCACGCGATTGGCGGCACCTCGACCATCGCCCCGCTCGACCTGACCGAGCCTGACGCGGTCAGCCGCCTCGCCGCCGCCATCGCCGGGCGCTGGGAGACGCTCGACATCATGGTGCTGGCCGCCGCCTACCTGCCCGAGCTGACGCCCGCCTCGCAAATGGAGCCCAAGCAGTTCAACCAGGCGCTGCTCACCAATGTGGTCTCGACCCAGGCGCTGATCGCGGGCTTCGATCCGCTGCTGCGACGCGCCAAGGCGGGCAGGATCATCGGCCTCACCAGCTCGGTCGCCGCCGCCCCGCGCCCCTATTGGGGTGCCTATGGCGCGACCAAGGCGGCTTTCGAGAACCTGCTCGCGACCTATGCCGCCGAGGTCGAGCGCCTCAGCCCCCTTCGCGTCGCGATCGTCGATCCCGGCGCGACCCGCACCGAGATGCGCGCGCGCGCCTATCCGGGCGAGGACGCCTCGCAGCTCAAGGGCCCCGAAGTGGTCGCCGAGCGGCTCACCGCGCTGCTGGTCGAAGGCTTCGAGGGGCTCTACCGCGAACGCATCGGCTGAGCCCCGTTCCCGCCGCGCGCGGGGCAGTTTTCACCTAATCAGCCGTTTACCATTGTTCGAAGGCCTCGCTTAAGGAACGCGGGTGCACACCCTTGTGTGGACCTAACCGCTCCGAGAGACCCCAAGCTTCGACACAAGGCCAACGGCAATGCCGCCCGATACCGATCCCTATCGCACTGCTGCTCAGGAAGACCGCTGCGGCCCGCGCACCCGGCTGACGATCCCGGCCACCTTGCGTGCCTCGGGCGGCCGGGCGTTCCAGAGCGTGGTCCACGATCTGTCGATCTCGGGCTTCTCGGCCGCCTCGATCAACCGCATGCACGAAGGCCAGATGTGCTGGCTGACCCTCCCCGGCCTCGAATCGCTCCAGGCCGAAGTGGTGTGGTGGGACAATTGTGTGGTCGGCTGCGCCTTCAGCGAGTTGCTCAGCCCGATCGTCCACGACAACGTCCTGCAGCGCTACACCAACGCCGGGGCCTATCGCCCGACGCTCTGACGGCGGCTCGCTATTCGGCGGCGGCCGCGATCTTGCGAGCGAGGTCGAGGAACTCGCCCCGCTCCGCCCCGCCGCTCGCCTGCTTCCAGTTGCCGATATAGGCGAACACCATACGCTTGTCGGGGAAGAGGGTGATGGCCTGCCCGAAGATCCCTTGCGCGCCGTAGGTGCCTTGCGGATAGGTCCACCACTGGTAGCCGTAGCCAAAGCCGCTGTCGCCGAAGTCGACCTGCGAATCGGTTGCCTCGGCGAACCAGCCCGTCGGCACCTGCGCGCCCCCGCCCTCAAGCGCGAACTGGCCCATCCGGGCGTAGTCCGACAGCCGGATCGACAGGCAGCACCCGCCGATATTGCCGCCGCGCGGGTCGACCATCCAGAACAGGTCGCCCGAAAAGCCCGCCGGATCGACGATCTTGGCCTTGGCATATTCCGCGAGCGGCTTGCCGACGGCATTCTCGACCAGCACGCCGATGAGGTTGGTCTCGCCGGTCTTGTAGACCCACTTCTGGCCGGGCTCGGCCTCGCGCGGGAGCGCCTTCATCTGCGCGACGATCGCGTCCGCGCCGTATTCGACCACGAAGCGGTTCATCTGCGCGACGTCGGAATTGGGGTCTGTGTAGTTTTCGTCCCACTTCACGCCGCTGGTCATGGTGGCAAGCTGCTTGACCGTGACGCCGTCATAGGCGCTGCCAGCAAGGCCCGGGATATACTTGGTCACCGGATCATCGAGGCTGGTGATGAACCCATCCTTCACCGCCGCGCCGAGCAGGGTGGAGGTGAAGCTCTTGGCAACCGAGAAGCTGGTCCAGCGATCCTGCGGGCCCATGCCGAGGCCATATTCCTCGTGCACCACCTTGCCATCGACCAGCACCATCACTCCGGCGGTGTTGCTGGCTTTCATCAGCGCGGTGATTTCTGCGCGAAGCGCCTCGGGGAGCGGCGCGCCCTGGGGCAGCGCACGGGGGGTGGCGGCGGCGGGGACCTCGTGGCCGGCGAACCACTGTTCCATCGCCCGGAAACGCTCGGTGCGCTGGGCATCGGACCAGAACAGCACCGCAAGCTCGGACGGGTCGCGCGGCGGCGGCTGGGTCAGGCGCGCGGCGGGCTTTTCGGGATATTGCGGCGGAACCGCCAGCGCGGGCGCATCCTTGGCGGTCTGCGCGTGGAGCGGTGCCAGACCGCCCAGCGGCAAACCCAAGGTCAGGGCCAGCGCCGCGCCCGCCAGCATGCCGTTCTTCAAGCCCATGATGTCACCCTCTCGTCTGCTTTTGTTGCAGGGTGCATAGGCGGTCGCGGGCCGCAGGAGCAAGCCCCCGTCAGCCGGTCTTGATCGTCTTCAATGCCGCCAGCGCCCGCTCACGCGCCTGCCTGTGGCCGATGATCTTGCGCGGATAGCCCGAAGGCCTGCGCCCGAATTCCTCCGGGTCGTGGACATAGGGTTCGTCGATGCCCTTCAGCTCGGGCACGTACGTACGGATATAGCGCGCGGCGTCGAATTTTTCGGACTGGCTGAGCGGGGCCATGATCCGGCTGAACATGTTGGAATCCACCCCGGTGCCTGCGGTCCACTGCCAGTTGGTGGCGTTAGAGGCGTAGTCCGCATCGCACAAAGTGTCCCAGAACCACTTCTCGCCCTCGCGCCAATCGATCAGCAGGTGCTTGATGAGGAAGCTCGCGGTGATCATCCGCACGCGGTTGTGCATCCATCCGGTCGCCCATAATTGCCGCATCCCGGCATCAACGATTGGGTAACCCGTTCGGCCCTTGGTCCATGCCACGAAATCGGCCTGTACCGCTGGATCGGATAGGTCGCGCCACGGCAGCCTGTCGAACGCATCGCGGGCGTTCTTCGCGCCATATTCGGGCATCTGGACAATCACATTCTGTGCATAGTCCCGCCACACCAGCTCTTTCAAAAACACATCAACGGACCCGCCCGCATGCATGGTCGCGTGCCAGCACGCCGCAGGCGAAATCTCGCCAAAGTGCAGATGCGGTGAAAGGAATGACGAACCCGCAACCGATGGCAGATTGCGTTTCTCGTCATAAAATTTGGCCTTATCGGCAAAATTCTCAAGCCGTTCGCGCGCACCAGCCTCACCCGGGGTCCACATATC
>NZ_JAMNXL010000132.1 GCF_023653175.1 Erythrobacter sp. | reverse complement strand
GCGTGCCTCGACCGCTTCGACAGCGTTCTTGAGCACATTGGTCATGGCCTGCCCGAACTGGTGGCGGTCGCAACGGATCTCGCGGTCGATCAATTCCGAGGATGCGACCGAGAAGGCGATGCCGGAATGGGCGACTTCCTGGAGGAACACCGCCTGGCGCACCAGATCGAGCGCGTCCTCGTCGCGGAACACCGGCTTGGGCAAGCGGGCGAAGGAGGAGAACTCGTCGACCATTTTGCGCAGATCGCCGACCTGGCGCACGATGGTGTTGGTGAGATCGTCGAACAGCTCGCGGTCCTCGTCGCCGACCTGCTTGCGGTAACGGCGTTTCAAGCGCTCGGTCGCGAGCTGAATCGGGGTGAGCGGGTTCTTGATCTCGTGCGCGATGCGGCGCGCGACATCGGACCAGGCGGCCTGGCGCTGGTCGAGCAGCTGGCGGGTGATGTCCTCGAAGGTGATCACACGACCATCGTCGGTCCCGGGCGCGACCTTGACCGCCAGAGTCAGCAGATCGGTGCCCTTGGCATGGGTAATGATCGCCCGCTCCTTGCCTTCGAACACGATCCGGGCGAGTTCGGGGGCGAGGGTCTCAAGCGTCTGGCCGATAAGATCGGCGGGCAGCCCGCCATGGGCGAGCAGCGCCTGCGCCGAGGAGTTCATCAGGGTCACCCGCGCCTCGGCATCGACCGAAATCACCCCCGCCGTCACGGATTCGAGCACGGCTTCGGTGAAGGCGCGGCGGTCGTCGATCTGGCGGTTGGCGCTCACCAGCGCCTGGGTCTGCTTCTCGAGCTGCGCGGTCATGCGGTTGAAGGCGCGGTTCAAGAGGCCGATCTCGTCCGCCCCGGTGCGGCCTTCGAGCCTGAGCGCGAAGTTCCCCTGCCCCACCTTGCGCGCGGCGCCGACAAGGTTGGTGAGCGGCTCGACCTGCCGGTCGGCGAAGCGCAGCGCAAACCAGATCGCGAGACCCACTAGCAGCAGGCTCACCGCGACCAGCGCGATGTTAAAGCGCAGCTGCAAGGCACGCGCGCTCCCCGTCAGCCGGTCATAGGCGGTGACGATCGACTGCGCACGCGACCAGGAGTTGAACATCGTCTCCTCGGTGGTGCGCGCGTTATACAGATAGATGCCGGTCTGCGCATCGATCGGCACCAGCGCCTCGATCCGCTCGGGGCTGCCGACCACCACGGCAAGCTCGCCGCGATCAAGCCGCGGGAGCGCGGCGCGGCTGAAGGCGAGCGGGCTGTTCCCCTCGCTCAGATCGAGCGCGGCGGCGGTGCGGAACGATCCGTCCTTCATCCGCTGGAGGATCGCGCTCTCCGAAATCTCGCGGGCCTGGGCCTGATAGGCGTAGAAATCGGGGAAGTCGGGATCGGTGATCGGCACCCGCGCGAGCGTGTCGCGCATGTCGGACGCCATGATGACGGTGTTGTTTTCAACGTCGCGCTGGTTGGCGTCGTAGTAGTTCTGCGCCAGTGCGTTGGCGTTCTCCATCAGCCCGCGCGATTCGTCGGAGAACCAGAAGTCGACCCCGGTCTGGAACAGGAAGGCGGCAAACCCTGCCACCAGTAACGTCGGCAGCGCGGCGACCATCGAGAAGAAGAAGACGAGCCGAACGTGGAGCCGCGCGGTGCTCCCTGCCGCGCGGCGCAGCGCGAGACGGCGGCCGATCAGCACCAGCAGTGCCATCGCCGGCACCAGCGTCGCCATCAGAAGCACCGAGGCCTGCATCGTCGGCAGCAGGTCGTCGGTTGCGGCAGAGCGCCCGTAAGTCGACCAGGTGGCGACAATCGCCGCCCCCAGCGCGATCACCGCCAGCCCTTCGAGCCAAGCGAAAAGGTTCGCCCGGCGTCCCGCGAGCAAAAGCCGCCGCCACCAGCGCGGAGGCTGGCGCAGGGCCGGACGCGGTGCTTTGGGTGTGGGTTGCGCCATCGTTGCCTCTTTACAACAATGGTGTGGCCGATTTGCAAGCCAGCACGGCCGAAATCCTGCGGTTGTGCGACGTTTCGTGCCCCGCGCGCGCCGATCAGGAGGGCGAGAAGCGTTCCGGCTCCAGTCCCAGCTCGCCGATCCGCTTGCGCAGCGTGTTGCGGTTGATGCCAAGGAGCTGCGCCGCGCGCAGCTGGTTGCCCCCGGTACGCCCCAGGGCATATTCGATAAGCGGCCTTTCGAAGGCGGCCAGTGCGCGGTGATAGAGCGCGCCCGGAGGTGGGCTTTCAGCGGCCAGCCACGCCGACAGGGCCCCGCCGAAGCCCCCTTGTCCGGCATCCTGTGGGACGCTCGCCGGCGCGATATCGGGGCCGATGATGTCACACACCACCTCGGCGTCGATCCGCTCCTCGCGCGCCATCAGCGCGAGGCGATAGACCACGTTGCGCAGCTCGCGGACATTGCCGCGCCAGCTGCGCGCCTCGAGCCGCTCGATCGCGTCTGTCGTCAGCACGCGGCGCGGGAGTCCGTCCTCAGCGGCGAGCACGAGGAAGTGCTGGGCAAGCGCGGCAATATCCTCGCGCCGCTCGCGCAAGGGCGGCAGCACGATGGGGACGACGTTGAGGCGATAGAACAGGTCTTCGCGGAAAGTGCCGGCGGCGATCATCGGGGTGAGGTCGCGGTTGGTGGCGGCGATGATGCGGACATTGACCGCGATCTCCTGCCGCCCGCCGACTCGCCGGATGCGCCCCGATTGCAGCGCGCGCAGCAGCCGGGTCTGGGCCTCGGCCGGCATGTCGCCGATCTCGTCGAGGAACAGCGTGCCGCCATTGGCCTGTTCGAACTTGCCTATTGCCTGGGCGATGGCCCCGGTGAAGGCGCCCTTCTCGTGCCCGAACAGCTCGCTTTCGACGAGGTCGGCGGGGATCGCGGCGGTGTTGACCGCGACGAAGGGCCCGGTGCGGCGGTTGCCGAGCTCGTGGATCGCCTCGGCGACCAGCTCCTTGCCCGTCCCGCTCTCGCCGGTGACAAGGACGGTCAGATCATTGCGCAGCACCCGCGTGATCATGCGGTAGACGCCCTGCATCGCTGGGCTGCGCCCGACAAGCGGCATGCGCTCGCCCTCGCCCGGGATCGCGGCGCTGGTGTCCTCCGCCGAGGGCGAGCGCGCGCCCGCGGCCTGGCGGACGGCATGGACAAGCTCGTCGAGATCGAAGGGCTTCGGGAAATATTCGAAGGCGTCGCTTTCACTGGCACGCACGGCGGTATCGAGGGTGTTCTGCGCCGAGAGCACGATCACCGGCATGTCGGGCGCGCGTTCGCGCACGGCGGAGAGGCTGGCGAGCCCGTCACCATCCTCGAGGATCACGTCGGTGAGCATCACCGCAAAGCGCCGTTTGGCGAGCAGCTTGTCGCGCGCGGCGATGCCGGTGCAGTGGGCGATGGCAAAACCCTCGTCCTCGAGGGCGGCGATGATCACCGTGGCGATCGCGATGTCGTCCTCGACGAGCAGGACCGGATCATGCGCGTGTCCCATCAGGCCGCTTCCGGTGCCTGTGGCAGATGCAGGCGGAAATTGGTCAGCCCGGCGCGCGCGTCGCGGTCATGGCTGACATTGCCGTTCATGTCGCGCACCAGCTTGCGCACCAGCGAGAGGCCCAGGCCCTGGCCTGAGGGCTTGGACGAGACGAAGGGCTCGAAAACGTGGTCGCGCAAGGTGGGGTCGATCCCGCGGCCATTGTCGGAAATGGTGATTTCGATCGGCAACGGCACTGCGCGGCCGTTGCGGATCGCGCTGAACGCAAGGCCGCTGACGAAGCGGGTCTGGACGATGATCAGGCCGCCCTTGGCACCGCCTGCCAGCGCCGCATCGCGGGCATTGGAGATAAGGTTGATCAGCACCTGTTCCAGCGCGTCGCGATTGGCGAGCACCGGCGGGAGCGAAGGATCGAACTCCTCGCGGATCTCGATCTCGCCCAGCGCGCTTCCGGCCGCACGCATCGTGGCGACCGCGGCGCGGATCGCCTCGTGCGGGTTGCAGGGGTCGACCGAGGCGGTCCGGGTGCTGCCCAATTGCTGCATCCGGTCGATCAGCCGCGCGATCCGGTCGACCTCGTCGGTGATCATCTTGGCGAGCTTCTTGTCGGCATGCGGCAGCTTTCGCGCGGCCAATTGCCCGGCCCCGCGGATTGCGGCGAGCGGGTTCTTGATCTCGTGCGCGAGCACCGCGGGCGCGCCGAGCATCGCCTCGCTGTTGCCGGGATTGGCGGCGTCGTCATGGCCGATTTGCGAGAGCGTCACCACCCGCCAGCCCGGAAAGCCGCCGAGCGGCGAGGCGGTGAGGTTGACGCGGCTTTCCTGCGCGGCGACCCGGATCGCCAGATCGCGCGCGACCAGCGCCTCCTCGCTGGCGAGCAGCCGCGCCTCGACGCGCGTATCCAGCGGCCCGATGCGGTCGATGAGCCGTGTGCCGACAAGGCGCACCGAACTGGTGCCGAGCAGGTCCTCGGCGGCGTGATTGACCTCTGCGATTCTGCCATCGGGATCGATCAGCACCACCGCAAAGATCAGCCCGGAAAGCTGCGCACGCGCATCGGGGCGGCCCGCCCCCTGCGGTTCTGCGGGATGGCTCGCCACGCTCAGGCGGCCTGCTGCATCAGGAAGGGCGCGTAGAAACGCTCGATCTCGGAGAGCACTGTCGCGGCATCATCGATGAAATTGGCCCGGTTGCGGAACTCGGCCGAGCCATGGAGGCCCTTGGTGTACCACCCCAAGTGCTTCCTCGCCATCTTCACGCCGGTGTCGCGCCCGTAGTGATCGAGCATCCGGTTGTAGTGCTCGACCACAAGCGCGTATTGCTCGTCGATCCCCGGAGTGGCGCGCGCCTCGCCGGTGCGCCACCAGTGCATCACCTGACCGAGCAGCCACGGCTTGCCATAGGCGCCGCGCCCGATCATCAGCCCGTCCGCGCCCGATTGCTCCATCGCCTTGGCGGCGTCATCGATGCTGCAGATGTCGCCGTTGACGATGACGGGGATGCTGACCGCTTCCTTGACCTTGCGGACGAAGGCCCAGTCGGCGCTCCCCTTGTACATCTGGTTGCGGGTGCGCCCGTGGACGGTGATCATCTTCACCCCGAGGTCCTCGGCCATGCGGGCGAGGTCAGGCGCGTTGAGGCTCTGGTGATCCCAGCCCATGCGCATCTTGACCGTTACCGGCACCTTCACCGCCTTGACCGTGGCCTCCATCAGCCGCACCGCGAGCGGCACTTCGCGCATCAGGGCGGAGCCTGCGAACTGGCCGACGACCTTGCGTACCGGGCAGCCGAAATTGATGTCGATGATCGCCGCGCCATTGCCTTCCTGGATCTTCGCCGCCTCGGCCATGCTGGCCGGGTCGCAGCCGACCAGCTGCATCGAGACCGGCTCCTCGATCCGGTCCCAGGCTGTCTTCTGCGTGCTGACGCGGGTCTCACGGATCGCCGCCTCGCTCGCCACCATCTCGGTGACGTTGAGGCCCGAGCCATAGCGGCGCACCAGCGTGCGGAACGGCATGTCGGTGACGCCGGTCATCGGCGCGAGGATCACGGGCTCGGCGACCACGACGGGGCCGATGGCGATCGGCTTCAAGGCCGGCGGAGGGGGGAGCGGGGTCATGTCGGGGGTAATGCCTAAAATATGGGCAGCGCATAGTGGATTGCCGAAAGCCCGTCCAGTGCCTAAGCGAAGGCCCCGATGGACGGTCCCACCCCCCTCCCCCCTTTCGCCGCGGTCGTGGTCGCGGCGGGCAAGGGCCTGCGCGCGGGCGGGCATATTCCAAAGCAATTCCGGATATTACGGGGCAAACCGATCATCCGTTGGTCGATTGAAGCGCTTGCCCACGCGGGTGCGGATAGGATCGTAACGGTGATCGCCCCCGAGACCCGTGCCGAGGCCGAAGCGGCTCTGGCGGGCATTGCGGGCGTGCACTTCGTCGCCGGCGGTGCAACCCGGCAGGAGTCGGTGCGCGCGGGGCTTGAGGCGCTGGTGGATAAACCACCCACGCGCGTGCTGATCCATGACGCCGCCCGCCCCGATCTCCCCCGCGAAGTGATTTCCCGCCTGCTGGCATCGCTCGATGAGCACCCGGGGGCGATCCCGGTGCTGCCGGTGGTCGACAGCCTCGCGGTGGCGGGAGACGGCAACGTGATGACCGGCAAGGCCGAGCGAGAGAGCCTGCGCCGCGTCCAGACCCCGCAGGCCTTCCGCTACCCCGCGATCCTCGCCGCCCACCGCGACTGGCCGGGCGCGCCTGACGCGGGCGACGATGCGCAGGTGCTGATGGCCAGCAATGGTTCAGTTGCCCTCATTGATGGCGACGAGCGCCTCAAGAAGATCACCTTTGCCGAGGACCTCATGGACCACTCCGCCGCACCCGCCTTCCGCATTGGCCAAGGTTTCGACGTTCACCGGCTTGAAGCGGGCGAGGAGTTGTGGCTCGGCGGGGTGCTGATCCCGCACGACAAGGGTCTCTCCGGCCATTCCGACGCCGACGTTGCGCTCCATGCGATCACCGATGCGGTGCTCGGCGCGGTCGGCGAGGGCGATATCGGCACCCACTTCCCGCCCAGCGACCCGCAGTGGCGCGGGGCGCGTTCGGGGCGGTTCCTCGAGCATGCCGTCAGCCTTGCCCGCGCGGCCGGCTACGCAATCGCCAATGTCGACCTCACGCTGATCTGCGAGGCTCCGAAGATCGGCCCGCACCGCCCCGGCATGCGCGCCGAAGTCGCGAGGCTGATGGGGCTCGGCGAAAACGCGGTCAGCATCAAGGCCACAACCACCGAGAAACTCGGCTTCACCGGCCGCGGCGAGGGTATCGCCGCGCAGGCCATCGTTCTTGTCACCCGCATGCCGCAAGGAGACCTGCCATGACCCGTAGTCTGATCGCCCCCGCCCTCGCCCTCACCGCGCTCGCCTCGGCCACCTCCGCACAAGCGCAGCAACAGGCTTGCGTCCAGCCTGCCGACCTTGCCGACGCGGTCGTCTATGCCATGCCGATCGCCTTTGACGCCGCGCGCACCGCCTGCGGCGATCGCTTTGCCGCCAGCGGCTTCATAGCCCGCGAAGGCGACGCCTACATCTCAACCTTCCGCGGCGGGCAGAACAAGGCCTGGCCGGGCGCCTTCCGCTTCCTCAAGACCTTCATGAACGAGGGCGGCGCGGGCCAGAAGGGCAAGGACGCGGACATGGCGGCGATGATCGGGGCATTGCCCAAAGAGGCGCTGCGTCCCTTCGTCGATGCCCTCGTCGGCCAGATGATTGCCAGCGAGATCAAGCCCGACAGCTGCGGCAAGATCGAGCGCGGGGTGGAGCTGCTGAGCCCGCTGCCGGGCGAGAACCTCGGCGGGCTGATCGCCTTCATCGTCGAACTCACGGACATGAAGAACCCGCCGGCCTGCAGCGCGGCTGCGACAGTGAAGTAGGCTGCGTCATGCCCCCCCTCTCGCTCCTCCCCGAAGACATCGCCGCCCTCGCCGCCCGCGTGGTGTCGGAGAATGCCGCAGCGGGACGCACGATCGCCACCGCCGAAAGCTGCACCGGCGGGCTGGTCGCAGGCGCGATCACCGAGATCGCGGGTTCCTCCGCCGTGCTAGACCGGGGCTTCGTGACATATTCGAACGAGGCCAAGATGGAGATGCTCGGCGTGCCGAGCGACATCATCGAGGCCTTCGGCGCGGTCTCGATCGCCTGCGCCTGGGCGATGGCCAAGGGCGCGCTCGACCGCTCCAAGGCGGATGTGGCCGTGGCGATAAGCGGCGTGGCGGGGCCCGGCGGGGGCACGCTGCACAAGCCGGTCGGCACCGTGGTTTTTGCCCGCGTGGTGCGCGGCGCAACCGGTGAGCCGGAGGGCGAACTCAGGTTCTTCGACGGCGGCGAGGGCCCCGGCGGGCGCGCCGAGATCCGCCGTCAGGCAACGCTCTGCGCGCTCGAACTGCTGCTGCCGTAAAGCGCTGCGGCGCGCTTCTCGAAGGCTTCGACCATCTTCCTGAAGGCCTTGTCGAAATATTGCCCCGCGATCCGTTCGAACAGACGGTTCTTGAAGGTGAAGTCGACAACGAAGTCGATCTCGCAGCTATGGTCATCGACCGCGCGGAAGGTCCACACATTGTCGAGGTCGCTCAATGGCCCGTCGAGATAGTGGACGTCGATTTCTTGCGGGCGGGTCTTGGAGACGCGGCTGGTGAAGCTCTCGCGGATCGCCTTGAAGCCCACGACCATGTCGGCGACCATCTCGGTCTCGCTGTTCGAGCGCACCCGGGTGGCGATCACCCAGGGCAGGAACTCGGGATAGCGGGCGACGTCCGCCACCAGATCGAACATCTGCTGGGCGCTATAGGGCAGGCGGCGGGTTTCGCGGATGCCGGGCACCGGAGCTAGGCCTTTGCCCCCGAACGGGCGTTCTCGCGCGCGAGCTTCTCTTCGCGCGCGGCGCGCATCTTCGCAAAGTCATCGCCTGCGTGGTAGCTTGACCGGGTCAGCGGCGAGGAGGCGACCTGCAGGAAACCCTTGGCCCGCGCGATCGCGCCATAGGCGGCAAACGCCTTGGGGGTGACGAATTCCTCGACCGACGCGTGCTTGGGGGTCGGCTGGAGATACTGCCCCATGGTGATGAAATCGACCTCGGCCGAGCGCATGTCGTCCATCACCTGGTGCACCTCGAGGCGCTGTTCGCCGAGGCCCAGCATGATCCCCGACTTGGTGAAGATCAGCGGATTGTGCGCCTTCACTTCCTCCAGCAGCCTGAGCGAGGCATAATAACGCGCGCCTGGGCGGATCGTGGGATAGAGCCGGGGGACGGTCTCGAGATTGTGGTTGTAGACGTCGGGCCCCGCTTCGCAGATCATCTCCACCGCGCGGCGCATCTTGCCGCGGAAATCGGGGGTGAGTATCTCGATGGTGGTGTTCGGCGTGGTTCGACGCAGCGCCTCGATCACCTTGACGAACTGGCTCGCCCCGCCGTCGGCCAGATCGTCGCGATCCACCGATGTGATGACGATGTGTTCGAGCCCCATTTTGGCCGCGGCGATCGCGGTGTTTTCCGGCTCGAAGGGATCGACCGCTTTGGGCATCCCGGTCTTGACGTTGCAAAAGGCGCAGGCCCGCGTGCAGACATCGCCGAGGATCATGACGGTCGCGTGCTTCTTGGTCCAGCACTCGCCGATGTTCGGACAGGCCGCTTCCTCGCACACCGTGTGCAGGTTGAGCTCGCGCATCAACCGGCGCGTCTCGTTATAGCCCTCGCTCACCGGGGCGCGCACGCGGATCCAGTCGGGCTTGCGCTGGCGGGCGGGCCGGTCGGCGGGCGGGCTCGGCTGCGGCGGGCTGGAGAGGTCGTTCATGGGAGCCATTTAGTCGCGAGAGCGGCGTCCCGCAAGCGCAGCGGCCCCTGCCATTCTTGCGAAGAATGCTTGCGGGCTGCATAGCGGCGCAATGTCGGACACAGCCCTCAGAAACATCGCCCTCCTGATCGATGCGGACAACACCAGCCCGCAGGCGATCGACCCGGTGCTGACCGTCATGGCCGAGCTTGGCCAGGTCAACATCCGCCGCGCCTATGGCAATTTCGCCAAGGACAATCTGGCGAAGTGGGACCGGATCACCAACAAGTTCGGCATCCGCCCGCAGCAGCAGTTCGACATCTCCAAGGGCAAGAACGCGACCGACATGGCGATGACGATCGACGCCATCGACCTGCTCTACCAGGGCAAGGTCGACGGCTTCGGAATCATGACTTCGGACAGCGATTTCACCCCGCTCGTCACCCGGCTGCGGCAGGACGGGATCCTCGTCTACGGCTTCGGCGAGAAGAAGACCCCCGAGGCGTTCCAGGCGGTGTGCACGCGGTTTCTCTACATCGACGAACTGATCGCCAGCAACCGCGACGAGGCCCCGGGCGCGCCAGTCCCGAACAAACCGGTGGTGGGCGATCTCCACGAGCTGATCCTGGCCGCCTACCGCGAGGCCAAGCGCGATGACGAGGGCTACGCGCTGCTTCAGCAGGTCGGGCAGATCGCGGGCAACCGCTCGAGCTTCGATGTGCGCAACTACGGCTTCAAGCGCCTCTCCGACCTGTTCGCCTCGCTCGACAACTTCAAGGTCGAGCGGCGCGACAGCCAGCTTTACGTCAAGCGGCTGCGCTAGCCCGACAAGGAAAGAGCGCCGGAGCGGTGGCCCGCCCGGCGCTCTTGCCATGTTCAGTCCCGAGCGACGCGATCAGCCACCGGTTGCCGGCGCGCTCTTCTGCTCGGCATAGG
>NZ_JAMNXL010000277.1 GCF_023653175.1 Erythrobacter sp. | reverse complement strand
GCAATTGTGCGGCCAGATCAAGGATCATGCCGCGCACCCGGGCAAGGATCGCCTCGCTGACGAGGCTCTGCGCCTCGGAGCCCAGGAGATGGCGCATAACCGGGACGACCGCCGTCAACGCGCGGGCTTCCCGCGCGAGCCCGCCGCGCAGGATCGCCTCGACAGCATCGTCGGCGGCAAGGTCCATCGTCTTTTCGCCCATTGTCCTGGGGGCATAGAGCCCGCATAGTTAAGGACGGGTTAGATCAATCCTCGGGCCCGCGCAGCATCAAAGCTGCGCATAGCCCCAAGGCGAGACAGGCGAGCACTTCGGGCAGCAGGCCGAAGGTGGCGGCGAGCGCAAGGACAAGCAGCAGGCTCGCGCGGTCGGAAGCGGCGGCAGCAAGCGCGGTGTCGCCCGCGCGCGCCGCAAGCCGGGCGAGCGCGTAGGCGACCGGGCCCAGCGCTGCGAGCGGTTGCCACTCGGGAAATGGCGCAAGACCGAACCACAGGGTCACCCCGGCGAGAAGGTCGCACATCCCCGCCAGCACCTTGCTCGCAGCGCTCCCCCCCGTCCCGCCCGTGCGCCGCAGCCTTGCGGCGAGCGCATCAAAACCTTGTGAGACCTGCGCCGCCAGCATCCCCAGCCCCGCCAGCGTCAGCCCGGCCCCGGCAAAGCCGAAGGCCGCCGCCATCACCCCGCTGAGCAGCAGCACCAGCGCCGCAGCGCCGGCGATCAGCTGGCCATGTTCGAGCCCGCGCGGCACGATCGCGCGCACCGATGCCGCGGCAAGCGCGGTCCCCGGCGCGCGCCAATCGGCCGGGGGTGTGGCCGCGGCGATCAACGCGCTCTCGTGCCGCCGGACGGCCGCGTCGCTATCCGCCAGCAGCCACGTTTCGGGCACCAGCTCGCGCGCGGCGAGTTCGCGGGTCGGGGTTCCGGCCTGGAGCGCAAGCCGCAGGAGCAGCGAGACCGCGTCGGCATCGGCGGGAAAATCGGCGAGGCGCTGGGCCGGCGCGCCGCGCATCACCAGCACCCCGCCCCAGTGGCGCGCAGCATCGATGCGCTCGAAATCGGCAGGGTGCGCGGCTGCGAGCGGGTGATCGGCGGGGATCGTCGCCACCATCCGCTGGAGGCCCGCCTCGCCCCCGCCATCGCCCACGCCCCTGTCCGTCCCAATCCCGACCAAGGCGCGCACCACCACCGGATCGGGCACCAGCCCGTCGGCAAGAATCACCAGATCATCCTCGGCCCGCACCAGCGCGGGGATCGCGGCAAGGCCCCGCAGCACGTGGAACTGCAAGCCTCGGCCTTCAAGCATGTGCTGCAATTCGATCACCGTGCCGCCCGGAGCCTCGGAGAGGCAAAGCACCCGCTCGACACCGAGCCCTTGCAGCAACTCCGCCTGCCAGACGATGCAGCTGCGCCCGGCAAGCGGCAAGGCGGCGCGAAGCGCGCCTTCCTCGCTGTGGCGCAGCGCGGCAATCAGGCCGATGCGCATGGGGCTAGCTCCTCCGGTCGCGGCGACAGGGGATGGAGGATTGGCGGTTTGGACGTCAGGGTTCAAGCGGCCCGGCAGGCGTTGCCCCCAAGCACGGGGCGTTCCAGCACGGAGCGGCGGCGATCAGATCCGGTTGGGATCGGGCATGCGGGTGCGCGCGAAGCGGGCGATCACCGCCTCGACCTCGCGGATCGCCATCGGCTCGCCCGGCGCAGCGTGAAGTGCGATTTCGGCGGCCTGCAGCAGGTCCTCGGCGTGGAAGCTCGCGGCAAGGCCCTTGAGGCGCATCGCCGCGACATGCCAGTTGCCGTCGCAGCGCGCGCGCTTCAGCAGATCGAGCTGCTTGGCCGCGCTGTCGAGGAATGCGCCGCGCAGCTCGCGCAGCAGCGCGGCATCATCGCCGGCTGCGGCCGCCAGGGTCGCATCGAGAGCTCCGTGATTGAACGCCATGCCTCAGGAATAATCCGGATTGGTTAAAGCAGGGTTTATCCCGAGTCGCGCTGTGGTATGAAGGGGCATGGCAGAACGGCACCAGATGCGCGCCCTGGGGCGCAAGAGCGGCAGCGACAACGCGGGCGAGACCAAGCTTCCCGAGGCCGAGGGCAGCGCGGAAGCTCTGGAATTGTCAGACATCTGGGTTGACGAGGACAGCGGCGACGAGGCGCATGACGTGCCCCGCCGCTCGCTGCTCGCCAAATCGGCACCCTTGCTGGCAGTGCTGGCGGTGACCGGGTGGAGCGGCTTCTTCGTGTGGGCCCATCTTGCCGACATGCAGGCCTCCCCCGTGCCCGCGCAGTGGGCGCAGTGGGTGGTGATGTGGGCCGTGCCGGTCGAGCTCGTCGGGATCGTGTGGCTGCTCGCAATGCGCTCGTCTCAGGCCGAGGCACAGCGTTTTGCCGCCACCGCCGCGGCGATGAACCGCGAGAGCGCCGCGCTCGAGGCGCGACTCAAGGTGGTCAACCGCGAACTCAGCCTGGCGCGCGAATTCCTTGCCGCCGAGGCCCGCGATCTGGACGCGCTGGGGCGCATCGCGGCCGAGCGTTTGTCGAGCCATGCCAGCGAATTGCAGGCACTGATCAGGGGCAACGGCGCCGAAGTCGAGACCATCGCCACCACCAGCGAAACCGCGCTCGGCAACATGAACCGGCTGCGCGACGATCTGCCGGTGATCGCCAATGCCGCACGCGATGTGACCAACCAGATCGGCAGCGCCGGGCGCGTCGCCGAGGAGCAGCTTTCGCGGCTGGCAGGCGGGTTCGAACGGATCACCACCGTCGGCACCGAGAGCGAGGAACTGGTCGCGCGGCTGGGCGAGAACGTCGGCTCGACGCTCGCCGGGTTCGAGAGCCAGCTGGTGCGGATCGACGCGCTGGTCTCGCAGCGCTTCGCCGCGCTCCGCACCGAGGCGGAGGGCTACCGTGCCGCTGTCGGCGCGCTCGAGGAAGAGGCCATGGCGGCGCTGCGCGAGCGCGCGGGAACCGCCGCGAGCGAGGCCGAAAGCACCGCCGCGCGCCTGCGCGACGCGGCCGAAGAGGCCGAGGCGCGCTTTGCCGGGACCATCAAGGGGCTTCACGAT
>NZ_JAMNXL010000001.1 GCF_023653175.1 Erythrobacter sp. | reverse complement strand
GGGCTCGAGGCGCAAGGCCTCGCCACGCGGCGGCTGGTGGGGCGCGACAAGCTTGCAGCGGCGCTCGATAGCGATGTCGCGCTGCTGATGCTCACCCACGCCCATTACAAGACCGGCGCGCTCTTCGACATGGCCGCGCTGACCCGCGCCGCGCATGAGGCAGGCGCGCTGGTGCTGTGGGACCTGTCGCACTCGACCGGCGCGCTGCCAGTCGATCTGAACGCGGCGGGTGCGGATTTCGCGGTCGGCTGCGGCTACAAGTATCTGTGCGCCGGCCCGGGCGCGCCCGCTTTTGCCTTTGTCGCTGAGCGCCATCAGGCGGCGCTCCAGCAGCCGCTCACCGGCTGGTTCGGCCACGCCGCGCCCTTCGCCTTCTCCGACGAATACGCGGGCGCGCCGGGGATCGAGCGATTGCAATGCGGCACGCCCCCGGTGCTGGGGCTCGCGGCGCTCGAGGTGGGCGTCGATCTCATCGCGGAGATCGGTGTGGCCCGGCTTTACGCCAAGTCGCAGGCGCTGTCGGAGTTCTTCCTCGAAAGCCTGATGGCGCATGACGTGGCGCTGGAGCTGGTCAGTCCGCCACGCGCCGCCGAGCGCGGGAGCCAGCTCTCGTTCCGCCATCCGGAGGCCTACGCCATCTGCCAGGCTCTGATCGCGCGCGGCGTGATCGGCGATTTCCGCGCGCTCGACGTGCTGCGGCTGGGCTTTGCGCCCGCTTACCTGAGCTTTGCTGACATGGCCGCCGCCGCCCGCCACCTCGCCGAGGTTCTGACGAGCGGCGAGTGGCAGCGCGCGGAGTTCAACCAGCGCGCGGCGGTGACCTAACCGACGGTTCTTTCCGCCTTGTCCTTCTCGTTGGTGCCCTTGATCATCGCGCGCATCTGATCCCACTCGGCATCGCCCAAGGCCGAGAGCATCGGGTAGAACGTCCCGCCATTGGCCTGGAAGCCCGCGCCGTCGATGGCGATGGTTTGGCCGTTCACATATTCCGCGCCCGGCCCCATCAGGAACACCGCGAGGTTGGCGAGTTCGTGCATCTCGCCCGCGCGGCCCATGGGGTTGAGGTTGTTGCCGGAATTGCCGCCCGCGCCGCCGGGGTGCAGCCGCGCGCTCATCCCCTTGGTGGGAAAGAGACCGGGTGCGATGGCATTGAAGCGCAGGCCATAGCGGCCCCACTCGGTCGCAAGGCTTTGGGTCATGGCGTTGATCGCGGTCTTGGACATGGCGGAGGGCACCACGAAGGCGCTGCCCGACCACACCCAGGTGGTGAGGATCGAGAGGAAACTGGCCTTCTTCTTCTCCGCGATCAGCCGCTTGCCGATGTCGAGCGTGACATAGAAGGTGCCGCGCATCACGATGTCGGCGATGGCGTTGAAACCGTTGACCGACAGATCCTCGGTGCGGCTGATGAAGTTGCCAGCGGCGTTGTTGACGACGCCGGTGAGCGCTCCGCCATCGGCCCAGATCGCGTCGACCATCGTGTGGATCGCGGCCGCATCGCGGATGTCGCAGGCCATGCCGACGATCTTGCCGCCGTGGAGCGCGGTTAGCTCCGCCGCCGTTTCATCCAGCTTGTTCTGCCGCCGCCCGCAGATGTAGACGGTCGCGCCCAGCTTGAGGAAGGCCTCGGCCATCTCGCGTCCGAGGCCGGTGCCGCCGCCGGTGACGAGAATGCGCTCGCCCGCCATCAGGCCATCGCGGAACATCAGTTTCGAAGCGTCCATTTCGGTTTCCTCAGAGACCGAGAACGGTCTTGGCAATGATGTTCTTCTGCACCTCGTCCGATCCGCCGAAGATCGTCGAGGCGCGGTTGTTGAGGTATTTGCCCATGGCGGTCTGGGCATATTCGCTGCCCACCGGCTCGGGCGCCTCGTTGCCGTAGAGCGGGCGCTCCAGCGGCAATTGCAGCGCGTCCGGCCCGAGCAGTTCGAGGCGCAGCACATCGACCTGCTGGCCGATGTTCGAGCCGAGCAGCTTCACCAGCGAGGTCTGCGGTCCGGGTGCGCGGCCCTTGGCGAGCTCGGCGAGGATGCGCAGCTCGGTCACTTCCAGCGCCTCGGCCTCCAGCCGCACGCGGGCGAGGCGGTCGCGGAAGCGCGGGTCATGCGCGATCGCGCCATTGACGCCCGAGGGCTGGGTCTGGGCGAGGTTCTCGAGCCGGTCGATGCTCTGGAGCAGGCGCGGGGCATAGCACGATCCGCCGCGCTCGTTCTCGAGCAGGAACTTGGCGATGGTCCACCCGGCACCTTCCGCCCCGATGCGGTTTTCCTGCCCGGTGCGCGCGTCGGTGAAGAACACCGCATTGACCTCGTGATCGCCCGACATCGAGTAGATCGGGGTCACCGTCACCCCGGGCTGGTCCATCGGCACGAGCAGGAAGCTGATCCCGGCCTGCTTTTTCACTGTGGCATCAGTGCGCACCAGCGCGAAGATCCAGTCGGCGTGGTGGGCGTGGGTGGTCCAGATCTTGGAACCGTTGATGACGTACTCATCGCCCTCAAGCCGCGCGCTGGTCTTGAGGCTTGCGAGGTCCGATCCGCTGCCGGGCTCGGAATAGCCCTGGCACCAGTAATCCTCGCCCGACAGGATGCCGGGCAGGAAACGGGCCTTCTGTTCGGGCGTGCCGAATTCGCAGATGACGGGGCCGACCAGGCGCAGGCCGAGGATCGCGAGCGCGGGCGCGCCGGCGAGCGCGCATTCCTTCTCGAAGATGAACTTCTGCGTCGGCGTCCAGCCGGTGCCGCCGTCCGCCTTGGGCCAGTGCGGCGCGACCCAGCCCTGTTTGTAGAGGATGCGGTGCCACTCCATCCCGATATCCGGCTCGACGAACACGCCGGGCGTCCGGCGCGCGCCATCGCGCAGCCGTTCGGGCAGGTTGTCCGCAAGGAAGCTGCGCACTTCCTCGCGGAAAGCCAGATCCTCGGGCGAGAAGTCCATATCCATTGCAATCAGTCCCAATCTCGATCCCGCAAGCTACGCATCCGCGGACCTGCCAGCTTCATTCCCCGTCCCGCATCGCCCAGGCAATCGTGCGCCGCAGCAGGTCGTAGTAGACGTCGTAGTTCCACGCGCACATTTCCTTGTGCGGGTAGAAATCGGCCATGCCCGGAAGATCATAGTGCCCGCGGCAATGGCCCAACGCATTGTATACTATCCGCCCCGCGCCGATATCCCTCGTATAAACGATAGGAACCGTGGTCTTTTCCCACGTGCTGTGGGTGAAGCCGGTCGCCTCGCCTTCGAAGGTGGTCTGCATCAGCGTGTCGATCGGCGCGGTGGTCTTGGAGAGGTAGAGCTCGTCCACCACCTCGAAATCTGCGATGCCGCGGGTCAGCTCGTGGTCCTTGCCCACCACTTCGACCAGGAACTTGTCGATCGGCGGGTGGGCGACGAACTGCGTACCGAGCATTTCCATCACGTCGGGGCGATCATCGGGGGCATCGACCAGGCCATCGGCGGTGAAGACGAGGATCGAGTTGGTGCCGTGGAGCGCCATCCACTTGCCGCCCTTTGCCATCCACGCCTTCAGCTGCGCGGCCTGTTCCGGGGTCGGCATCAGGTCGCAGGTGTAGGTGATGAGGAACCGGCACGCATCGAGCCGCTCCAGCCCCGAATAATCCGCCGCCACAGTGGTGCGGATCTGCGGATGCTCGGCGAGCAGCTTGAGGATCTCGAGCCGGGGGTAATCGATATCGTGATACTTGCCCGCGGCGATGAAATGCGCGTCGATCCGGGTGGCGGGTTGCTGTGCCATGCTAGCTCCTGATGCTGCCGCCGCCATCGACGGTCAAATCGCAGCCGGTGGTGAAACTCGCCTCGTCGCTGGCGAGGAAGACCACGGCGCGGGCAACCTCCTCGGGCTCGCCGATGCGGTTCATCGGGTGGGTGGCGGCGAAATTGGTCTCGATATTCTCGGGCGTGTCGGTGCCGGAGAACTTGTAGCGGTTGTACATCGGCGTGCGGATCGCGCCGGGGTGAACCATGTTGACGCGGATCGGCAGGCCGCGCTCGGCCAGATCGAGCGCGACGCTTTGGGTCAGGCCCCTGAGGCCGGTCTTCGACGCAGAATAGGCCGCCACGAAACTCGCCGGGCGCAACGCGATCATCGAGCCGATGTTGACGATGGCGCAGGGCTCGCCGCTCGCCTCCATTGCCGGGATCGCGGCACGCATCCCGTAGAAGGGGCCGTGGAGATTGATGTCGATGGTGCGGTCCCACACGTCCAATGCGCCTTCGGGGACGTTGCCGGGTTCGGAGATGCCGGCGATGTTGCACAGCACGGTGAGCTTGCCGAAGCGCGAGAGGGTGGCGGCGACCGCGGCCTCCCATTGCGCGAGGTGGCGCACGTCGAGGTGGGTCGCGGCGGCGCGGTCACCAAGCTCGGCAGCGAGTTCCTGCGCCTTTTCCAGCTGCACATCGCCGAGCATCACGCTGCCGCCCTCGGCGACGATCAACCGCGCGACCGCTGCCCCGATCCCCTCCGCGCCGCCCGAGATCAGCGCGACCTTGCCCTCCATCCGGCTCATTCGCGTTCCAGAATCGCGACGCCGGACAGGCCGGGTGCGCCGTAGACGTGGGAGTAACCGAACCGCGGCGTGCCTGGCACCTGCCGCTCGCCCGCGCGGCCGCGCAGCTGGGTGACGTTCTCGTAGACTTGCCGCAGGCCCGAGGCGCCGATCGGTTCCCCGCAGGCGAGGCACCCGCCGTCGGTGTTGACGGGGAGCTTACCGCCGCCGATTTCGGTCCAGCCATTCGCGAGCCATTCCTCCTGCTCGCCGTCCTTGCAGAAGCCGTTCTCGGCCATGTGCATGATCTCCGCGCCGCTCTCGGTGTCCTGCAACTGCGCGACGCTGATGTCCTCCGGGCCGATGCCGGCCTTCTCGAACGCGGCCTTGGAGGCGAGGACGGTGGGCTTGCCGCCTTCCTCTATGCTGATGCCGGCCTGGAACACCTCGAAGGAGTTGGGCGGGCGGGTCTTCACCGCAACCGCGCGGATCTTGACCCCGTCCGCGCCGAGTTCCTTCATCTTCTTTTCCGAAGCGAGGATCAGCGCCACCGCGCCCTCGGCGGGCGAGCAGAACATGTACTTGGTCAGCGGATCGTTGATCATCGGCGCGTTCATGATCGTGTCGAGATCGACCGGACTGCGCCGCCAGGCATGGGGTGTGATCGTGCCATTGCGGAAGGCCTTCTCGGCAACGCGCCCGAGCGTCGTGCGGCTGATGCCATGGAGCTGCATGTAGCGCTGGATCTTCAACGCGAAGAACTGCGTCGTCAGCATCATGCCGGTCTGGCCGTACCATTCGGGCAGGCCATAATCCGACGGTTTGGCGTTGAACGCGCCCCTCGGATGCTTGTCGAAGCCGACCGCCAGCGCGAGGTCATACATCCCGCTCGCAATCGCCTGCTGCGATGCGGCGAGCGCGCTGCCGCCGGTCGCGCAGCCATTGGCGACGTTGGTGAAGGGGAGGCTGGTCAGCCCCAGCTCGTTGACCATGATGTCGGCATTGCCGGCAGCCGCGCTGCCGCCATAGGCGCATTCGATGTCGGGCCATTCGAGCCCTGCGTCCGTCAAAGCCTCGCGCACGGCATAGACCCCCTGTTCGCGGCCCGAGCGGCTGTCGGTGCGGCCGAAGGGGTGGATCCCGGCGCCGATGATATAGACGTTCTCGCTCATGCGGCTTGGCTTTCGGCTTGGGCAACGGGACGGAAGGCGAAGGTGTCGTAGCGCGCGTTGAACGGCACGATGCAGAATTCGAGCTCCATGCCGAGATGCAGGTCTTCGAGCCTGCAATCAACGATGCGGCTTTCGACGATCACCTCGCCGGGCAATTCGACATAGCCGAGCAGGAAGGGCTGGAAATCGGGCGGGCCCTCGCCGGGGCCGGAGCCGGGGCCTTCATAGGGCTCCTTGGGCAGGAAGCCCTGCGAGGTCCACGACCACAGCTTGCCGCGACGGGCGAGCTTGTAGGGCTCCACGCCCTCGGCCGCATCGCCGGACGGCATCGGGAAGACGATCTGCCCCGAAGGCAGCCTTCCGCCCATCAGCTGCGGCTGCGCCCCGTCACTCCACAGGTTCGGGTCGATCTTTTCGCCCATGTCTCAGTTCCCCTCCTGTGTGCCGGTCAAGCGGCCAAAGCATATTCCGCCAGCACGGTGTCGACGTCGCCGAACAGGCGCGCGAGCACCAGCACGCGCTTCAGCGCATGGCCGATGGCAAGCTCGTCGGTGATCCCCATCCCGCCGTGCATCTGCACCGCCTCGCGGGCTATGGCATCGACATTCCCGCCGATGAAGGCCTTGGCCCCGGCGGCGGCGCGCTGCCATTTTGCTGCATCACTCCGGTCGGTCAATGCTGCGCGGTAAAGCATTGAACGTGCTTGTTCTTCCTTCGCGTAGCAATCGACCAGCCGGTGCTGCAAGGCCTGGAACGAACCGATCGCAACACCGAACTGCTCGCGCTCCTTCACGTAGGTGAGCGTGTCATCGAGCAGGCGCTGGCCAAGGCCTACCATTTCCGCCGCAGCGTAAAGCCTGAGGTCGGCGACGATGCCGTCGAGCGCCGCCGGGTCGAGCGCCAGCCTGACGGCGGAAGGCGTGCGGGTCAGCTTGATCTCGCCCGCGATGCTGCCGTCGGCGAGGCGATAGGCGCGCACTTCCAATCCGGCCGCGCCCTTGGGTACGAGGAAGCAGGCGGTCTCCCCGCCAAGGTCGGCGGTGACGATGAACAGGTCGGCGAGCAATGCCCCCATCACCATCGTCTTCTCGCCGGTGAGCGTGAAGCCGTCCCCGGCAGCATCCGCCTTCATCCCCTTGGCCTTGAGGCTGTAGCGCTGGCCGCGCTCGGTCCATGCGAAGGTGGCGAGGGTCTCGCCCGACAGCACCCCTTCGAGCACATCGCCTGCCTGCCCGTGTTCGAGCAGCAGGGCGGGAAGGATGCCGTGTTCGAGCAGCGGGTCGGGCGCGTTGGCCTTGCCGATCGCCTCGAGCACCAGCGCCAGATCGACCGCCGATCCGCCCATGCCGCCCGCAGCCTCGTTCGCCGCGAGCGCAATCAGGCCCATCTCGGCGAGGCTCTGCCAGCGCGCGCGGTCATAGCCGCTGGGCGAGAGGCGAAGCTTGCGCCGCGCCTCGACGTCGATGGGCGCGGCGAAGCGCTCGACCGAGGTCACGAACATTTGCTGTTCTTCGGAAAGGTCGAAATTCATCTGTCTCAGGCTTTCCGCGTGAACGTGATCGGCAGGTGGGTCACGCCGCGCAGCAGGATGTTGGGCAGGATGCGGATCGCGCTGTCATCAGGCACCGCAAAATTATCGAGCCGCTCCAAAAGCTCGTCGAAGGCGACCAGCATTTCCTTGCGGCTGAGCATGTTGCCCACGCACATGTGCGGGCCCTTGCCGAAGCTGAGATGCGTGCGGGCGTTGGCGCGGTCGATGTCGAAGCGGTCGGGATCGGGGAACTTCGACGGATCGCGGTTGGCCGCGGCATAGCGCAGCTGCACCACGCTGCCCGCCGGGATCGCCATGCCGCCAAGCTCGGTGTCCTGCTTGACGATGCGCCACATTCCTGCCGTCGGCGTCTCGTAGCGCAGCGCCTCTTCGACGAGGTTCATGATCACCTTGGGATCGCGGCCCCCTGCCGCCGCCTTGGCCTTGGCCATCTGGTCGGGGTTGCGGATCAGCTGGAGCAGGCCGCCCGCCAGCGTCGAGGTGGTGGTCTCGTTCCCGGCCACCATGAATTGCTGCATCAGCGACATGATCTCAGGGTCCGACAGCGGCGTCTCGCCCTCGATGCGTGCCTCGACCAGATCGGTGAGCAGGTCGTTGCCGCCGTTCGCCTTGCGGTCGTCGATCAGGCCCTTGATGTAGTGCTGGAACTCGACAAGGCTGCGCGCGCACTCCTTCTTGCGTTCGTGATCGACCATCTGGCTGAAGCGGTCGACCGCCGCGTCCGACCAGCGCTTCACGCGCCCCGGATCATCATCCAGCCCGATCTGCCCGGCGATCATCGCGACCGGCAGCGGCACGCCGAACTCCTCGACGAATTCGCAATGGCCCCTGTCGGCGAAAGACTCGATCAACTCGATCGACTTGGTGCGCATGTCGGCCTCGATCGCGTTGACGCGCGGGGCCGAGAAGGCGAGGTTGACGAGCTTGCGATTGCGGGTGTGGACCGGCGCGTCGGCGGTCAGCAAGGTGGGCAGGTCGGGCCAGCCCTCGGCGAGGATCGCCTGAATGTCCTCCTCGGCCTCGCGGCCCATGAGGGCCGTGAAATCGTTCGAGAAGACCTCCGGCTTGGCCGCCGCCTCACTGCACAGGTCGTAGGAATAGACGACCCAGGTGTTCATCCCTTCGAGATGCTCGATCGCCACCCCCGCCTCGTGGACAGCGCGGTAGTAATCGAACGGATCGATCAGCGTTTCGGGCGCAAAGACATTGCCTTCGGGCTTGTTCATGTGATGCGGCTCCAGACCCTTGTCAGCTTGTGGTGCAAGCCTAGCCAACCCTGCGCCCCCGATGCGATGCGCGAATGTGTTAGGGTTGGGCCGCGTAGGTCACGCCGGGGCGAATTCGCGCTGAAATTCAAGCATGTCGAAATAGTCGCGCCAGCCGGTGATGCGACCGTCGGCATCCAGATCGAAGGTTCCCATCACGCGGATCGCGGCGCGGCGGCCGTCCTTGAAGTGGAAGATGTCGGTGCGCTCGGTCAGCACGGTGTTGCCGTTCGCGGCGATGGCGTGGGTCTGCCAGTCGCACGAGGCGATATCGCCGAGGAAGCCTTCGACCATCGCGCGCATCTGCGCGGTGCCCACGACCGGCTCCATGGGGATATTGTGGTAGACGATATCCTCGGCGCACAGCGCGAGCATCGCGTCCACATCGCAGGCGTTCCAGTGGGTGATGAAGGCCTCGACGGTTTGCTGGGGGGTCATGCGGTTCCTCCTGAGGTGTAGCCGAGCGCCTGGGCGAGCATTTGCCGGACATGGGGGTTGGCGTAGGTCGCGGGGCCGTCGCCGAATTGCAGGTAGACGAGCGGGGCGGGACAGGTGCGGCTTTCCCAGGCAATGCAGTTGCTGCCTTCGGGGTGCTCCCAGCCTGCGTTGCTGAACATTGCGCCCGCGACGGCCTGCGCGGCGGAGTAGAAGTTGTCAGCCGTGAAGCCGAAGCCCTCGGCCCGCACGAGGGGGGTGAGGGCGCGCTCGTCGATGGGGCAGAGGTAGAGCTCGTCGGTGACGGGGAAGGTTTCGGGCAGGCCGCGTGTCACCGGGTGATCGGCAAGGATGCGCGCTTCATAGGCAACATCGTGGCGATAGCCCGAGTCCAGCCCGTGCGGCCCCGGCTGGTAGTGGAACTGCCCGCCGAGCCAGTCGTGCCACTCCGGCCATTCCGCCCACCCGGCGAGCGCATGGTGCATCGCCACCGCGCCCTTGCCGCAGGCGAAGCGGCTCGTGAGAGCCTCGCGCAAGGCGGGGGAGGGCGGGCGCATGGTCACCGTGCCCCCGCCGAAACTGTAGCCTGCCATGTCGTAGAACAGCAGCGCGTCGGCGGCGCGGATGGCCTGCGCCGCATCCGCCTCGCCGCCTTCGGGGTGGACGAGGTGGGTGATCTCCCACTCGCCCAGCGCGCCCAGCAATTCGGCGAAGGGGCCCTCCTCGTAAGGATGGCCCCCCGACAGCACGAGCAGCGAGCGGGCCATCAGGCGATCTTGAGGATCATCTTGCCGTCATTCGTCCCTGCAAACAGCCGCATGAAGCTGGCAAAGGCGTGTTCCAGCCCCTCGTCGATATGCTCGTCGATTGTGAGCCGCCCTTGCGCCGCCCATACGCCCATCGCCTGCGCGCCCTCGCCGAAGCGGGGGACGTAGTCGGCCACCAGCAGCCCGCGGATGTGCGCGCGCTTGACGATCAGCTGCCACAGGTTGCGAATGCCGCGAGGGCTCGTGTTGTATTCGCTGATGAGCCCGCACAGCCCGACGCGCGAGTGCAGGTTCAAGTTCATCAGCCCCGCATCGAGGATGATCCCGCCGACATTCTCGAAGATCACGTCGACGCCCTCCGGGCAGGCCTCAGCGATGGCGGCGGTCAATGCGGCTTCATCCTTGTCGCGATAGTCGATGGCGGTGTCGAAGCCGTATTTCTCGGTGAGCCGCGCGCACTTGGCCGGGCCGCCCGCGATTCCGACCGCGCGGCAGCCGTGGATCTTGGCGAGCTGGCCGACGAGACTGCCCACTGCGCCCGCCGCGCCGGTGACCAGCACGGTCTCGCCCGGCTTGGGCTCGCACACCTCGAGGAAGCCGAAATAGGCGGTCATCCCCACCGCGCCGAAGATCGACAGGTAGTTGGTGACGCTCGGCACGAGGCTCGGGTCGATCGGCTGGGTGAACCCGCCGACGGTGCCGATGGAGTAGTCCTCGAGCGCATTGAGCCCCATCACCCACTGGCCCGGCGCGAAGCCCTCGGCGCGGCTTTCCTCGACCACGCCGATGGTGCTTGCGCGCACCGGTTCGCCCAAAGGGATTGGAGGCATGTAATTCCCTTCCGCATCCATCCACCCGCGCATCGCCGGATCGAGCGAGGCGTAATGGTTGCGGATCAGGAATTGCCCCTCTTCCAGCGCGGGGGTCTCGACCGTGACGAGCTCGAAATCTTGCGGAACCGGCGCGCCATCGGGGCGACGCTGGAGGAGGAAGCGGCGGTTCTGGGGCATCTAATTTTATCCGTTCTGGTGAAATTCAAGCAGGCTCAAGTTTAACCGGAATGGCGCTCTGCAAGCTCTGCCCGGTGATCGGATCGTAATCGACCACCTCGCTGACCAGCCGGTTGGTGGAGGAGCCGCGCTCCCGCACATCGTCCTTGCCCGCGTCGGCATCGCCATAGGCATGCGCCATCGAGACAATCCCGCGCCGCACCTTGTCGCTCGCCTTGACCACGCCGTGGATTGTCGCATGGGGCGAGGTGATCGCGACCAGGCCGCCTTCCTCCAGCCCCAGAGCGGCGATGTCATCCGGGTGGATGAAGGCGGGGTTGGTGGTGGTTTTTTCCTGCAGCTTCTTGAGCGGGTGACCGATCGAATTGAACCGCGTCTTGGAACGCCGCGAGATCAGGCGGAAGTCGAAGCCCTCGCGCGCGGCGCTGGCGTCGGCATATTTCAGGATCTCGGACGGCATCGCGCCCACGGCGAGATCGAAGCGGTGGAACTCGCCCTCGTCGACCGGCTCCACCACCGGATGCCGCTCCGGATACATCACCGCCGCGCCGCCATTCGCGGCGCAATCCGTGCGCACCTGACTGGGGGGCACGAGGCAGCCGGTCACCGCAAGATCGAGGAATTCCTGCTTGGTCGGCTTGCGATCCATCGGCAGCGGGCCGCCAGCAAGCTGCATGGTGATCCCGAGGTGATGTGCGATCGTCCAGAACATCTCGTATTCGTCGATCACGTCGCCCGGCGCCTCAACCACCGCCTCGGTGTAGCGGGCGTAGGGCTCCTCGTGCCACCATTCGGAGAGGCTGGTGATGTCCTCGCGCTCCAGACACTGCGACGGGGCAAGTACCACATCAGCTCGCTTGGCACTGGCGCTCATCCATGGATCGATCTGCACGAACAGCTCAAGATCATCGAGCGCGCGAACCATCTTGACCTGATCGGGGAAGCCCACCACCGGATTGCCGCCGACCGAGATCAGCGCGCGCACCTGGCCCTCGCCGGGGGTGAGGATTTCGTCGGCGAGCACGTTGCAGGGCATCTCCCAGCCCAGATGCCCGAGCCCGCGGAAGCGCGATTTCGGCATGCCTTCCGCGCCGAACATCGGCACCGGCGGGGCGACCTGTGCGCGGCGCGCGGTCTGGTAGGGGCTGAACACGCCGGGGATCGCGGCCTTCTCGCCCTCCTGCTTGAAACGCGCGCAAATCGTGTTGAGGCAGACCACGAGATATTCGGTGAGCGTGCCGTTGCCCGCCATTTCCGGCCCGGTGCCGGTGACCGCGCAGCCCTTCGAGCCGGTCGCGAACATCCGTGCAGCGGCGACGAGCTGGTCAGTGTCGAGGCCCGCGCGTTCGGCCGCGACTTCCGGCGGGAAGGCCTTCACCGCCTCGGCCAGCTCCTCGAACCCGTCGACATGGGCGGCGACGAAATTGCGGTCATACAGCCCCTCGGCGATGATCACATTGAGCATCCCTGCCAGCATCGCCGGATCCTCGCCCGGCTTGACGGGGAGGTAGATGTCGGCGAGCCGCGCCACGTCGCTCTCGCGCGGGTCGGCGACGATCAGCTTGAGGCCCGCCGCCTGCTGGTCGCGGATGCGGCGCGAGGGGCTGAAGGGCGGCACGCCGCCAACCGGCGAGTAGTGCGATACGATCGGGTTGTTGCCGATGAACAAGGCGACGTCGCTTTCGCTGAACGTGTTCGGCCCCGCCATCCACTTGCCGTAGCGCGCGGTGGTGAAGACCTTGGCGGGCTGGTCGAGCGTCACCGAGGTGTAAAAATTGCGGCTGCCTACGGCGTTGGCGAAACTCAATGAGGCGGCCATCGCGGCGGAGTTCTGGAACCCGCCCGATCCCATGAAAACGGCGACCGAGTGGGGGCCATGGGTGTCGATGATCCGGCGCAACTCGCTCGCCACGTGGGCGAGGGCCTCCGGCATCGGGGTCGAGACGAATTCGCCCGCCTCGTTGCGCACGAGGCTATGGTGCAACCTGTTCTCGGAATTGTGCGAATCCGGCAGCTCGCGGCCCTTCATGCAGGTGTAGCCGCCATAGGCCGGATCGTCCGGATCGCCGCGCACCTCGACGACCTTTCCGGCCACGACATCGACTTCCATTGCGCAGTTTGCGTGGCAGAAACGGCAGAAGGTCTTGTGAGTCTGAACGCCCATCGTCTCTCTCCCCGAGAATTGGGCGGGAGACTACCACAGGGGGCGGTGCGCTCGACTGACACTTTTGTCCGTGGAGAGCTGTGCGCCGCGTCCCCAATAGGGCAGGCAAACAGAGGAGACACCCGATGCCCACCACCACCCGCCAATGGCTCCTGAACGGACACCCGCGCGGCCGCGGGATCGCAATCGACAATGATTTCAAGCTGGTGGAAGCCAGCCTCGCCGATCCCGGCCCGGGCGAGATGTTGCTCAAGACGCATTACCTCGGCTTCGATCCGGCGCAGAAGGGCTGGATGGAGAACATCGCCGATTACGTCGCGCCGATGGCGATCGGCGACGTGATGCGCGGCAGCGGGATTGCCGAAGTGGTGGCGAGCAATGGCGGGCGCTTCGCGGTGGGCGACCTGGTGTTCGGCACCACGGGCTGGACTGAATATCTCGTCACTGACGGCAAGGAGCTGACAAAGGTCGAAACCGATCTCTCGCCCACTGCTGTCCTCTCGGTTCTGGGGACGACCGGGCTGACCGCCTATTGCGGGCTGTTCAAGGTCGGCAAGCCCGTGGCGGGCGATACCGTGCTGGTGAGCGGCGCGGCGGGCGCGACGGGAAGCATCGTCGGCCAGCTGGCGAAGCTCGCAGGGTGCCGCGTGGTCGGCATCGCAGGCGGGCAGGACAAGTGCGACTGGCTGGTGCAAGAAGCGGGCTATGACGCCGCGATCGACTACAAGGCGGGCGGCGTGAAGGAGCAGATCCGCGAGCATTGCCCGCGCGGGGTGGACGTGATCTACGACAATGTCGGCGGCAAAATCCTCAACGACATGCTCGCCTGCATCGCCACCAACGCCCGCGTGGTGATCTGCGGCGGGATCAGCCGCTACGAGACCGGGAGCCTTCCCGCCGGACCCGAGAACTACTTCAACCTCGTCTTCCGGCGCGGGACCATGGCAGGCTTCATCGTGCTCGACTGGGCGAGCGAATTTCCCGGCATTCGCAAGCGACTGGAGGGCTTCGTCAAAGACGGCTCGTTGAAGTATCAGGAAGACATCCAGCACGGCTTCGAGAATGCGCCCCACACCCTGCAGCGGCTGTTTAGCGGGCAGAACCGGGGCAAGCAATTGCTGAAGCTGTAACGCTTCAGGCCGGGGGCAAGTCTTCGGGCCGGTTGACGTTCATCAGCGGCGCGGCGAGGTTCACCCGCCGCGCCCCGACATGATCGGCGAAGCGGTAGAGTGACCGTCCGCCCCCTGCCAGAAACCCCTCCAGCAAGGGGCCGACGCTCACCGGCCACAGCCCCACCACCGGCTGGCTTTCGACGATCGCGGCACCCTCGCCCGCCAGTGTCGTGGCAAGATCGAAGGGCAGGTCGGGCACGTCCACCCCGGCCGAGAGCACGCAGGAAAACCCCCGCTCACCCGCGTGGCGCAGCGCTGCCGCCAGCCCGCCGAGCGGGCCGAGGCCCGCCTCCGGCCAGTCGGGGAGGCACACGAATCCCGCTTCATCGCGGCCGCACACCACCACGCCAGCGCATTGCGCGCCGAGTGCTGCGGCGACCCGGTCGATCAGCCGCGCGCCTTCATAGAGCGCCTGCGCCTTGTCGCTGCCGAAGCGGCGCGCCTGTCCGCCGGCGAGGATGGCGCCCATAATCACGGGTGGGGGCTGGTCAGTCAAACGCCTCGGTCGCCTGCCCTTCGGCGTTGTAGACCGGCCCTTCCGCGTCGACGCGATACTTCGCGCTGACCGCCGCTGTTATGCCGAACTGGCCGATGTGATCGCGCATACCGGTATAGGCCGGATCGCGGAAATGGGCGGCGAGGGCTTCCTCGCTCTCCCATTCCTCGAACACGTTGACGCGGGCGGGGTTCATCGAACAGGCGCTCCAGTCGTAGTGGATGCAACCCTTTTCGGCGAGCGCCGCCTCGATATGCGGGCGGGCGCTGCGCAGGGCTTCCTCGCGCTGGGCGGGATCGAGGTCGATCTGGGCAGAAATCAGGATCTTGGCCATGTCGATTACCCCTCCATGCCGAATTCGGCGACGATCTTGAATGTGCGCGAGGTGAAAAGCCAGCGGCCATCCACCTTCGCCAACTCGTCTTCATACAGCCCCCCGACATGGCGCGCCTTGCCGTCCTTGGGCTTGAGGATCTCCTGCGTCTGCACGCGGGATTTCGCCGTGTTGCCAGTTACCTCGATCATGCAGGGCACGCAGTGGAAGCTGACCGCCTCCAGCCCGCTCATCGCCCCGTTCCAGAAGGCGACGATCGCCTCCTTGCCGTGGGTCTGGTGGCCCATCAGATCCCAGTCGGCATTCTCGGCCCAGACGCTTGCCCAGGTGTCGCTGTCGATCCGCACCACGCCGTCCGCATAGGTGCCGTTCAATTCCTGGATCGCAACGCGATCCTCGAGGGGTCCGGTAAACATCGCAATCGCTCTCCCTTTGTTGGCAGCGGCTATCGGCCCCGAGACCGCCAAGCGACAATGCCTACTTTTGGGAAGGGTGGGCGCCCGCCCGTCCGTGTTACTCCGGCGCCCGAGAGAGGAGACATCAGATGGGACAACTCGAGGGCAAGACCGCCGTCATTCTGGGCGCAGCGTCGGAGGGCAACATGGGCCAGACCATCGCCCGGCTTTTCGCGCATGAAGGCGCGCGGGTGATGGTCGCAGGCCGCAAGGAGGGGCCGCTCGCCGCGCTGGCAGACGAGATCGGCGGGGCATACACCCTGTGCGACATCAGCAGCCGCGCCGAAGTGAATGCGATGGCCGACCACGCGGCAACCACCTTCGGACGGGTCGACATCGCCATCAACACCACCGGCTGGGGCCTGCTCGCCAGCCTCGAGGAGATCACCGAGGAACAGCTCGACCAGATCGTCGCGCTCCAGTTCAAGGGGGTGCACCATTTCCTGCAGGCCTTCGTGCGCGTGATGAGCGCGCAGGCCCCCACCGGCGGCTCGCTGATAAGCCTGTCCTCGGCGACCACCAAGGCGATCATCACCAATCACGCGGCCTATATCGGCACCAAGCGCGGCTCCGAGGCGCTGATCGAGTGTGTTGCCAATGATTACGGGCACTTGGGGATCAAGGCCAACACGGTCTCGCCCGCCTTCACCGACAGCCCGATGACCCACGAGAGCTTCCAGGTTCCGGGCCTCACCGATGCCTTCCTGCCGCGCTACCCGATGGGACGGCTCAACACGGTCGACGATGTCGCCCACGCCTGCCTCTGGCTGAGCACCGACAATGCCTATGTGACAGGGGCCAATATCCAGCCCAATGGCGGCCTGATCATGCGTGGCAACCCGCAGGCGGGCGACGTTGCCGCAGCGATCGGGGCAGCGATGGCGAAGCTCCAGGGATAGGCGAAACGCCCCGTCGATGTTCCACGTGGAACATCCGACGGGGCGGCGACGAACCGGCAACCACCGCGCAACGCCCCGCTCAGTACTGCGCCGTTCCTCCGTCGACGCTGATCTGCTGGCCGGTGATTCCGCCGCCCGCTTCGCTCGCCAGCAGCACCGCGACCGCAGCCACTTCCTCGACCGTGTTCGGACGCTTGATCGCGGCTTCGGAGGCGAAGAGGTCGATCATCTCCTCGAACTCCATCCCCATCGCTTTCGCCGTGGCGGGGCCGTTGTTCCTGATGATGTCGGTGATGACGATGCCGGGGCAGATCGCGTTGACGGTGACGCCCGCCGCGCCGACTTCGCGCGCGAGGCTCTTGGTCATGCCGTTCAACGCGTGCTTGGCGGCAGAGTACGCCGTCAGCACCGCCTTGCCGTGCTTGCCCTCCATCGAGGAGATGTTGATTACCCGCCCCTTGCCCTTCTCCAGCATCGTGGGCAGCGCGCGGCGGGTGGCCCAGAAGGTCGAATAGACGTTCCACTTCATCGCCTCGTCGAAGGCGTGGTCGGAGAGGTTCACTAAGGGCTGCAAGTCCCCCGCCCCGCCCGCGTTGTTCACGAGGATGTCGAGCGTGCCGAAATGGGCGATGACGTGATCGACGAAGCCTTCGAGGTCTGATTGCTGCATCACGTCGCCCGCCACGAAGATCGCCCGGTCGCCTGCGCCCAGTTCCTCCAGAACCTTCACGCCCTTTTCGGCATTGCGCGCAAACAGGGCGACGCTCGCGCCCTCGGCGAGGAACGCCTCGGCGATCCCGCGCCCCATGCCTGCCGTTCCCCCGGTGATCGCGGCGATTTTGCCCTGCAGCTTCATGTGTTCTCTCCTTTGCCCTCGTGGGTAGCGGGACGGAGGCAGGCGCGCACCTTGCCAAAATGACGGGTTGCCCGATGCGCCGTGGACAGCGTCTAGTCGCTGCATGGAACAGGTCGACGTCATCATTCTGGGAACGGGCGCGGCCGGCATGGCGGCAGCGCTTGCGGCGCACGAGGCGGGCGCATCGGTCGCGCTGGTCGAGCGTGCGAGCCGCGTCGGCGGCACCTCGGCGATTTCGGGCGGGGTGATCTGGGTCGCCGACAACCCGCGAATGCGCGCCGCCGGGATGGCCGACAGCTGCGAGGAGGCGCTCGCCTATTTCCGCAGTCTCGATCACGGCGATCTGGTGGACGAGACGCTCGAGGCCTTCGTCGACAAGGGGCCCGAGGCGCTGGCCTTTCTGGAAGATGCGGGCGCGCTCAGCGTCTCGGTGCTGCCGGGCTATCCCGACTACTATCTCGACCGTCCGGGGGCGAAGCCCGAAGGGAGCCGCGCGCTCGACCATGATCTGTTTGGCTTGAGCGAACTCGGCGATTGGGCCGCGCGGATCTACGCCATCGAGGAGCCCAAGCCGCTGATGCTGCGCGAGACGCCGCTCGGGGGCGCGACTGCGATGCCGCCGATGGAAGTGCTCGGGACACGCATGGCCGCGCGGCAATGCGGCTTCGGGCAGGCGATGGTGGCGCGGCTGCTCAAGGCCTGCCTCGACCGGGGGATCGCGCCGATCCTCGGCGTCGAAACCAAGCGGCTGGTCAAGGACGGCGGACGGATCACCGGGATCGAAGGCACCCGCGACGGGGCGCCTTTCGCGCTTGCCGCCCGGCGCGGGGTGATTATCACCACCGGCGGGTTCGAGTGGGACGCAGACTTGCGCCAGACCTTTCTGCGCGGCCCCGTCACCGCCCCCGCCAGCCCGCCCACCGGCACCGGCGGTGGCCTCCGCCTCGCGATGGCGGCGGGCGCGAAGCTCGGCAATATGACCAGCGCGTGGTGGGCGCCGACCCTCGTGACGCCCGACCAACCCTGGGCCAGCGGCGAGCCCCGCGCACAAATCATCCTGATCGAGCGGACGGTGCCGCACAGCATCATGGTCAACCGCTCCGCACGGCGGTTCTGCAACGAGGCGGCGAATTACTCGGCCTTGGGGGGCGTGTTCCACCAGTTCGATCCGGCGACCTATGACTACACGAACCTGCCCGCTTGGCTGATTTTCGACGCGCAATATGTCGCGCGCTATCCGCTGGGCACGCGCCAGCCGGGCCAGCCGATGCCGGATTGGGTGATGCGCGCCGACACGCTCGAAGCGCTTGCGGCGCAGATCGGCCTCGATCCGGCGGCGCTCGAGGAGACCGTCGCGCGCTTCAACCTCCATGCCGACGCGGGGCATGATCCCGATTTCGGGCGCGGGACGAGCGCCTACGACCACTTCTACGGCGATCGCTCGCGGGAGGGCGCTGCCGTCACCTTGGGCGCGATCCGCGAAGCGCCGTTCTATGCGGTGCAGATTGCCTCCGGCCTGCTCGGCACCAATGGCGGCCCGCGCACCGATGGTCAGGCGCGCATCCTCGGCCATGACGGCGCGCCGATCCCCGGGCTGTTGGGTGCAGGCAATGCCATCGCCTGCCCGACTGGCGGAATTTACGCTGGCGCGGGCGGGACTTTGGGGCCGGCGCTGACCTTCGGTTATATCGCGGGGCGGACGGCGGCTTTGGCGAACCTCTAGGTTCCCACCCAGCGATCGATCATGTCGTGGAAGAACCGCACCCGCGCTTCCTGCCCGGCGAGGTGACCGCCCTTGTAGCCGCGCGATCGGAGGCCGAGCTGCTGTTCGCTCCAGATGCTCACGTCCTGATCGATGCCCGGGCCGCAGGAGAGCTCGCCCACCACGCCGCGCTGGTGCGGGACGGGAACCGTGCGGTCGACCTCCTGCCCCATCGAATAGGCGAAGTAGCGGTCGACGCCTTCCGGGAACCAGGTGAAGTACCACATGTCGAAATAGCACCGCTCGGGATCGGTCGGATGCGGGTCGGCGCGCAGCCAGATGCAGCCGTCGGGCTTGAGGCTGAAGCTGATGTTGGGGAAGATCGTGTAGTGGAAATGGTCGGTGAGCTGCGCATCGTGGAAGTGGCTGAAGTCGTAGCCCTTCTCCGCGCCCTTCGCCCGCTTGGCCTGCTGGAGCGCTTCGCGCGTGCGCAGCGGATCGTCGCGGAAGGCCTCGGGATCGAGGCCCCAATAGGTGAGTTCCGTCCGCATCATGTCGAGCACCGTGTCGGTATGGCCCCGCAAAGACCGTGACGGCCGCGAGCCCGGCATGAACATCCGCGCATGGCCGTGGGGCGCGTAGAGATCGAACTGGCAGTCCTTGTAGCTCTGCTCCATCACGAAGCGGGTCTGCGGGTGGACGAAGGGCAGGTGGTAGCTCTCGTTGAAATTGTCCTGCACGCACTTCCAGTTCCAGTCGCCTTCCAGCGTGACCCAGTGGGTGCGGTGCATCTGCTCCATGCGGTAGCCCGCGATCTGGTGCGCGACGGGGCCGAGATGCTCGGCCAGCGGCGCGGCGGCCGGGTCGAGATTGACCCACACGAAGCCCGCGAAGACCTCGCACCTGACCTCCTCCAGCCGCACCTTGCCGCAGGGCGAGCCACCCGCGAAATCTTCCGGGCAGGGGACGAAATTGAGCTCGCCCGCAGGCGTGAAGCGCCAGCCATGGTAGGAGCAGGCGAGGCGCATGGCATGGCCCTGCTCCTCCATCACGAGGCGTTTGCCGCGGTGCGGGCAGACGTTGTAGAAGGCGCGCACCTGCCTGTCTTCGCCGCGGGTGACGAGGATGCTTTCGCGCCCGATGTCGTAGGTGAAGAAATCGCCGGGCTTGGCGACTTGGGTAGCGAGGCCGCCGATCAGCCACGCCTTGGTCCAGATGCCGTTCCACTCGCGGTCCATGAAATCGCGCGACCAGTAGCGGCTGCCGTCGATGGGCTTGTCCGACAGTGGCGGCATGGGCTGCGGGGTCACGTCGATCCGCTGGGGGGCGGGTTTGAGCAGGTTTGCCATCTCAGCGCTTCTTCGCTTCGATGGTGATATTGAGCTGCTTGAGGCTCCGCAGCAGGAAGTGCGGGTGGTAGCTGAAGTCGTTCTCGCCGGGCGCGAAGTCCATGTCCTCGAAGCGGTCGACCACGGCCTGAAACCCCCAGGTCAGTTCGCGCCGGGCGAGCGGGGCGCCGAGGCAGTGGTGCGTGCCCGACCCGAAGGCCATGTGCGCGCCTGCCTTGGGCCGCTCGAGATCGAGCTTTTCGGGGCATTCGAAGAAGCGCTCGTCGCGGTTGGCTGCGCCGTAGCGGACATTGACGACCGAGCCTGCCGGGATCGTCACCCCGTCCAGCTCCACGTCCGCATGGGTGAAGCGCATCAACGATTGCACCGGGCTTTCGAGCCGCAGAACCTCCTCGACGAAGTTGCGCATATACTTGTCAGGATCGGCCTTGAGCTTGTGCCACACGTCCTTGTTCTCGATCAGCAGCTTCATGCCGGCTGCGAGCGCGTTGGTGGTGGTCTCCGACCCGCCGACGAAGGTGTCCGCCATCATCTCGGCGTGGAGTTCCTCGTCGTTGAGTGGGCGGCCCCAGCCTTCGATCACGGTGTTGACCAGCACGGAGATGAGGCTGCCGTCAGGGTGCTCGCGCAGGCGTTCGAAGATCGGCTGGAAATAGTGCTGCGCCTCGATCTCGCGGTCGACCATTTCGAGGTGCTTGTCCTCGGGCAGCATCAGCGAGATGCGGTGGAAGAAGGCGTCGGTCCAGCCCTTGATCCGCCACATGTCCTCGCGCGCCGCGCCCATCTGTTCGCCGATGACGAACAGCGGCAGGGGGACGCAGAACTGGCGCACCCAGTCGCAGCGGCCATCGGGAAGGAACTCGTCGATCAGCTCGTAGGCGAGGGTTTCGACGCGCGGGTCGATTGCCTTGATGCGGCTGGGCTTGAACGCCTCGTTGAACATCGCGCGCATTTGCTTGTGGTTCGGATCATCGCGCCCCGCCAGCGTCGGAGCAGGCAGCCAGCCCCTCTCGCGGAAGCGTTCCGCCACCTTGCGCCCGCGCTCCATGTCCACCGGCGAGGCGCGCATCAGCTCGCTCAAGGCGGTGGAGGGGAAGCGCGCGGGGTCCATCAGCACCTCGCGCACATGGTCGTAGCGGCTCACGACATAGATCTGCGTGCCGGGGATGTTGTAGACCGGAGCCTCGTCGCGCAGCTGCTTGTAGGCGTCATAGGGGCACTGCTGAAGCGCGGGGTCGAAGAGGTTGATCTGGGGCTGGTTCATCAGCGCACCTCGATTGTGTCGGCGCCCCAAGGCGCGATGCTCTCAGCCTTCTGGAACGCCTCGGGCAGTTCCTCGACCATGTGCCAGGTCGCGGCCAACCTGCCGAAGCCGACGAAGAAGGCGACTGTCATGCCGAATTCCACGATCTGCGCCTCGCTGAAATGCGTGCGCAATTCCTCATACATCGCGTCATCGATCGCGAGATGATCGGTTGCCATCAGCTCGCCGTACCGGATCGCAGCTTTCTCGGCTGCCGAGAGGTTTTCAGCCTCCTGCGGGCGTTCCAATGAGCACACCAGCCCCTCGGTCACCCCGTCGGCCATCGCATCGGCATAGCGGATCGCCATGCAGGAGCGGCACTGGTTGAAGAAGGCGACGCGCAGCCGCACCAGCTCCACCAACCGGTCGGGCAGGGAGCGATTGCGCTTCAACGCCCCGCCAAAGCCCATCAGGCCCAGCGCCTGCTCCGGGCAATGCGCGAAGTATCGGGTCAGACCCTGCTCCAGATCGGTCAGGTTGTCGGGCTGGATCGCGGCGACAAGGCGCGCGTCCCACTGGTCCGGCGCCAGCTTCTCGATACGGCTCACGGCTTTCTCTCCCCATACGCGGCACTGGCAAATTAGCCCGTTTCCGCAAGGGAAAGGCTGGGGGACAACCCTTGCCACAGCAATTGGCGGATTCGCTAAGCGGACCGCCCCGCAGGGGAGAGCGGACTTGCAGGCGGACGCACCGCGCACCTTGGCTGACGTCGACCTGTTCGCTCCGGGCGCGCAGGAGCACTGGTACGCCGCCTATGCGATCCTGCACGCCGAGGCCCCGGTGCAGCGCCTGCCGGGCGAGGGCCTGACCCCCGGCACCGATGCCTTTGTCCTCACCAAATACGCCGACATTTCCCGCGTGGTGAAGGACTGGGAGCGTTTCCCGCCGACGCTCTCGCTGCTTGTGGCGCATATCCAGCAATCGGGCGAGATGCCCACCCACATCCCCGATCTCGACGCGATGATCGCCTCGATCGTGACCCTGCGCCCCGATCCGGAACTGTGGCGCGCGCACCGCAAGGAGCTGACCGACCCATGGGTGGGGCCGGGCTGCACGCGGCATGCGGCGATGATCGCGGGCCATGTCGATTCGCTCGTCGCCGGGATGCTGGCGAAGGCGCGCGCTGGCAAGCCGGTCGATTTCGTCGCCGACTTCGCCCGGCCGCTGCCGCAGCGGGTGATGGCTACCGTGCTGGGCTTCCCACTCGAAGACATCCCGCGCCTCGAGCAATGGGGCAATGCGCAGGTCATGTCCTATGTGATCGGGACGACCCACAAGAACATCCTCACGCCTGAGCAAACGGCCGAGAAATTCCGGCTGCTGGCGGGGATGAAGGAGTATGTGGCGCAAGCGACGCGCGAGAAACGCGCCCGGCCGCAGGATGACATGGTGAGCTTCCTCACCCAGGTCGAATACCAAGCGCTGGGCCGCAAGCTCACCGACGACGAGATCAACGGCGTCGTCTACGCGATGGTGATCGGCGGGCTGGAGACGACCCAATATGCCCTCGCGGAGCAGGCGCAACTGCTGTGCGAGCGGCCGGGGATGTTTGCCGGGCTGCGCGGCGATCGCAGCGCGATCCGCACCTTCATCGAGGAGGGGATGCGGCTGCGCTCCCCCACGCAGGGGCTCTCGACCCGAATCTGCGCCCATGACGAAGTGTTTCAGGGCGTCGAAGTGCCCGCCGGATCGATGCTGCACCTGCGCTGGGCCGCCGCCAATATCGACGCGGATGAATTCAAGAACCCGCTGGAACTCAAGCTCGACCGCAAGGCCGCCACCCGCCACCTCGCCTTCAGCCAGGGACCGCGCTCGTGCCCCGGCTCCAACATCTCGCGCCTCGAACAGATGATCGCGTGGGACAAGCTCGCCGACGCCTTCGCCGACCTCGCCTACGCGCCGGGCAATGATTTCCGCCACCAGGGCGGGATCATGCTCGGCATCCACCGGCTGCTCTTGAACCTCACTCCAGTGGAGACACTCTGATGGCCAGTCTGCTTGCGCACATAAAGATCCAGCCCGGCAAGGAAGAGAAGTGGGAGGCGATCATGCACGACATGGTCCACCACACCTTCGGGACGGAAGAAGGCGTGATCCGCTACGAATACTGGAAGGGGCAGGAGCCATTGAGCTACTACTGCCTGCTCAGCTTCAAGGACAAGTGGACCTTCTATCACCACCAGATGTCCGACCATCACGAGGGCCACGATTTCGCCGATGTGCTCGCCGGAATCACGCTCGAATATATCGACCCCGTGGAGGGCGCAGGCGGGGGGCTGCCGCATACCTCTGACCCGGCGCTGCCCGCTGATGCGAGCGAGGCGATGAAGACCGCGCAGGAGCGGTTTCCCCTCTCGATCCCGGCATGGTGGGGGCCGCGCGCATGACCCTCGAGGAGCAGGTGCAGCAGCTGCTCGACCGGCAGGCGATCCACGATCTCATCGCGCGCTATTCGCGCACCTTGGACTGGCTCGATGATGAGGGGCAGGCGGGGTGCTACTGGCCGGACGCGGCGATCGACTATGGCTTCTTCACCGGCACCGCGGCGGAGTTCGTGCCGGTGGTGATGGCGGTGGAACGCTCGACGGGGCGGCGCTGGCACATGCTCGCGCCGCTCTCGGTCAAGCTGACGTCGGCGACGACGGCGGAGGGCGAGTGCTACGGCATCGCGCTCGGCTTCCGGCGCGAGGGGGAGGAGCCCTACAAGGGCAACATGTATGGCGGGCGCTACCTCGACACCTACGAGAAGCGGGGCGAGGAGTGGCGCATTTCGAGCCGCCGCTACATCATGGACTGGACTTGTGCGATGCCCGACCAGCCGGACGCCTCGCCCAACGCGGCGTTTCCGCTGCCGATGCTCGACCTGAGGGAAAGCGGGCATCCGGATTACCGGGCGATGTAGGCTACTCCCCCGCCGGGTCCATGTAATCGCGGTAATAGGTGAGCTTGCCGCCTTCGACCTTGTAGATGCCGACGCCGCCGCGGGGCGCGTGGCCTTCCATGTGCATCGTCCAGCGTGCCCAGACGGCGTGGTCGTCACCGCAGATTTCGTCGACGGTGAAGTGCACCTTCCGGTCGCCCATCTCCTTCACCATCGTGGTCATGAAGCCCATGATGGCGTCGCGCCCCCGATACTGCCCCCAGATCGGGTCTTCGAGGAATGCGTCCTCGGCGAAGAGATCGACCAGTTTCGTGTAGTCGCCTGCGTCCTGGATGCGCCAGAAGTCCTCGATCACGCGCTGTGCTTCGCCTGCCATTGCCTGTCTCCCTCGCTGTTTCGGGCAATCTGCCATGCCGGACCGCGCCCCCGCCCCTGCGAAAATGGCGAGGCTGTCGTAGCGTCACCCTGGGGTATTCTCGCAAGCGAAGGAGATACCCCATGTCGACCATCCCCCGCGTATCCTCAGGCGTTGCCGGAGAGCCTGCGCATTTCGGCTCGGTGCTCGCGCACCAGCCGGAGATCGCGGAGAGCTTCTTTGCGCTCTACGGGCGGTTCTGGGGCTCCGACGTGCTGAGTGCGCGGATCAAGGAGGTCGCGCGGATGCGCAATGCGCGCGTCACCGAATGCGGGTTCTGCCGCAATGTCCGCTTCGACAAGGCCTTGGGGCAGGGTCTCGGCGAGGAGGTGGTGGACGACATCACCGATGGCTACGAGACCTCGGCCCGGCTGACCGATGCCGAGAAGGCCGCGCTCAAATTCACCGATGCGCTGATCCATGATCCCGACCTGCTGACCGGCGATGCGCGGGCGGCTTTGCAGCGCCACCTTACACCTGCACAGATTGCCGAGTTGGGGCTGGGCGTGACGCTGTTCCTCGCGCTCGCCAAGGCGCTGATCACCATGGGGCTCGAGCCCGAGGCGATGGACCGCACCGTGCTTCCGACGCCGGCGGTGCTGGAGGCCGCCGCATGAGCGCCGTGTGCGCCGCGCTGGCGGGCGATCCGGTGCTCGCCGCGCATTATGCGGACTTCCGCGGGAAGACCGAAGCCGCGCTCGCCCCCGCGCTGGTGGCGCTGGTGGCGCTGGTCCGGCAGGCGGTCGCGGCCGTCCACGGCATGGGCGCAGCGCCTGAGGAGAGCGCTCTGGACGAGGGCACGAAGCTGTGCCTCGCCTATGCGCGGCGGATGCCGTTTGAGCACACCGCGATAACCGATGCCGAGGCAGCGGCGGTCGTCGCGCATCTGGGCGAGGCGGGGTTTGTGGCATTCTCGGTTCTCGCGGCGCTGGCCGATGCGGAATGCCGTGCCGCGTTGGTGGGGGTGGCGGAACTGGCGGGGGTAGAGGCTAACCCAACTCCGTGACCAGATCGCGCCCGTCCCACCCTTGCGCTGCCTGCGCCACGAAATCGTAGAACCCCGTCAGCTGCGCGGTCGGCTCGTAAAGCTCCAGCATGTGCCCGAGGCTCGCCCGCGTATCGACGAAGGCGAAACCCGTCCCGCCCGCTGTCACCGACAGCTGCGCGAGCTGAGCGCCCTCGGCTGCGAACCGCGCGATCTCGCCTTCCAGATCGTCGACGAACAGCGCCGCATGGTGCAGCCCTTCGCGGCCCGAGCCCCAGGGGAACATGTCGTGGAGCGCAGAATCGTCCGGGTTGTGCTGCACCACCAGCTCCACCATCACGCTGCCCCACTGGCCATAGGCGCTCGAGTGGTCGAAGGGGCGCGCCGTCCCGCGATGCACCGAGGACGCCAGCGCCACGTGCCGCAGCACGAAGAACGGCCCCGAACCGAATTGCCGGTGGTGCGCCACCGCTGCCGCCTCGAGGTCGTTGACCTTGTAGGCCAGTTGCCTGACCGGCAGCCCGATCAATTGACCGCCCGGTCCTTGCCCACCCAATAGGGCGCGCGCAGTTCGCGGCGCAGGATCTTGCCGCTGGGATTCCTCGGCAGGGCGGGGATGAAATCGACCGACTTGGGGCACTTGTAGCCCGCGATCAGCGTCTTCGCGTGGGCGATCAGCTCGGCCTCGGTCAGTTCCTCGCCCGCCTTCACCACCACGCAGGCCTTCACCGCCTCGCCCCACTTGGGGTCGGGTACGCCGATCACCGCCACGTCCGCGACCTTGGGGTGCGAATAGAGCGCGTTCTCGACCTCGGCGGGATAAACGTTCTCGCCGCCCGAGATGATCATGTCCTTCACCCGGTCGTGGATGTAGAGATAGCCGTCCTCGTCGAGGTAGCCCGCGTCTCCGGTGCGCAGCCAGCCGTCGGCGTCGATGGTGGACGCGGTGGCATCGGGGTTGTTCCAGTAGCCGCGCATGTTCTTGTTCGAGCGGGTCGCGATCTCGCCGACCGTGCCGGCGGGGACTTCGCGGCCTGCCTCGTCAATCACCTTGATCTCGACCCCGGCGAGCGGCTTGCCGACGCTGCGCATCCGCACCGAACCTTCGGGCACGTGATCCTCAGGGTCCAGCGCGACGATGGTGCCGCTCGTCTCGGTCATGCCGTACATCTGCACAAAGCCGCAGCCCATCACCCGCATCGCCTCGCGCATCAGTTCGAGCGGGATGGGGGAGGCGCCGTAGGTGACGTATTTCAGCCGCGAGAAATCGACTTCGGTCACCTTCGGGTGATTGAGCAGGATCTGCAAGGCGGCGGGCACGAGGAAGATCTTCGAGATGTTGAAGTTCTCGATCAGGTCGAGGGCCTTGGTCGGGTCATATTCGGGCAGGACGATGGAATTCGTGCCCGCCACGAGCGTGCCGATCCCGGTGCCGGTGCCCGAGATGTGGAAACACGGCATGGCGAGCAGCGTGACATCGCCCGGGATCGGCTCCTGCCACTCCCGCATCTCGTCGGCCGCGGCGGTGGCGTCGCGGCTCGAGAGGATCGATCCGTGGGTGATCACCGCGCCCTTGGGCTTGCCGGTGGTGCCCGAGGTGTAGAGCTGCAGCGCGTCGTCCTCGGCCCGCACGCGGTGCGCCGGGGGCGTGGCCGAGAAGCCGTCGCGCCAGATGCGGTAATCGGTGCCGGGGTAATCGGGCGCGTCGATGCCGATCACCTGTTCGACATGGGGGCATGTCGGTCGGATCTGGCTGAGCACCTCGGCAAAGCCCTCGCCCACGAACACCACGCGGGCCTGCGAGTTATCGAGCACATAGGCGACCTCGGGCGCGGCGAGGCGCCAGTTCACCGGCGTCATCACAGCGCCGATGCGGTTCGCGCCGAGGAAGGCCTCGAAATAGAGCGGGTGGTTCTTGCCGAGGAAGGCGACGCGGTCGCCGGGCTTCACGCCGAGCGCGACGAGGCCGTTCGCCACCCGGTCGGCGCTCTCGTCGATCTCGGCGAAGCTGATGTCTTCGCCTGCATAGGTGAAGGCGATCACATCGCCAGACACGCGGGCGTGTTCCCGGACGACGTCGCAGAAGCTTTCTGCGGCCAGTGCTGTTGTCTCTCCCATGGCTGCGGGGATACCCCGCGCTGGCCTGCGTGTCATTGGCACATTTCATAGCGGGCGCGAGGGCAAGCGGCGGGGTAGGGTGGCGGGATGGCGATACCTTCGAGCTTCGAACCTGCCGGCTTCACCCCGGGCTTTCTCGACCACGGCGGGCCCTATTATCTGGGGCCTGCGGTGGAGGGCGTGCGTGTGGTCGGACTGCTGATCTCACCCCACCACATCAACTACCGGGACGCGGCGCATGGCGGGGTGATCTCGACCTTCGCGGATGTTGCCCTGAGCCACGCGGTTTATGATGCCGAGCGGCCCCGGCTCGCGCCCTCGACCGTGACTCTGACGGTCAATTACCTCGCAGCCGCAAAGCTGGGCGACTGGCTGGAGGCGCGCGTGCGGATCGACCGGCTGGGCGGCCGCACCGCCTATACCTCGGGCGGGGTATGGCGGGGGGAGGAGCAGATCGCGACGATGAGCGGGGTGTTTTCTATCAGGCGGCCCTAGCCGAGCCACCTCCGCACCGCCGCTGTCGAGGGATCACGCGCGTCGTGGTATCCGGCCGCGCCCTCCGGCGTGTCGGAGAGGTCGACGCCCTCCACCACCCGGAACTCGCGCCAGTCGTAGAGCCCGGTGCGCTGGGCGAGGCGCCACTCTCCGCCGCGCTTCTCGAACCGGTCGACATAGCGCCCCGCGACGATTGCCGAGTAGATCACCCCCTTGTCGGGAAACACCGCCGCGAGCGGGTAGCCGGGGGGGATGGTGTGCATCGCGGTCATGTAGGTTTCGGTGTGGCACAGGTCCGGACTCTCGAACCCGAAGATCGTCTGGCCGAGCTGGTGCTGCGTGGCGAGGCACGGGTCGATAACGCTGCGCGCCTGCTCCACAAAGCCGCGCCAGTCGCCCTCGATGGTGCCGAAGCGGAAGGTAGCCTCCGGGTGGAACAGCCGCTCCATCATCCCCCAGCGCCGCCGGTCGATCGCATGGGCATAGGCGGCGAGAATGTCGCGGATCGCCTCGCGGTCTTCGAGTGTGCCGGTCATGGGGTCAACTCCACGATCACCTTGCCGATATTCGCGCCGGTGAAGAGTTTGGCATAGGCGGTGAGGGTGTTCTCGAGGCCGGTCGTCACGTCATAGGGCATGACGAGCGCGCCTTCCTCGGTCCACTGGCGAAGACGGCGGGTGAGGGCAGGGCCTTCGTGCATGAAGTCGGGCGAGAAGAAGCCCTCGATCCTGAGCCGCCGCATCAGCACCTGATCGAATTCCTTCGGCGCGGTGCGGGTGCCGGCGGTGTAATCGGCGAGGAGCCCGCACACCGCGATCCGGCCATAGTGATTCATGCGGGTGAGCACCTGATCCAGAAGCGGGCCGCCGACATTGTCGAAATAGACGTCGAAGCCGCCCGCTGCGTCGAGCTGGGCAGCGACATCGCCGGCCTTGTAATCCACCGCCCCCGCAATCCCGAGCTCCCCGGTCAGGTAAGCGCATTTCCCCGCCCCGCCCGCGATCCCCCACGCCTCGCAGCCGAGCAATCTGGCGATCTGCACAGCAAGGATTCCTGTCGCCCCCGCTGCGGCGGAGACCAGCACCCGCTCGCCCGGCTTGGCGGCGCCGGTCTGTTCGACGCCCCAAAGTGCGGTCCACCCGTTCATCCCGAGCGGGCCGAACCACGCGCGCCGGTCGGCCACGGTGGGATCGAGCAGCAGCGCGCCCGACATCACCGCATCGACCGTGCTGACATCGGCCCACTGCCCGAAGGCGCGCACCAGATCGCCCTCCTCAAAACCCTCGGCGCGGCTCTCGATCACCTCGCCCAGAACCAGTCCCGTCATCGGCCCGCCCACCGGGAGCGGCGGCTGGTAGCCATCCTCGCGGTCCGAGAGCCACATTCGGGTGCCCGCGTCCATCGACAGGTGGGTGTTGCGGATGCGGATCTGCCCATCGCCGAGCGGGGCAAAATCTTCCTCCTCCAGCGCGAGCGCGGCGGCGAAATCGGTGCCAACGGGGCGGCGCGCGATGCGCCAGATACGGTTGTCCATGCGCCGGTTTGTCCGGTGGCGAGGCCGCTACGGCAACCCCGCCTTTTCGCTAGGGCCGAGCGCGCCCGGGCTATCACTTTGGCGCGGTGCGGAGGGGCGGGGCGCTTCCTAGTCTTGCCCCACAAGAACACGAGGGAGAGAGGGACTATGGCACTCATCACGGTTATCGGCGCGAGCGGGCGGCAGGGCCTTGCGCAGGTGCGCCAGGCGCTCGCGGCAGGGTATGACGTGCGCGCAATCTCGCGCCGGCCCGATGCGCTGGAGGGCGCGCCGGTGGAAGGCGTGGAGCGGGTCGAGGTGCGGCCGATGGACCTCTACGACACCTCCACCTTTGAAGCCGCGCTCGAGGGTTCGGACTACATCTTCTACACTCACCCCCTGCAGGCCCGCGCCGACCGCGCCTATCTCGTCGGCGAGGTCGGCAAGGTCGCCGCGCATCTGAACGTCAAGCGGGTGGTGTGGAACACCTCGAGCTGGATCCCCGACAAGCCCGGCGATGCCTTCACCTATGCCGGCAACACTGCCGGGATCAACGCGCTGTGGCGCTCGGGCGCGCCGGGGACGGTGTTCGGGAGCGTGCTGTTCATGGACAACCTCCTCACCAACTGGGCGCGGCCCTTCATCATCAATGAGGGGCGCTACGTCTATCCGCACAACCCCGCGCTGGAGGCCAACTGGATCAGCCTTGATGACGTCGCGCGCTTCATGCTCGCCAGCCTCGAGCGGCCCGATATGGAAGGCGCCTGGCTCAACATCGGCGGGCCGGAGCGGATGGTCGGCAAGCAGGTGACCCAGTGCCTGTCCGAGGCGCTCGGCAAGGAAATCAAATACGATCCCTGCACCCCTGCCGAGTTCGGGCGCTACCTCGTCGAGGCGGCGGGCGATACCATGCCCGAGGCCATGCGCGCCGACTTCGCCAAGGGGATCGAGGACTTCTACGAATACAACAACAACGCCCCCACGCGCCCCTTCGCGGTCGACATGGACCACGTCTACGAGCGCTTCCCGGAACTGGAAGGCAAGCTCGAGCCGATGGGCGAATGGACCAAGCGGCAGGACTGGGGCGAGAGCAATTATCGCCCGGCGTTCGGGTAATCGCGTGAGCGAGCAGCGCGCGGCCAATATCGCGCTGGCCACCCGCTATTACGAGGCACTGGCGGCGGGCGATTTCGATACGCTCGCCGCCCTGCATTCGGAAGACGTGGTGTTCAATCTCGTTGGCACCACTCCGGTCTCCGGACGCTGGGTCGGTAAGGCCGAATGCTTCGGGCCGGTCGTGGCCGAGGGCGTGATCGGCAAGCTGGTGGCCGAAACCATCCGCTTTTCGGGCCAGTGGCGGATCATGTGTGCCGACGACGAGCGCGTGGTCGGCCTGATGCGCGGGGGCGGCATGGCCACCAACGGGCACGAATATCTCCAGACCTACTGCCAGATCCTGACGATCGCGGACGGGCTGATCGTGGAGCTGCACGAGTTCTTCGACACCGCGCTGGTCGAGCTGGCGCTCAACGACAATCCGACAGCGAAGGGGCCCAGCGTGCCGGAGCGGCCCTTCGCGTTCTGACGATTGCGGGGTGGGCTTCCAACCAATCCGCCGCCTGATTTGCAGCCTTGCAAAGCGGACAAAGGTTACACCCTGTCAACTTTGCAGACCTGCCATTTCATCAATAAATTCAATCATTCATGCCCGATTTCGCCAAGCGGACGGACAGGGAGTCGGGGCCTGTTTTCATGCCTCAGGCATCCAACGGCCTCGCAGGCCGGGCAGAACGATGGGAAAGAGCCGGGGGGCATAATAGCGGCTGGCGGGCTTGTAGGAAACGTCTGCAAACCGCTGGTCGCTCGCCAAAAGCTGCCGTTCGGCTATCGAGCCGGAGCAGTCCTTAAGGCTAGTTTGCCCTACGCCAGCGTATGAACGACATGTTCGTTAGAAATGCGATGCTACCGACAACGGTTGTGATGGCGACTGCAATTAATTCTGTGCCACTGAGCAACCACCAAGTGCCGCAGACCAGCACAGGCCCAGCCACGCACATTGCTAAGAAATGTTTCCAATAAAATTCGGGAAAGAACCAAATCACCGCAATGAGCGCCGCAAACCATGGAAAGGAAAAGACGCCACCTGTTAGCGTTCCCACCCAAGCTCCGTTTCCAAACCCACCTGACGCCCCAACCGTGCCGTAAAAGCCCACGACGATAAGGCCGATCACATGTGCCAGCCCGGCAGTTCGGATCAGTTCTGCGCGCTTACTAAGTAGTTGCATTCTATAATACTGGCTCATGACCACGTGCTGGTCAATGTCCGGATTCCACCCAGTTCAGGCCATCGGCGAAACCACCTTGCGAGCCTGAAAGCTGCCGTTTCGCCTGTAACTGCTCGGGAACACAATTCCCCGTCACCCCGTGCCTGACACGGGGCTTGGCTAACTTCCCCTGTGTGGAAAGAGGCGCAGCCGAACCCCGGATCAAGTCCGCGGAGACGGGAGGAGGAACGGCGCCCGACCCCTTACTCCGCCGCCTGACGCTGCTCGCCCGCGAAGATCGCCACCAGATCATCGTCGCCCGCATTGACCAGCCGCTCGACCCACTGGTGGAAGACCTGACCGCCCTTCTCGTTGCGGCCGAACAGCACCTCTTTCATCAGCCCTGACGCGAGCGCCTGCTGCTGGCGCTTGCCGGTGGCGTAGTCTTCGTCGCGCACCACGATCTCGAGGAAATTGAACTGGTCGTGCGCGGCCTGGACCTGTTCGGGGGTCTCGGGCTGGTTTTCCATGACGTAGAACTGGGTGGTGAAGCTCTCGCCCACCGCCGCGCCGGGGAACAGCTGGCTGATCATCGCGCCGCGCTGCCCGCCGCCGTAGAAGCTGGCGATCGAGATGTGCGGGAAGATCGTCCACACGCCCTGCACCAGCACCTCCTGCGGCAGATCGTCGTCGGCCATGGCGGCGAGGTCCATCTGCTGGTCGTCGTCCCCCTGCACCTTGATCGCGAACTGCGAGGGCGTGGAGAGGCGCTGGTGCGGGCCGAAAGCGAAGTAGTTGGCGCGGTTGTAGAAGTCAGCCCCGAAGGTGTCCTTGTGGAGCACCGGCAGGTGGTAGAAATCGAGATAGCCGTCGTACGCCGTCTTCCAATTCGGCCCTTCCAGCGTGCGCTGCGCGAACAGCGTCCAGCCGTCGAACTCGAAGGCCTTGAGCAGGTCGTCATAGCCGCACAGGTAATCGGCGATCGAAAGCTGGGAATGCGGGTCGAGCGTCACCCAGATCAGGCCGGCGTTCTCGTAGACCGGGAACTTGGTCAGGCAATGCTGGCTCTTGTCGATGGAGCCGAAATCCTTCGAGTCGGCGACCCCGATCAGGTCGCCGTCGGCCTTGAAGGTCCAGCCGTGATAGCCGCAGGTGAAGCGGCTGGCATTGCCGCAGCCATTGGCGAGCGGGTTGCCGCGGTGGGTGCACATGTTGAGGAAGGCGCCCATGCTGCCGTCCTTTTGGCGGGAGAGCAGCAGCGGCACGCCGCAGATGTCCATCGCCTTGAAGTCGCCGGGATTGGGCAGCTCGCACGAAGGGGCGACCATCAGCGGCAGGCGGCGGAAGATCTGCTTCTTCTCGGTCTCGAACAGCGCCGGGTCGGTATAGGCGCTGGCGGGCACCCGCACCACGTCGTCGGCATATTCCATCGTGTCGGCCGCGCCGTGGGCGACCAGATTGCGGGTCATTGCGACCAGCGTTTCGCGTGACATTGCCGTTCCTCCCGGTGGTGCTTTTGCCCGCGACCATCCGCCTTGCCGGACGCGGCGGCAATGCTCACTTTTGGTCAGAAGGCTCAGCCCAAGGGGCCAAAAAGCGAAGGGCGGGCCATCGCTGGCCCGCCCCCCGTCCCCCCTGGGTTCGAAGCGATCAGAACTTGAAGCTGACTTCCGCGAAGACCTGACGGCCCCGATTCTGGGTGAGCACCAGATCGTCGCCGCGCGGCCGGCCCTGGGCATCGACCCCCGAGGGCAGGAACGGACGCCCGCCGCTGGTGATGACGAAGATCTTGTCGGTGAGGTTCTGCGCCACCAGCGACAGCTTCCACTTGCCGTCCGGGTGGCCGATCGAGACGCTCGAATCGATCAGCCAGAAGCTCGGCTGGACGAAGTCGTTGAGCGAGGTCTCGTCGGTGATGTAGCCGTCATTATAGGCAGCGTTGCCCGACAGGAACAGCTCGAGGCTGTCCGACAGCGGGATCGTCCAGTCGGCGGCGAAGTTGCCGGCCCACTCGGGCGCCTGGCTGCCGCGCCGTCCGTTGAGGTCGATCACCCCGCCCTGGCCGCCCGGCTGCAGGAATTGGGCGGTGTATTGCGCATCAAGGTACGACAGGTTGGCCGAGAAGTTCAGCCCGTCGATCGGGGTGCGCCAACCGGCTTCCAGATCGACCCCCTTGGTGGTCAACTCGCCCGCGTTGCTGGTGACGAACTGGATGGTGACCGCGTTGAAGTTCTGCACCTGCAGATCCTCGAACACGTAGTAGTAAGCGGTGGCATTGAGGGTGATGTCGCGGTTCGCCCACTGCGACTTGAAGCCCACTTCGCCGCCCTTGGCCTTTTCCGACTGGAAGATCAGCGAGCTGAAGTCACCCGACAGCGCCGCCTGGCTGAGGCTGTTCGACGGCAGCGCCGAGTTGTCGATCCCGCCCGACTTGAAGCCGGTCTTGAACGAGGCGAAGATGTTGATGTCGTCGGTCGCCTTGTAGCGCAGCGTGACTTCGGGCGAGACGTTGTCGTCGGCGAAGTTGATCGGGCCCGAGAAGAAGCCCGGCCGCACGAAGCCCGGGCCCTGCAGGAAGGTGTGCAGGTAAGGCACCGCGATGGTCTGGATCTTGGATTCGTCGGTCCAGCGCACCCCGCCCGACAGTTCGAGCTGTTCGGTGATGTCGAAGTTGACGCTGCCGAAGAACGACAGGGCCTCGGTCTTGGTGGTGTGGGTCTTGTCCCAGTCATAGGTAAAGCCGGTCACCGGGTCGGCCGCGAGGAACGAGATGTTCACGCCCTGCTGCGAGGTGTCGAAGATGAAGGTGCGGTCCTCGTAGAACGCGCCGAGCATGAAGTTGAACGGCCCGTCGAAGTCCGATGCGAGGCGGACTTCCTGGCTGTACTGCTCGAGCGCGTTGATCGGGTCCGAACAGCCCGCCGCGCCGGGCAGGCGGGTGCCGCCCGGGCCGGTCAGGAAGCCGCCATAGGCATAGCAGTCGAAATCGACCGCATCCATGTTGAGCAGGCCCGTGACCGAGGTGAGGGTCAGCGTGTCCGACAGGTCGAGGTCGAACTGCAGGCGCCCGAACCAGATCTCGGTCTCGCCGAAAGGCACCCCGTTGCGGCCCGCGGCCTTCGACGGGGTCGGCACGCCGGGCGCCAGCGGCACGGCGGCATCGGACAGGAAGTAGCGCTGGTCGGTAACATTGCAGTCATAGCCCGCCGGGATCGTCACCGCCCCGCCCAGCAGCACCACCGGATCGGCAACGCCATTGGCGCCGCAGAAGATTTCCGCGGTGCCGATCGCGCCGTCGTTCTCGTTCTTGGTGTATTGCAGCTTGAAGTTGGCGCGGAACCGGTCCGACGGGTTCCAGTCGAGCGTCACGCGGCCGATGAAGTCGGTGAGCCCGCGCTTCTGGTTGACCGCCGGGGTGCCCGGCTGGAGCAGCTGGAATTCATCGATGTCGTTGAACTGTCCGGCGATGCGGATGCCCAGCGTGTCGGTGATCGGGCCCGAGATGAAGCCCGAGACAAGGTAGCCCTTCTCCTCGAACTCGTAGCTGCCGCGCGCGCCGAATTGCCAGGTCGCGGTCGGGTTGGCCGACCGCAGCGAGAGCACCCCTGCGGTCGCCGACTTGCCGAAGAACAGCGATTGCGGCCCGCGCAGCACGTCGACCTGCTCGACGTCGAAGAAACCGGCCTGCACCATGCGCATGGTCGAGACGACGACCCCGTCATATTCGAAGGCGACCGCCGAATCGAATGCCGCCGAGATGTTCGAGGAGCCGACGCCGCGCAAGCTGAGCTGGCCGCCCGAGCCCGAGCCGCCGACCTGCACGTTGAGGGTCGGCACGCGGCTGGTGAAGTCGGCGATCTGGTCGATCGAGAAACGCTCGAGCGTCTCGCCGCCGATCGCGGTGACGGTGACGGGGACTTCCTGCAAGGTTTCGCTCTGGCGGCGGGCCTGGACGACGATCACCGGGACATCGTCATCCGCATCGGCGCCGTCGGCCGTATCCTGCGCGGAGGCGGCGGTGGGCATCGCGGCGATGCCGCTCAACGCAGCCCCGCACAGCAGCGCGCGGCGCATGCCGCTGGTGCCGACGCCAGACGCAATTCGGGCACGAAGAATGTTCATGGCTCTCTCTCCCCATCAGGCCGCGGCTTGCCCGCGCACCCTGTTTTTCCCAACCCGCAGGCATGTCTCCTCATGCCCTTCAGCCGAAGCCTTCGGATACCTTTGCAGGTGTATGGTGCGCCTGCGTGCGCGCCATCAGCAAAAGCGATAGTGACCGCTGCAAACTGCGACAAAAACGTCACACGCCTGTGTGAAAGCTCGATTCCGTAACGTCATTCGGCTGCCCTTCGCGCCGCCCCGCGCGCGCCGCGGCGCCCTCGCGCTTTCGACAGTGGCGGGGGTTCCTGCGCCCGATAGGCTGGCACGACAGAAAAAAGCGCTTTGGGAGAAGGCAGATGGCGGGACGGGTAGCGGGCAGGATTGCGCTCGTAACGGGCGGGGCGATGGGGCTGGGCAAGGCCGATTGCGAGGTGCTGGCGCGCGAGGGCGCGAAGGTGATCGTCACCGACCGCGATGCGGAGCTCGCGCATCAGGTCGCCGACTCCATCGGCGGCGACGCGATGGCGCTCGATGTGACCAGCGAAGAGCAATGGATCGAGGTGATGCGCGCGGTGCACGAACGCCACGGCGGGCTCGATATCCTCGTCAACAACGCCGGCAACGTGATCTTCGAGAGCATCGAGGATTGCAGCCTCGCGCACTTCAAGCTGCACCTCGATATCCACGTGGTCGGCACCTTTCTGGGGTGCAAATACGCCGTGTCGCTGATGAAGAACCGGCACGAGACAATCGGCGGGGGCGGCTCGTCGATCATCAACATGGCCTCGACCGCGGCGCTGATGGGCTATGGCAACATCCCCGCCTATGCGGCGTGCAAGGCGGGGATCGCGGGGATGACCCGCAGCCTTGCGGTCGACTTCCAGGACAGGGGCTACGGCATCCGCGTCAACGCGCTCGCGCCCGGCGGGATCGAGACGCCGATGGTGATGGGCGTGTCGGGCCGCGCCGGCCAGAAGCCGATGGAGATTCCCGAAGGCCCGCTCCCCGCCGACGCGCTCGGCCACCCCAGCGACGTGGCGGGCTGCGTGCTGTTTCTCGCCTCGGACGAGGCGCGCTTCCTCAACGGCCTGACGATCCCGGTGGACAATGGCCTCTACGCCCGGCCTCACCACTGACGCGCGCACACCCGGAGCATACCGCTGGTATGTTCTGGGCCTGCTGACGCTGACGAGCGCGTTCAGTGTCGCCGACCGGCTGGTGTTCGGCATCCTCGTGCAGGACATCAAGGCCGAGTTCGCCCTGTCGGACTTCGAGCTCGGCCTGCTCGGCGGGCTCGCCTTCTCGCTGATCTACGTGCTGGCGGGCTTTCCCGCCGCGCGGCTCGCCGACCGCTCGACGCGGCGGAACATCGTCGCGGCGGCGATAGCCTTCTGGAGCCTGATGACCGCAGCCTGCGGCATGGCGACCGGCTTCTGGACGCTGTTCCTCGCCCGCACCGGCGTGGGGGTGGGGGAGGGCTGTTCGGGCCCCTCCTCGCAAAGCCTCGTCGCCGATTATTTCACCCGCGGAGAGCTCGCGAAGGCGATGGGCTTCCTGACCATCGGCGCGAGCATGGGGACGGCGGGCGGGCTGATCATCGGCGGGCAATTGGCCGAAATCTTCGACTGGCGCTGGGCCTTCATCCTGATGGGTCTGCCGGGGCTGCTGCTGGGCGGGGTGATCTACCTCACCGTGCGCGAGCCCTTACGCGGCCGCTATGCCCCGGCGGGCACCGACATGACGCAATTGCCATTGGGTCAGACGATCCGCAGCCTGCTGACCAACCGCGTGTTCATGGGGCTGGCGCTGGGCTGGGCGGTGCAGATCATGATCGGCTATGGCCTCGCCTTCTGGATGGCGGCGGTGATGCTGCGCCAGTTCCCGATCTCGACCGGCGATGTGGGCCTCTATCTCGGCTTCACCTTCTTCCTCGGCGGGATACCGGGGCCGATCCTCGGCGGCTATCTGACCCAGTGGCTGACCCGGCGCGACGAACGCTGGCGGGCGTGGTTGCCCGGCGTGGTGAGCCTCGGCTGCGTCGCCCCGCTGGCGCTGAGCCTGACGTCGGACAGCTTCACTGTCTTCCTCGGGTGGTTCGGGCTGGCCTATGCGGTCTATGTCGCGAGCCAGGCAGGCATCCTGTCGGGCATTCAGGCGGCGGTCGAGCCAGCCAGCCGCGGGTTCGCGGTCGCCATCGCGCTGTTCTTCAATAACCTCATTGGCCAGACGCTGGGGCTGGGACTGATCGGCGCAATCAGCGACAGCCTGACCCCGACGCAGGGGACAAGCGCGCTGGCCATGGCGGTGTTCGGCGTGTGTCTCGCCTCGGGCGTCGTCAGCCTCGCGATTTTCGCATGGACGGCAGCGCAGATGGGGCCGAGCGGCTATCTGGAGAAGATGAAGGGCGGCTAAAACCCCGGATGGATCGCCATCGCCGCGCCGTCGACCAGCATTTCCGCGCCGGTCATGAAGGGGCATTCGTCGCTTGCGAGAAAGGCAATCGCCGCTGCTGTCTCCGCCGGATCGGCGAGGCGGTTCAGCGGCGAGGTCTTCGCCACCGCCGCCATCAGCCCCGGCATCTGCACCTCCGCCGCATCGAGGATCCCGGTATGCGTCGCGCCGGGGATCACGGTGTTGCAGCGGATCGCGAGCCCGGCCTTGGCGCACCATGTGGCGACCGACTTCGACAGCACACGCACCGCGCCCTTGCTCGCCGAATAGCCGACATCGGTCGGCAGCGGGGCAATCGCGGTGGTCGAGGCGATGTTGACGATCGCGCCTTTGGGGCCGCCCGGATTGGCGCGCATTGCGGCGAGGGCGGCGCGGCATCCGGCCATGGTGCCGGTGAGGTTGACGGCGAGCACGCGGTCCCACGCCGCAAACATCGCCTCGTCATCGAGATCGCCGATCCCTGCGCCTGAAACCATCCCGGCATTGTTCACCAGAATGTCGAGCCGCCCGAATTTCTCGACTGCCTGCGCCACGATATGCGGCCAGAGCGCGCGGTCGGACACGTCCTGCACGGCGAACCGCGCGCCGACTTCCTCGCACAGCGCTCGCCCGCGTTGCGCATCGACATCGGTGCCGAGCACCTCGGCCCCGTCCGCTCGCAGCCGCCGCACCGTCGCCGCGCCGATCCCGGAGGCGCAGCCGGTGACGATCGCGACCTTCCCGGCGAGGTCGGGCATTACTCGCTGTCCTTCCAGACTGCTGCGCACGCCCGCTGGTTATGCGCCGCCACGAAGCGCGCGAGGTTGTCGGTGCCCTCGGGCAGCTTCCAGCCCACGGTGAAGCCAAAATTGGCGAAGGCGAACATGATCAGGTCGGCGAAGGTGAAGCGGCCGAGCGCGATATTGTCCTTCTCGCCCAGATAGCCGTCGAACAGCCGCCACTTCTCGTCGGCCAGCGCGAACAGCTCCGCGCCCGCTTCTGTCGAGACGACCGTCATGCGCGGTTCGAACATCGGGCGGCCGGTGGTGGCGCGGAACGCCATCGTCATCGGGACGACGACCTCCTGATCGAACAGGCGTGCCCACTTCCTGACCGTCGCCCGCTCCACCGGAGTCTCGCCGAACAGGTTGGGGGCGGGGTGCAGCTCCTCGACATATTCGCAGATCGGCCAGCTTTCGGTGAGGCAGGTGCCGTCCTCCAGCTCGAGCGTCGGGGTGGTGCCTTGCGGGTTGCGCGCCATGTAGCTGGCGTCCTGCCGGTTCTGGCCGGTGATGATGTCGTAATGCACGCGGGCGAAATCGCGGCCTTCCTCGAGCCCCTTTTCGATCATGAACATCCGCACCAGGCGGGGGTTGGGGCCGAGGCTGGAATGCAGGGTGATCATGGGGTTCTCTCTTTCAGGCAGATGGGTGGCGTGCCGGTTCTAAGGGGCCGCGCCGCCGCCGTCGTCCTCATAAATGCGCTAGGGGGCGGGCGCATGACTGCCCCCGCGCGAAACCGCTTGCGTGGCGGTGCTGTATTGCGCAGATAAGGCACCATGAACCAGCCGCCCGTTCCCCCGCTGCCCGACGCGGACGACGAACTCACCCGGGTTCACCCCAATTATGCCCACGCCCTGCGGGTGCAGACCGCGTTGAGCTCGCTCCCCGTGCTGGTCGCGGCTGCGGTGAGCGAGGTGGCGCTGCGCAAGCTTGGCCTGGTGCCGCCCGGACTTGTCGCGGGGGTCGTGCTGCTGATCGTGATCGCGCTGGTGATCCGCATTCCCCAGTCCCGCTTCAACGCGCGCGGCTACCAGATGGGCAGTGACCGGCTGCGCGTGGTGCGCGGCCTCATGTTCCGCTCCGACACGGTCGTGCCCTTCGGCCGGGTACAGCATATCGACGTGGCGCAGGGCCCGCTCGAGCGGTTCTTCGGGATCGCCACGCTGACGCTCCACACCGCCGGCAACCACAATGCCAGCGTCTCGCTGCCGGGGCTGGGCGAGGAACTGGCGCGCGCCATGCGTGAGGATATCCGCGCGCATATCCGCCGCGAGACCCTGTGAGGGCCGCCGCATGAGCGACACCCGCCGCGCCGCTCCGCTCGGCATCGTGATCGGCGCGCTCGGGGCGGTTCGCAGCGCGGTGCTTCCGGCCATCGCCATCGCCTTTTCCGGCGTCGGCGGGGGCGGGGGGTTCCTCGTCGCGCTCGGCGTCGGGGTGGCGGCGGTGGCCATCGGCGTCGCGATCAGCTACATCGGCTGGCGGCGGCTCACCTACACCATTTCCGAGGCCGACATCCGGGTCGAGAGCGGCATCCTCAGCCGCGCCGCCCGCTCGGTGCCGTTCGAACGCATTCAGGACGTCAGCCTCGAAGCCAAGCTGCTGCCGCGTCTGCTGGGGCTGGTCGCGGTCAAGTTCGAGACCGGGGCGGGCGGGGCGGATGACCTTGCGCTCGCCTATCTCACCGCTGCCGAGGGCGAGCGCCTGCGCCAGCTGGTGCGCGAGCGGCGCGAGGACGAGGCGGAGCTTGCCGCCGCCGCGTCAGCCGACCCCGCCGCACCCGCACCCGCGCGCGCTGCGGACGATGCAGGGGAGGTGCTGTTCGCGCTTGCGCCGGGGCGGCTCCTGACGTTCGGCCTGTTCGAATTCTCGCTCGCGGTCTTCGCCGTGCTGGGCGGCGCGCTGCAATATCTCGACAACGTCACCGGGATCGATGTCTGGAATGTCGACCCCTGGTACCGTTGGCTCAAGCAGCAGGGCAGCACGGTGGCGACGCTCAGCCCCTATGCGCAGGCGCTCGGAGCGGTGGCGGGGCTGGCGGGGTTGCTCGTGGTCGGCTCGGTCACAGGGGTGGTGCGCACTGCCTTGCGCGACTGGGGCTTCACGCTCACCCGCTCGGCGCGCGGCTTCCGGCGCCAGCGCGGGCTGCTGACCCGCACCGACGTGGTGATGCCGGCCCACCGCGTGCAGGGGCTGGTGATCGGCACCGGCATGGTGCGTTACCGCTTCGGCTGGCATTCGCTGAGCTTCGTCAGCCTCGCGCAGGACGAAAAGGAGCAGAGCCACGTGGTCGCGCCTTTCGCGACCATGACCGAGATCGCGCCGATCGTCGCCGCGTCAGGGTTCCGACTGCCGGGCGATACCACCCAATGGCAGCGCGCCAGCACCCGGCACCGCAACGATCTGGCGGCGCGCGATGCGGCGATCTTCGTGGCAGCGACCATCGTGGCGGCGATTGTCGCGCCTCCCGGCCTGTTCCTGATCCCGCTCGGCCTCGCGGTGCTGGCAGTGGGGGCGAACCTCTACGCCTGGGAATTCCGCCGCCACGCGATCGACGATGCCCAGATCTACGCCAGCCAGGGTTTCCTTTCGCCCCGGCAGGAAATCGCGACGCGGCTGAAGCTGCACTCGGTCGAGATCGCGCAGGGGCCGGTGGCGCGCTTCAGGGGCTATGCGACGGTGCACCTGGGGCTTGCCGGGGGCAGCTTCGCGATGCGCGGCGTCCCGCTCGCCGAGGCGCTGCGCTTGCGGGCGCAGGTGCTCGAGACGATCACCGCGACCGATTACTCGCGGCTCGATGCCCCGCCCCACTCACCGCCGGTCGCTCAGGCCTTGAGCGCGGCCCAGTCGGGGTTCTCGGAAAACTTCCTCGCCACGTAGGAGCAATCGGGGCGGATCAGGAAGCCCTGCCGCTCGGCATCCTCCACCAGTCGGAGGGTCAGCGCGCCCGCCACGCCGCGCCCGCCGATCGCGCGGGGCACGATGGTGTGCGCGGCGACGCGGATCTCCTTGCCCTCGCGGCTGCCGCCCGGCTCCCATTCGAGATAGCCTTCTTCCGGCGACCCCTCGACCACCGCGACATAGCGGCCGCCCTGGCCTGCGACATGGTGGGTTATTGTCGGCTTTGCGCTTTCTTCGTGCATGGGATGCTCCTCCGGCTTGCCACGCCTGAATGTGCGGGTAATGGCGTGGCCGATGAGCCTCGCCAAGCCCTTCCTGTCCGACAATGCCGCCGCCGTCCACCCCGCGCTGTGGGAGGCGATGCGCAGCGCCGACAGACCGGACAACCCGTACGATGGGGACACGCTCTCGGCCCAGCTCGACGCCCGCTTCACCGCCTTGTTCGGGCGCGAGTGCGCCGCGCTGTGGGTGGCGACGGGGACGGCGGCGAACTGCCTTGCGCTGGGCACGATGGTCCAGCCCCACGGCGGGGTGGTGTGCCACCGCGAGGCGCATATCGAGGTGGACGAGGGCGGCGCCCCCGGCTTCTTCCTCCACGGCGCCAAGCTGATGCTGGCGGAAGGCGAGGGCGCGAAGCTCACCCCGGAGGACATCGCCGCGCTGATCGACCCGATCCGCAATGACGTGCATCAGGTGCAGCCCCACGCCATCGCCATCACGCAGGCGAGCGAATATGGCCGTGCCTATACGCCCGCCGAACTGGCCGCGCTGGGCGCTTTCGCCAAGGAGCGTCGCCTCGGCCTTCACATGGACGGGGCGCGCTTTGCCAATGCCGCGGCCTTCCTCGGCGGCGCGGCGGCAGGGGCAGCGCGGGCGGCGAGCGGCCCGGTCGACAGCCTCGCCTTCGGTTTCATCAAGAACGGCGGGATGGGGGCGGAGGCGGTGGTGCTGTTCGACCCCGAGGCCGCGATGCAGGTGCGCTACCGCCGCAAGCGCGCCGGGCACCTGCAATGCAAGGGGCGCTACCTCGCCGCGCAGATCCTCGCCATGCTCGAGGATGACCTGTGGCTCGCCAATGCCGCGCACGCCAACGCGGCAGCGCAGGAAGTCGCCGCAGGTTGTGCCGACCGCTTGCTCCACCCGGTCGAGGCGAACGAGCTGTTCGTGCGCCTGACCGAGGCGGAGCGCGCCGCGCTGCGGGCGCAGGACTTCGCCTTCTACGACTGGGGCGCGGATTCGGCGCGCTTCGTCACCGCCTGGAACACCCGCCCCGAGGATGCCGCCGCGCTCGGCAAGGCAATCGCCGCGCTGTGAGCTCGCCTGACGCGCCCACCATGCTCAGCCCCCGCGTGCTCGTCCCCTTCATGCTGACCGGGACGATCTGGGGTTCGACCTGGTTCGTCATCACCGGACAGATTTCCGACGTGCCCGCCGCATGGGGCGTATTTTACCGCTTCATGCTGGCGACGCCTGCGCTGTTCGCGCTGGCAGTGGCGATGGGCAACCGGCTGCGGCTGAACCGGCCCGAGCATCTCTTGGCGCTCGGCGTCGGGATCGCGCAATTCAGCGGCAATTTCCTGTTCGTCTATCATTCCGAACAGCACATCACCTCCGGCATTGTCGCGGTGATGTTCGCGCTGCTGATGGTGCCCAATGCGCTGTTTGCGCGAGTGTTCATCGGCGAGAAGGTGCAGGGCGGCTTCATCGGCGGGAGCCTTGTCGCCATCGCCGGGGTGGCGATGCTGCTGGTCCACGAATGGAACGCTGCTCCACTTGGCGGTAATGTCGGCCTCGGCATCGCGCTGGCGGTGGGCGGGATGCTCGCCGCCTCGATCGCCAATGTGGTGCAGGCCAATCCGACCGGCCGCGGGGTGCCGATGGTGAGCCTGCTCGCCTGGGCGATGCTGTACGGAACGGGCTTCGATCTTGCCTATGCCTTCGCTACCGAAGGCCCGCCGGTGATCCCCGCTGCATGGCAGTTCTGGGCGGGCACGGCCTATCTCGCGATCATCGGCTCGGTGGTGACCTTCCCGCTGCACTACAATCTGGTGCGCGAGATCGGGGCGGGTAGGACCGCCTATAACGGCATCGTGACGGTGTGCGTGGCGATGCTGCTGTCGACCCTGTTCGAGGGCTTCGTGTGGGACGCGCTCTCGACGGGGGGAATGGCGCTGGCGCTGCTGGGCATGGGGCTGGCGCTCAAGGCGCGGCGGGTGAAGGCTGTGCAGGTGCAGCAGTCGGGCGCGCTGCGGCGTTAGGTTTGCCGCGCGCCCTCCGGCGTGCGGGCGGGCGGTCGCCCTTGCGGTCCTGCGAACCGTTCCAGCGTGTCTCAGAGAAGGCTCGCGAGCCCCTCAATGTAAGTCGGAAACCGCGGCGCCCACCCCAGCACGCGCTTGGCCTTGCCGTTCGCTACCCGCCTGTTCTCCATGTAGAAGCCGCGCGCCATCTCGGAGAGGTTTGCCTCCTCCAGCGTCTCGAGCGGCGGTAGCGGCAAGCAAGCCAAGCGGCTGGCGTGTTCGGTCACTTCATTGCCGCTGCACGGGAGATCATCGCCGAGGTTGTAGGCCCCCGAGGGCGCATCCTGCATGAGCGCGGCGACCACCCCGCTGGCGATATCATCGACATGGACGCGGCTGAACACCTGATCCGGCAAGTCGATGCGCCGCGCCTTGCCCTCCTTGACCCGGTCGAGCGCCGAGCGCCCCGGTCCGTAGATGCCCGGCAGCCGGAACACCCTTGCGCCCATGCCCAGCCAAGCAAGATCGGCCTCTGCCCGTGCATTTCTGCGGCCCTCACCGCTTTCCGCGATGGTCGGTGTGGCCTCGTCCACCCAGGCCCCTGCGCGGTCGCCATAGACGCCGGTCGAGGAGAGGTAGAACAACGCCTTGGCGCCTATCGCCTCGCCATAGGCCTCCAGCACCGGATCGCCGCCCGCCCGCTCGGGCGGGACGGAGGAGAGGATGTGGCTCGCCTCGGCAATCGCCGCCAGCACCGCGTCGCGGTCGGCAAAGGCGATGTCGCCGGTGCTCCCGGTCGCGCGCACTTGCCACCCAGCTGCGTGCATGGCGACGGCGATGCGGGTCGCGGTGTAGCCGAGGCCGAAGATCAGCAATTGTCCCATGGCTGCAACCTAATCATTGGCCCCGCGCGCAATACAACCTAAATCGGGCGGCATGGATATCGCAACCACCCCCACCACCCCCGACGGCAACCCCGAAATCGCGGATGCCGCGCCCACCCCGCACGAGCCGCCGGTGATCCGGCGCGAGGATTACACGCCCTATCCGTGGATCGTGCCGACCACCGCGCTCGACTTCCGGCTCGCTCTCGACAAGACCACCGTCACCGCGACTCTCGCAGTCGAACGCAACCCTGCCGCCGATGCCTCGCCCGAACTGCGCCTCAATGGCGACAGCCTGAAGGCGACAAGCGTCACCGTTGATGGCGCGCTGGCCGAATGGCGGATGGATGGGCCCGACCTCGTCGTCACCCTTCCGGGCGCAAAGCACGAGGTGACCATCGTCACCACCATCGACCCCAGCGCCAACACTCAGCTGATGGGCCTCTACGCCTCGAACGGCATGCTCTGCACCCAGTGCGAATCGGAGGGCTTCCGCCGCATCACCTTCTTCCCCGACCGGCCCGATGTGCTCTCGACCTACGCAGTGCGGATGGAAGGGGACAAAGCCGCCTTCCCGATCCTGCTGTGCAACGGCAACCGCGTTGCCGAAGGCGACAATGGGGATGGCACCCACTGGGCCGAATGGCACGATCCCTGGCCCAAGCCCTCCTACCTCTTCGCGCTGGTGGCGGGCGATCTGGTGGCGAACAGCAAACCCTTCACCACGGCCACGGGCCGCGTGGTCGAGTGCAATGTCTGGGTGCGCAAGGAAGACCTCGAGCGTACCGACCACGCGCTGGAATCGCTCCACCGCTCGATGAAGTGGGACGAGGAGGTGTTCGGGCGCGAATATGACCTCGACCTCTACAACATCGTCGCCGTGAGCGATTTCAATATGGGGGCGATGGAGAACAAGGGGCTCAACGTCTTCAACACCAAATACGTGCTGGCCGACCCCGATACCGCGACCGACGCCGATTTCGACGCGGTCGAAGGCGTGATCGCGCACGAATATTTCCACAACTGGTCGGGCAACCGCGTGACCTGCCGCGACTGGTTCCAGCTCAGCCTCAAAGAGGGCTTCACCGTGCTGCGCGACCAGCTGTTCAGCCAGGACATGCGCGGGGAGGCGGTCAAGCGGATCGAGGATGTGCGCATCCTGCGCGCCGCGCAGTTCCCGGAGGATGCAGGGCCCTTGGCGCACCCGATCCGGCCGGATTCCTACCGCGAGATCAGCAATTTCTACACAGCGACCGTCTACAACAAGGGCGCAGAAGTGATCCGCATGATGCGCTCGATGGTGGGCGAGGCGCGGTTCCGAGCGGGCACCGACCTCTATTTCGACCGCCACGACGGCGAGGCGGCGACCTGCGAGGATTTCGTCAAGGCGATCGAGGACGGCGCGGGGATCGACCTCACGCAATTCCGCCGCTGGTATTCCCAGGCGGGCACCCCGCGCGTCACTGTCTCGCAGGCAGTCGAGGGCGACACCCTGAAGCTGACGCTCAGCCAGACCGTCCCGGTCACGCCCGGCCAGCCCGACAAGCTGCCCATGCCGATCCCGCTCAAGCTCGCGGTGCATGCCCGCTCGGGTGCGCTCGGGGCGGAGCGGCTGGTGGTGCTGGAGGACGAGGAACAGACCTTCGACCTGCCGCTTGCCGGCGGCGATCCGGTCGTCTCGATCAACCGCGGCTTCACCGCGCCCGTCGTGATCGAACGTCAGCTGGAGCGCGAAGACCTCGTGTTCCTCGCCGCGCATGACGATGACCCTTTCGCCCGTTCGGAAGCCTTGCAGGAGCTTGCCGTCAGCCACCTCGTCGGCACCGCCAGCGGCGCGCTGTCGGCGGACGAGAGGCAGGCGGGCGAGGCGGCGATCATCGGTGCCTTCCGCTCGAGCCTCGCCGACAACGCGCTGGAAGACGCGATGCGCGGCGAATTGCTGGTGCTCCCCTCGGAGACCTACCTGTTCGAGGCGATGGCCACGGGGGCACGCAAGGCCGATCCCGGCGCGATCCACACGGCCCGCGAGGGGCTGAAGGCCGCCATCGGCACCGCGCTCGCGGGCGAGCTGGCGGCGCTGCACGCGCGGGCCTCGGGCGTGGCACTGGGCGATCCAACGGGGCGCGGGGCGCGCAAGGTCAAGACCTCCGCGCTCGGCCTGATCGCCGCCGCCGACCCCGCACTCGCGGCGGAACTGGCAGCGCAGCAGTATGATGCCGCCGACAACATGACCGACCGGCAGGGCGCGCTGATGGTCTTGTGCGGGCTCGACACGCAAGCCCGCGCCGAAAAGCTGGCGGCGTTCTATGCGCGCTACAAGGACAACGCGCTGGTGGTCGACAAATGGTTCACCTTGCAGGCGCTGTCGCTCCACCCCGAGGTGATCGCGCATGTCCGTGCCTTGGCCGAGCACCCCGATTTCACCATGAAGAACCCCAACCGCGTGCGCTCGCTGCACATGGCCTTTGCGGGCAATCCCAAGGGCTTCCACAAGGCGGATGGTGAGGGTTACCGGATGGTCGCCGACGTGATCCTCGCGCTCGACCCGATCAACCCGCAGACCGCGGCGCGGTTCGTGCCTTCGCTCGGGCGGTGGCGGCGGATCGAGCCGGGGCGGGCAGCGCTGATGAAGGCGGAACTGGAGCGCATTCTCGCCGCCGGCAACCTCTCGCGCGACACCTTCGAGCAGGTCAGCCGCTCGCTGGAAGGCTGAGGCGCGTGGACTTCCAGATCGAATGCGACGCGATTCTCGAAGGCGTGCCGCACGGCTTCTTCGGCAGCAGGGGCGGCGCCCATCAGTTCGGCTTCGGCGGGCCGGGCGAGGGCGAGGAGGTGCGCAAGCTTCGGCAGGCCGCGGCCGAGGCGATCCTTCCGGGCGGCATCCTCGCCGCGCCGCATCAGGTGCATTCGCCCGATGTCGTGACGGTGACCGTGGCCTGGGATGACTCCGCCGGGGGCCGCCCGGTCGCCGATGCGGTCGTGACCGCCACGCCGGGGATCGTGCTCGGGATCGTCACCGCCGACTGCGGGCCGATCCTCTTTGCCGACCGGCAAGCGGGCGTCGTCGGCGCGGCCCATGCGGGGTGGCGCGGGGCAGTCGAGGGCGTGCTCGAAAACACCATCGCCGCGATGGAGGTGCTGGGGGCTACCCGAGCCAACATCGCCGCGGTGCTCGGGCCGACGATCGCGCAAGCCAGCTATGAGGTCGACGCCCCGTTCCGCGAGCGCTTCCCGGCCTCCGCCGAGCGTTTCTTCGCCCCAGCCCCCGAGCGCGAGCGCGCGGCGCGCTGGCACTTCGACCTGCCCGGTTTCATCACCGCGCGGCTTGCCGACGCGGATATCGGGAAAATTGCGGATATTGGCCGGGATACATTCTCACATGTCGCGCGTTACCATTCACACAGACGCTCCACGCAAGCGGGCGAGGCGAATTATGGTCGGCAGATCAGCATGATCGCGCTGCCCTGAGGCAACCTTGCACGAGCGCGAACGCGGCTTGACTAAAACACGGTTGGAATCTCGCAGGATTGCCGTTAATTGCCCCGCCCAAGTTTCAGGCCGGGTTCGCCGCAAGGGGCACTCGGCGCTGAGGCAGGGACCAATCGACGGATAGGCTCAGGGGCTTTCGCGCCCCGCAATGCGAAACCACGCCGCGCAGGCTCATTCCGGCGCGGCAAAACGAGCAGGGTAAGACGAAATGGCTACTGACACGGCCGCTACCACCGAAGTCTCCGCCGCCGATGAAGGCGTGCGCCGCCGCGACTGGATCCACATCGCCGCGCTCGGCACTGCGGGCGTGGGCGGGGCTTCGGTCCTGTTCCCGCTGATCTCGCAGATGGCGCCCTCGGCCGACGTGCTCGCCGCGAGCACCACCGAGGTCGATGTCAGCGCGATCCAGCCGGGCCAGAGCATCAAGGCGACCTTCCGCAAGCAGCCGCTGTTCGTCAAGCGGCTCACGGCCGAGGAAATCGCCGCCGCCAAGAAGGACGACGGGGCCGACATGCGCGATCCCGCCAAGCTTGCCGACCGCACCAAGGCCGGGCACGAGGACGTGCTGGTGACCATGGGCGTGTGCACCCACCTCGGCTGCGTGCCGCTGGGCGCGGCCGAAGGCGAGAACAAGGGTGAATTCGGCGGCTATTTCTGCCCCTGCCACGGTTCGCACTACGATGTCGCCGGCCGCATCCGCAAGGGCCCCGCGCCGCTCAACCTCAAGGTGCCCGAATACGAGTTCACGTCCGACACCGTCATCCGGGTCGGGTGATCTTGCGTATCTGACCCGACACAATAATCGCCTGACCTTTCACCCGATCAAGCCGAGAGAACGCCATGAGTTTCGCCTGGGCCAAGCAATACGAACCGCAGTCCGCTTTCACCAAGTGGCTTGACGAGAAGCTGCCGCTGCCGCGCCTCGTCTACAACGCGGTCGGGGCCGGTTATCCGGTGCCGCGCAACCTCAACTACATGTGGAATTTCGGCGTGCTCGCCGGCTTCTGCCTGATGCTGCAGATCGTCACCGGCGTCGTATTGGCGATGCATTACGCGGCCAACGGCCTCGTCGCCTTCGCCACGGTCGAGCACATCATGCGCGACGTGAACTACGGCTGGATGCTGCGCTACGCCCACGCCAACGGGGCGAGCTTCTTCTTCATCGTGATCTACCTGCACATCTTCCGCGGGTTGTTCTATTCGTCCTACAAGGCCCCGCGCGAGATGATCTGGCTGCTGGGCGTGGTGATCTTCCTGCTGATGATGGCGACCGCCTTCATGGGCTACGTGCTGCCGTGGGGCCAGATGAGCTTCTGGGGCGCGCAGGTCATCACCGGCCTGTTCAGCGCGATCCCGCTGGTGGGCGAGCCGCTGCAGATCTGGCTGCTCGGCGGCTTCGCCCCTGACAACGCCGCACTGAACCGCTTCTTCTCGCTGCACTTCCTGCTGCCCTTCGTGATCGCGGGTGTCGTCATCCTGCACATCTGGGCGCTGCACATTCCGGGCTCGTCGAACCCGACCGGCGTGGAAGTGAAGCAGGAATCGGACACCGTGCCGTTCCACCCCTACTACACCTCGAAGGACGGCTTCGGCCTCGGCGTGTTCCTGATCCTGTTCACCGCGATGGTCTTCTTCTTGCCCAACGCGCTGGGTCACCCCGACAACTATATCGAGGCGAACCCGCTCTCGACGCCCGCACACATCGTTCCCGAATGGTACTTCTGGCCGTTCTACGCGATCCTGCGCGCCTTCACCGGCGATCTCACCATCCCCTTCACCGGCATCACCCTGATCCCGGCGAAGCTGCTCGGCGTGATCGCGATGTTCGGTTCGATCCTGCTGTGGTTCGTCCTGCCCTGGCTCGACAAGAGCCCGGTGCGCTCGGGCCACTACCGTCCGCTGTTCCGCAAGTTCTTCTGGTTCGGCCTGATCCCGGCCATGGCGGTGCTGTTCTACTGCGGCGGCGCCCCGGCCGAGGAGCCCTTCGTGGTCCTCAGCCAGATCGCCACGGCTTACTACTTCCTTCACTTCCTGGTGATCCTGCCGATCATCAGCCAGATCGAAGTGCCCAAGCCGCTGCCGTTCTCCATCACCGAAGCCGTGCTCGGCGGGACAAAGCCCGGCAGCACCTCGGGCGGCGGCACGATCGATCCTGGGAGCGTTGTCGAGGGCCTGCCCGGCACCGCCACCGACGGCTCGCTGCAACCGGCCGAGTAATTGGCCGGCACGGCGCTCACGCAATCTGAACCGATAACGAGAAAGAGCTCGGTCATGACTATTCGTCTCGGAGGCATCATCGTCGGCCTCGCCATCACCGCAGTGCTGGTGCTCTGGTCGCTCCTGCCCGGTGTCTACAATTACGCCTTCGGCCCGGCGCCGGAAAAGCAGCCGTCCTACGCCTTCTACGAGCACGGCCACGGCCCCGAGGGCGGCTTCGCCTTCGACGGCGCCTTCGGCAAGTGGGACGTGGCCGAGCTGCAGCGCGGCTACCAGGTCTACAAGGAAGTCTGCAAGGCGTGCCACAGCCTCAAGTTCGTCGCCTTCCGCGACCTGGCGCAGCTGGGCTACACCGAAGCCGAGATCGACGCCGAGGCTGCAAGCTGGACGGTTCCGGGCATCGATCCTGCAACCGGCGAGGCGACCACGCGTCCGGGCGAGCCGACCGACTACTTCCCCTCGCCCTTCCCCAACGCGATCGCCGCCGCGGCCGCGAACAACAACGCGATCCCGCCGGATCTCTCGCTGATGGCCAAGGCGCGTCATGACGGGTCGAACTACATCTACGACCTACTGATGGGTTACGGCGAGGCTGACCCCGCCAAGGCCGCCAAGGTCGGCTTCGAAACGCCCGACGGCCTCTACTTCAACAAGCACTTCCCCAACGTGAACATCGCCATGCCCCCGCCGCTGAGCGATGATCAGGTCACCTATGCCGACGGCACCAAGGCCACCACGGCGCAGATGTCGAAGGACGTCGCCGCCTTCCTGACCTGGACCGCCGAGCCCACGCTCGTCGAACGGCGCCAGACCGGGTGGTTCGTGCTGGGCTTCCTGCTGTTCGCGACCACGCTGGCCTTCCTCAGCTACAAGCAGATCTGGGCCGGCTTGAAGCCGAAGAAGAAGTAAGCCTTACATTCAGGCGCAAAGCATGCGGCGCCCCGTCATCCCTTGCGGATGGCGGGGCGCTCTGCTTTGAGGGGGCCGAAAGGGGCCTTGCTGATATGACGACGCCGCATCTCTCTCCCGCGGAATTGAAGGCGCTGGTGCGCACCGTGCCGGACTTTCCGCAACCCGGCATCCAGTTCCGCGACATCACCACGCTGATCGGCCACCATCAGGGCATGGCGGCGAGCGTCCACCACCTCGCGGCGGCCGCTGGCGCTGCGGGGGCGCAGAAGGTCGCGGGGATGGAGGCGCGCGGCTTCATCTTCGGCGCGGCGGTGGCGGTGCAACTCGGCCTCGGCTTCGTGCCGGTGAGGAAGCCCGGCAAGCTGCCGATCGACACCATCGGCATCGACTATGCGCTCGAATACGGCACCGACCGGCTCGAGATGGACCCGGGCGCGGTCCTGCCCGGGCAGCAGGTGGTGATCGTAGACGACCTGATCGCCACCGGCGGCACGGCGCTCGCCTCGGCCGAGCTGCTGCGCAAGGCCGGCGCGGTGGTGAGCCACGCGCTGTTCGTGATCGATCTGCCCGACCTCGGCGGGGCCGAGCGGCTGCGTCAGGCGGGCATCACCGTTTCCTCGCTGATGGAGTTCGAGGGGGATTGACCTTACCCCCCGGGCCACAGGGGTCCGGTTTTGGTTGTGTTGTCAAAGACCCCTCGGCTATGCCCTAAGGCAGGCGCCGCCGCGTGCGCCTGTGCCCTGAACCCCGTTGCGCGCAAGGATCCGAGACGCCGCCTATGGCTATCGCCATGACGCTTCTGACGCTGGCCTTGCTGCCCTTTGCTGCGGCGCTCGCCATCGCGCAGCTGCACGGCGCGCCGCGCGCGGTGCATTCGGGGATCGCGGGCGGAGCGAGCGCGGCAGGCCTCGCGCTGCTGGCGAGCCTCGCTGCGCCCGCGCTCGGCGGAGACGTGCCCTTCGTGCGGTGGGATTGGGTGCCGTCGCTCGGCCTCGATCTCACGCTGATGGTCGATCCCCTGGGCTGGATGTTCGGCCTGCTGATCCTCGGCATCGGCCTGTTGGTGGTGATCTTCGCGCACAGCTACCTCTACGAGAACGAGGACACCGGGCGCTTCTTTGCCAGCCTGATGCTGTTCCAGGGCGCGATGCTCGGCATCGTGATCGCGGGCAATGTGCTGCTGCTGCTGGTGTTCTGGGAGCTGACCAGCCTCGCCTCCTTCCTGCTGATCGGCTTCTGGCAGCACAAGGCCGAGGCCCGGCAGGGCGCGCGCATGGCGTTGGCGGTGACGGGGGGCGGGGGCCTCGCGCTGATCGGCGGGATGGTGCTGCTCGGCCTGATTGCCGGGAGCTTCGACTTGCAGGCGATCCTCGCGCGGGGCGACATGGTGCGCGCCTCGCCGCTCTATCCGCTGATGCTGGGGTTGATCCTGCTGGGCTGTTTCACCAAGTCGGCGCAGTTCCCGTTCCACTTCTGGCTCCCCCACGCGATGGCCGCGCCCACGCCGGTGAGCGTCTATCTCCACTCGGCGACGATGGTGAAGGCGGGCGTGTTCCTGCTCGCGCGGCTCTGGCCGGTGCTGGCGGGGACCGAGCTTTACACGGTGACGGTCACCACAGTCGGACTCGTCACCATGCTGCTCGGCGCGACCGTCGCGCTGTTCCGGCATGATCTGAAGAGCATCCTTGCCTACTCCACCATCTCGCAACTGGGCATGCTGGTGATGCTGCTGGGCTTCAGCCTCGAGGCCGCGGCGCTGGCGGCGGTGCTGCACATCCTCAACCACGCAGCCTTCAAGGCCGCGCTGTTCATGAGCGCGGGCATCGTCGAGCACGAAACCGGCACGCGCGACATCCGCCGCTTGGGCGGGCTCGCCAAGGCGATGCCGGTCACTGCCGGGATCGCGACCCTCGCCGCCGCGTCGATGGCGGGGCTGCCGCCGTTTGGCGGGTTCATCTCCAAGGAGCTGATGCTCTACCAGACCCCCAAGCTGGCGCTGGCCGGCCTGCCGTGGCTGCTGCCAGTGCTGGCGACGCTGGGCGCGACATTCTCGGTCGCCTATTCGCTGCGCTTTGCCGCGCATTTGTTTGCCGGACGCCCGCGCGAGGCCGGGCCTTTCGCCCGCGCCCACGACCCGTCGCCCGCCATGTGGGCCGCCCCTGCGCTGCTGACCACGCTCGCTGTGCTGCTCGGCCTTGTCCCGATGCTGCTCGCCGCGCCGCTGGTCAGCGCGGTCACAGGCGCGGTCACTGGCAGCGCGCCGCCGGAAGTGGAGCTGGGCCTGTGGCACGGGGTCAACCTTGCGCTGATCCTCAGCATGCTCGCGGTCGCGGGCGGGGCGGTGCTGCTGTCGCGGCACGCGGGCCTGCTTTCCCTGTGGGAGCGCGCCTCGCTGCCCGATGCCAAGCGCATGTTCGAAATCACGCTCCGCCTTGCCGACGCGCGGGTGAGGAAGGCGCTGGTCGCGACCCATACCCCCTCGCTCCAGCGCATGCTGCTGGCGAGCTTCGCGATTATGATCCTGCTGGTGATCGACGGTGCGCTAACCGGCGGCGGGGTGCTGACCGGCACGCGCCCCGGCCTCCCGGCGAACCTTCCCGCCGTCGCCGCCTGGGCGCTGCTGATCGCGGCCACCCTCGCGGTCGTGCTCGAATCGCACAACCGCCTGCGCGCGCTGGTCTATGTCAGCGTCATCGGACTTGTCGTAAGCCTCGCCTTCGCGGTGCTCTCCGCCCCCGATCTCGCGCTGACGCAGATTTCGGTCGAGGCGGTGACGGTGCTGCTGATGCTGCTGGCGCTGAACCTGCTGCCCAAGAAGCCCCCCGTGATTTCCAGCCGCATGCGCAAGACCCGCGATGCCGCCATCGCGATCGTCGGGGGTGTGCTGGTGGGCGGGATCGCCTGGGCAATGCTGACCCGTGATCCGGGGCCGAGCATCGCCGCCTTCCACTTGGCCAATGCCAAGCCGGGGGGCGGGGGGACCAATGTCGTCAACGTCATCCTCGTCGATTTCCGCGCTTACGATACGCTGGGCGAGATCATCGTGCTTGGGATCGCGGGGCTGGGAATCTTCGCGCTGCTCGAAACCGCAGGAACAGGCGCATCAGGCGCGCGGCTGAGGGCGTGGCGCGCGGACATGCCGCACTCGCCCGAGCGCCATCCGATGATGCTGGTCGCCGCCAGCCGGATCATCCTGCCGCTGACACTGGCGGTGGGAATCTACCTGTTCCTGCGCGGCCACAACCAGCCGGGCGGTGGCTTCATTGCCGCGCTGGTGGTCGCGATTGCCTTCCTTGTCCAATATCTCGCCGCCGGCTTCGACTGGTCGGATGCGAGGAAGCCCTTCGGCGAGCACAACCTCATCGGCTGGGGCGTGCTGGTGGCGATGGCAACAGGGCTCGGCGCGATGGCGCTCGGCTCGCCGTTCCTCACCAGCTGGTTCGACTATTTCAGCCTGCCGCTGATCGGCAAGTTCGAGCTGGCGAGCGCGATGCTGTTCGACACCGGCGTGTTCCTGACCGTGCTCGGCGCGGTAATGCTGGCGCTGGCGCAGCTGAGCCACGTTGCCACCCGCGCCGCCCGCGCCGCCGAGGAAGCGGAGGGCGCGCCATGAGCTACGAGTTCCTCGTCGCCAGCGCCATCGGCGTGCTGGTCGCAGGCGGGATCTTCCTGGCGCTGCGGGCGCGCACCTTTCAGGTGGTGCTGGGGCTGACGCTGATCTCCTATGCAGTGAACCTGTTCCTGTTCGCCAGCGGCCGGCTGGTGCTGAACCGCCCGCCGATCTGGGACAAGGCCGTCAGCGAATACACCGACCCCCTGCCGCAGGCGCTGGTGCTGACCGCGATCGTCATCACCTTCGGCATGACCGCCTTCGTGGTGATCCTTGCATTGAGAAGCTTCCTCGAGACCGGCAGCGACCATGTCGATGGCGACCGGGTGCCCTGCGATGCCCAAGACGGGCTGGCGGACGGGCTGGCGGATGGGGAGGGCACCGAGCCGTGAGCCTCGCCGATCATCTCCCGATCCTGCCGGTTGCGATCCCCGCGCTTGCCGCGCCCTTCGCGCTGCTGGTGATGCGCCGCCGCCGGGCGCTGGCGGTGGGCATCGCCTTTTTCGCCTGTCTCGCCCAGCTTGCAGTCGCAATGCTGCTGATGGAGCGGGTGAGTGGGGGCACCATCCTCGCCTATGCGCTCGGTGCCTGGCCCGCGCCTTTCGGGATCGTGCTGGTCGCCGACCGGCTCGCGGCGCTGATGCTGGTGCTGACCGCGGTGCTCGCGCTGATCGTGCTCACCCACGCCGTCGTCACCCGCGCCGACCGCAAGGGCTGGCACTTCCACCCGCTGTTCCAGTTCCAGCTGATGGGCCTCAATGGCGCCTTCCTGACCGGCGACCTTTTCAACCTGTTCGTCTTCTTCGAGGTGCTGCTGATCGCCTCCTACGGGCTGATGCTCCACGGGCAGGGCCCTGCGCGGCTGAAGGCAGGCGTGCAATATGTGGTGGTGAACCTCGTCGGCTCGGCGCTGTTCCTGATCGCGCTGGGCATGCTCTATGCGCTGACCGGCACGCTCAACATGGCGGATATGGGCCTGCGCGTGCGCGACATCGCGCCCGAGGATCAGGGGTTGCTGCGGATCGCGGCGCTGCTGCTGGCGAGCGTCTTTGCCCTGAAGGCGGCGGTCGTGCCGCTCCACCTGTGGCTGCCGCGCACCTATGCCGCTGCCACGCCTGCGGTCGCGGCGCTGTTCGCGATCATGACCAAGGTCGGCGTCTATTCGTTGATCCGGGTGGTGCCGCAGGTGTTCGGCGAGGGCGCGGGAGCAGCCGCCTGGGCGCCGGCCCCGTGGCTGCTTCCGGCCGCGCTGGTGAGCGCCTGCGTCGGCTTTGCAGGGGTGCTCACCGCGCGCAGCCTTGCCGAACAGGCCGCCTATGCCGTGATCGGATCGACCGGCACGCTGCTGATCGCGGTCGCCGGCTGGAGCGGGGCGAGCCTTGGCGCAGGCCTCTACTACCTCGTCCATTCGACCCTTGCGGGCGCCGCGCTGTTCCTCGTCGCCGACATCGCCGCGCGGCGGCGCGGGAGCTTCGGCGATGCCGCCAGCCCGGGCCCGGCCTTCGCTGGGCGCGGGGTCGCAGCGCTGATGTTCATGGCCGGCGCGATCGCCACCACCGGCCTGCCGCCGCTGTCGGGCTTCATCGGCAAGCTCCTGATCCTGCAATCGGTGGCGGCGCTGCCGAACTGGGGCTGGGCGTGGAGCGTGATCCTCGGCACGACCTTCATCGGCGTGATCGGCTTTGCGCGCGCGGGCAGCGCGGTGTTCTGGAAGACGGCCGAGGGCTCCCACGCCCCGCCCGCGCCCGACACCCGCCTCGATCTCGTCGCCCCGGCGCTGGCGCTCGCTTGCCTTGCCGTGCTGTCGGCGGGCGCAGGGATCGCGACCGCCTATGCCGATGCCGCCGCCGCGCAGGTGCTCGCGCCCGCAGATAGCGCCGCGGCTGTGCTGACGGAGGGCCCGCGATGATCCGCCGCCTGCTCCCGCACCCCGGCCTCTCCGCCCTGCTGGTGATGATGTGGATGGTGATGGTCAACGACCTCACCTTCGGCACGCTGTTCCTCGCGCTGGTGGTCGGCGTGGCGGTGCCGCTGTTCACCGCGCCGTGGTGGCCGGGCCGCCCGAAGGTGCGGTTCCTGCCCGCTTGTCGCTATGCGGCGCTGGTGCTGTGGGACATCGTGATCGCCAACTTCCAGGTCGCCGCGATCATCCTGTTCAAGCCCACCCGCGACCTGCGCCCGGCATGGTTGACCGTCCCGCTCGAACTTTCCAGCCCCGAGGCGATCACGGTCTTTGCCGGCACGATCAGCCTGACGCCCGGCACGGTCTCGGCCGACGTCTCGGCCTGTGGGGAATACCTCCTCGTCCACGCCCTCCACGCTCCCGATCCGGCCGCCGAGATCGCCAAGGTCAAGGCGCGCTACGAGGCGCGGCTGAAGGAGATTTTCCCATGACGATGAGCGTGCTCGAGGGGGCGCTCGCCTTCGGCTTTGCGGCGCTGGGCTTCGCGCTGGCGATGAACCTGTGGCGGCTCGTCAAGGGGCCGGGCGTGACCGACCGCATCCTCGCATTGGACACGATGGTGATCAACACCATCGGCCTGATCGTGCTCTCCGGGATCGCTGGCGGCAGCGGCACCGCGTTCGAGGCGGCGCTGCTGCTGGCGATGGTGGGCTTTGTCGGCACCGTCGCCTATGCCAAGTTCCTGCTGCGCGGGGACATCATCGAATGAGCGGCCCCGCGTCCTTCGCCGAGCTGCTCGCCGCCGCGCTGATCGTGCTCGGCGCGGGCTTTGCGCTGGTCGGCAGCTGGGGCTTGGTGCGCCTGCCCTCGCTGATGGAGCGGCTCCACGGCCCCACCAAGGCGTCCACGCTCGGAATGGGCGCGATGCTGGTTGCCTCGGTGGTTTGGTTCCAGCTCGGCGAGGGGGAGTGGACCACGCACGAGCTGCTGATCTCGGTGTTCCTGTTCGTCACCGCACCGATTTCGGCCAACATGATCGCCAAGGTCCACCTCCACCGCCTGCGCACCGGCGAGGCGAGTGGAGGGGCGAGCGAACCGGCCGGCCCCGCAGGCTCGCCCGCCCCCCCGCCGGGCAGCGCCGACTGGGCCACGCACGAGGCGCCGCACCAAGGCACACCAGGGGATTTCGCGGGGGACTAGGGTGCCATCGCGGGCCTGTCGTGCTCTAGTTTTTTGCTCTTCATCCCTGGCCGGGACCGCTTCGAGCGGGATGCGGCTTGTCGTCCTCATCCTGCGAGAGCCCCGAACACAGGCTTGCAGGAATGCGGTAGACATGCTTGCAGAGTCCTTCGTCAGACCTGCCCGGCAGCTTCGCGACCGTGGCATGGATCGGGGGCGAGGACGGGGGGCTCTGGCTCTTGTCCGGCCCGGCCGATGCGGTCGCCCAGATGAGTGACAGCATCAGCAACGCCACCGCAACGATCTCCCACCGCACTGGCGCGGAGGTCAGCGCGGCCGCGCAGCTCGGGCGTTGCTCCCAGCACCAAAATGTGAGCAATCGGCTCCTCGTTGATGGTGAGGGGCCGTCACTACCCTGCTCGGGCCAGAAATGGCGGCTGTCCTAAACTCGTTTGCCGAAAACCACCCAGCCTGGTCCCGAGCCCGTTGCCGTCATCACATGGGCTCTGTCGGCTCGCCGAGTGCAGACCAGCATCGGGCAACCGCGGCGGGTGTCAGCTTACCTCGAAGCCGACCGTCCCGTTCATCGCGTGACCATCGCCCGCAGCGGCCTGCCAGCGCACTTCGTAGCTCCCGGTCGGCAGGGGCTTCTTGAGCGTCAGTGTCAAGGTTGTGTTATCGGCAGACCAACTCATGGTGAAATTGCGGATCGGCATTTCGCCGTGGTTCGCCATCCCGGGCATGGCCGTCATGACAATGCTGGCGGCAGCGCTCGCCTGATCGACCGGCTGACTGAAGGTCAGGGTGATAATTTTCGGTGCCTTGACGGTGGCTTCGGCTGACGGCGTCGAGGCAGTCAGCTGGACATGCGCCAGCAGCGCCGAGGGGGCGAGGGTCGAAAGCGCGAAGGCAGCGAGGAGGGCGGAAATGCGCATGGAAAAAGTGTCCTTCGTATTGATCAGAACCAGAAACGGATACCAGCCACAAAGCTGGTGACGGATGGGTCTTCGCCCCGAGCGCGGGCGAGATTGGCGCTGCGTCCGGTGCGCCAGGATTGTTCGATGCCGATATAGGGGGCAAATTCGCGCCTGATCTCGTAACGCAGCCGCGCGCCGACCTCGATCTGGTCAAGCCCCGCGCCGATGCCCAATTGGGGAATGTCCTGCGCGGAAAGGTTGGCCTCGATGCGCGGCTGGAGGATCAGGCGCTGCGTGATGCGCTGGTCGATCTCAGCTTCAAGGCGGGCGGTCACATCGCCGCGATGCGAGAGGAACAGCGCGGTGTCGATCTCGAACAGATAGGGCGCAAGGCCCTGCACACCGATCACCGCATGGGTGGTGTTCGGCCCGCCGATGTCTTGGCGTATGCCGGCCTGCAGATCCCAGAACGGCGCGAAGGCCTTGGCATAAAGCGCCTGCACCTCGGCATCTTCGGGATTTTCGCCGAATGTGCCTTCGCCTTCGGACTTGAACCACAACCGTTCGGTAGTGCCGCCGTAATAGCCCTGAATGTCCCACAGGTAGACGTCTTCACCCTTGCGCACCTGCGCTTCCAGCCGGTCGCCCTGGAGCCACAAGACTGGGAAATCGCCATGGGTGCGGCGCAGATCCTCGCGCGAGGCCTGCATGGCATCGGCACCCCAGATCGCATCGGCAGCGCGCGGCGGGCCGCTGCCAGCGGCAGCAGGCGGCGGGGTCTCCATAGTCGGGCCGGGAGAGGTCGATTTCTCCGGCTCGCTCATGCTGCCCATATCATGCCCGGCGTGCGGGTCTTGCGCGGCGAGCGGAAATGCAACCGTCAGCGCCAGCAAGGACAATGCGAACTTCACGCCCCGCTCCCCTGCCCCATCACCGTCACGGTCTGCATCATTCCGCCGTGCATGTGGTAAAGCAGGTGGCAGTGAAACGCCCAGTCGCCCGGTTCATTGGAGGTGAGATCGAACTGCGCGCTCGCGCCGGGCTGGACGATCACCACGTTCTTGCGCGGCTGGTGGGCGGCATCCTCGCCGTTGACCAGCTCGAAAAACATCCCGTGCAGGTGAATGGGGTGCGCCATCATCGTGTTGTTCACGAGCTTCACCCGCACCCGCTCGTTCCAGGCAAAGCGGACCGGCACATCGCTGACAGCGGAATACATCTGGCCATCGAAGGACCACATGTAGCGTTCCATATTGCCGGTCAGGTGCAGTTCGAGCAGCCGCGAAGGCGTTCGGGTGTCGCGGTTCGGCTCCAGCGCAGACAGCATCCGGTAATTCAGAACGCGGTGATCCACATCGCGCAGGCCGAGGCCGGGATCGCCGAGCTTGTCGACCGGCGCCATGGAAACCATGTCGATCCCCGGCCCGGTCTTCACATCGGGGGGCAGGAGCAGCGTGTCGCGCATCTTCATGCCGTCCATGCTGTGACTACCACCCATATCGCCGTGGTTCATCCCCATGTCGCCCATGTCGAGTAGCGGGGGCTTCCTTGGCGGCGGGATCGGCGCGCGGGCGCCAGGTCTGCTTGCGAGCGTGGCAAGCGCCATACCTGAACGGTCCATGCTTTCGGCAACGATCGTATAGGCCTCGGCGCGGGGCTCGATTACAAGGTCGTATGTCTCCGCCGTGCCGATCTGCAATTCGTCTACCTCGACCGGCTTCACGTTCTGGCCATCGGCGGCGATCACCGTCATCGGCAGGCCCGGTATACGCAGGTTGAAGAACGTCATCGCCGAACCGTTGATGACGCGCAGGCGGACGCGTTCACCTGAGTTGAACAGGTATTCCAGCCCCTCCTTCGGCCCGCGCCCATTGGCAAGGTAGGTGTAGGTGGAGCCTGTGACATCGGCGATGTCGGTCGCGGGCATGCGCATCTGCGCCCACATCCGCCTGTCCTCGGCCGTCAGCGGGTAATCATCCGCCCAGCTGGTCTGCTGGTAGTTGAAATAGCCTTCACCCTTGCGCAGCCGGTCCATGATCTTGTGCGGGTGCAACGCGGTGAACTCGCTCAGGAGCAGGATGTAATCGCGATCATATTCGGCCGGTTCGTCGCCAGCCGGATCGATGATCAGTGGGCCATAATGCCCCTGCTGTTCCTGCAAGCCCGAATGGCTGTGATACCAGTAAGTCCCAGCCTGTCTGACCGGAAATTCATAGGTGAAGGTCTGCCCCGGCTTGATCCCGGGAAAGCTGATCCCCGGCACGCCATCCATATGAAACGGTACGAGCAAGCCGTGCCAGTGGATCGAGGTGTCTTCGGCCAGCCGGTTGGTCACATTGAGGCGGACATTGGTCCCTTCCTTCATGCGCACCAGCGGGCCGGGCACACTCCCGTTGACCGCAACACCGTGCCCTTTGCGCCCCTGAACCACGCGCGGGCCGTGGTCTACGGCAAGATCGATCACCGCGCCGCTCACCTCGTCAAAGCCGACCCGGATCGGTGCGCCCCCGCGCATCTTGTGCATCGAATGGCCCTGCGCCCAGGCAGGCAGCGCGGCAATGGCCGAAGCTGCTCCGGCACCTGCCAGAAGGCGGCGGCGAGAAAGAACGGGAGAGGTCATGTCTCCTATACGCGGGAACGCGGCTTATCCCTCATCGCCTCCGTCAGTTTTTGCCGTGCGCGATACAGCCGAGTTTCGACCGCCTTCGCACTGATGCCAAGCGTCTGCGCGGTGTCGTCCTGCGACAGGCCTTCGATCGTGCGCAGGATCAGCACGTCCTTGAGGCTGGACGGCAGCGCGGCGATCGCGCGGGCAGTGGCAGCAAGCTCGGCCCGATCCGCGGCTACAGTCTCTGGCAAGGGTGCATGGTCCGCGACCCAATCGGCGGCGTTATCGGGCAGTGGAAGCCCGAGAAAGCGCCGCACCGCGCGCCGCCGCGCATGATCGCGGCACTTGTTGAGCGCGATGGCCGCGATCCATCCTCTGAAAGGCCGGGCCGGATCATAGCGGTGCAGAGCGGCAAAGGCAGCGACAAAGGCCTCTTGGGTGATGTCGAACGCTTCCTCCGCATCGCCTGTTGCGCTTCGGGCGAGGCGGTAGACCGCCTCCCGGTGCCGCTCCACCAGCGCGCGTGCCGATTGCGCATCATCTGCCAGCGCCCCGCGCACCAGCGCCGCGTCCGGATTGTCGCTGTTCACTTGCCCGGTTGCGCAAGGCTCTTGGCGACTGCCGCGTCGAACTTGGCCTGCTGATCGGGGCGCAGGATCGCGCGCATTGCGAAGATGTGTTCGAGCGTCGCTTTCTGAAGGTCGCCCATCGCCATGTGGGTGGCGTCGACCGCGGCCGAGACACGTGGGCCATACTGATGCTCGGCGGCAATCGCTTCGGCGAGCCGCGCGTTGTCGGCCCTCAGCCGTGCTTCGAGCGCTTCGCGGCGCACGGCAAAATCGCGCTCAAGCACGGCGAGCGAGCGTTCCTGTGCGTCGTCGAGTTCCAGCCCGTCATGCATCAGCGCGTGCAGCTCGGCGCCGCTGTGATGCGCAGCCGGCTGAACCATCCGCCCCAGCCACACGCCCACAAGCGCAAGGGCAATCACCAGAACGGCGGCGACAGCAAGGCGGCGGCCGGTCATTCCTGCCCCAGCGCGATCAGCGGTGCGAGAGCAAGCGAAGGGCCGAAAGCGGCAAGCGGCACCTCGGCCTTCGCCGGAGCCTGCATTCCGCCAACGACCCCGATCCCCAGCGATGCCGCCATCGCCACTGCCAGAGTGCTGCGCGAATGACGCACCTCCGCCCGCGCCCGCACGGCAAGCGCGCCGCCGTCAATCGCCGAAAGATCGGGCAGCGGGGCAGCGGCGAGCTGCGCAAGATTGCCGTCGATATCCATCACATTTCTCCTGACGCATTGCATACGCACGCGTGCGAAAAATCCCTCATGGCTTGGGCGAAATCACCGCTGCACCTGGTCGGGGTTGAAGGCGGCGATGATCGGGCATGGCCCCGTTTCGCCAGCCGCGCACGCGTCCGCCAGTCGCAGCAGCGCGCCGCGCATGGTCTGCAAGGTGGCGATCTTGGCGTCGAGCGCTGCGATACGGCTTTGCGCAAGGCTATGCGCAGCGGAACGATCATCGGTGTTCAGGGCAAGGAGCGTGGCAATCTCGTCGAGCGTGAACCCGGCGGTCTGCGCGGCCCGGATCGAGCGGAGCCGTTCAAGATCGTCAAGGCCATAGCGCCGCGGCCCGTCCCCGCGCGGCGGTTCGGCCAGCAGCCCGCGCCGCTGGTAGTAGCGGATTGTCTCGACATTCACCCCGCCGGCGCGGGCCAGATCACCAATTTTCATAAACCCACTTGATTCCGTACTACGGTACGGGACTTATACAGGCGGCATTGGAAGCGAATCAAAGGAATTCGGCAATGCTCATGACCCGCTCTAGGTCGGCCACCGCCGTGCTGTATCGCATGGTAATGCCCGATCACATCTGCCCCTACGGTTTGAAGGCCAAGCACCTGCTTGAATCCCGCGGCTACGCGGTGATCGACAACCATCTTACCACCCGCGCCGATACCGACGTCTTCAAGGCCGAGCATGGTGTCGCCACCACGCCGCAGACCTTCGTCGGCGGGCAACGGATCGGGGGATATGATGATCTGCGCCGGTTCCTTGGACTCAAGGTTGTTGATCCCGCTGCGACGACCTATCGCCCGGTGATCGCGCTGTTTGCGATGACCGCGCTGATGGCGATGGCTGCAGGCTTTGCCGTCGATGGCACGGTGCTCAGCATCCGCGTGGCCGAATGGTTCGTGGCTTTTTCCATGGTGGTGCTGGCTCTGCTCAAGCTTCAGAACGTCGAGAAGTTCGCGACCATGTTCCTGAATTACGATCTGCTCGCCCGGCGCTGGGTGCCCTATGGCCGGGTCTACCCCTTTGCCGAAGGGCTGGCGGGCGTGCTGATGGTGGCAGGCGCACTCCACTGGCTGTCGATCCCGGTGGCGCTGTTCATCGGCACGATTGGCGCCGTTTCGGTTTTCAAAGCGGTCTACATCGATCGGCGCGAGCTGAAGTGTGCCTGCGTCGGCGGAGACAGCAACGTGCCGCTGGGATTCGTCTCGCTGACCGAAAACTTGATGATGATTGCGATGGCGCTGTGGATGATGGCGAAGCCGGCCATTTAGGTTTGGGAAGCAGCCAATCAGCGAACCACCATGGGCACGGTCGACGGTTAGTCCCCAATCATACACCCAGTCCCCTATGGCTGGGGGCGGACGCTTTCGAACGCGTTTGGTCGGAAAGTCCCTCAATACCGTGAGATTTGGCGCTATGTCCAGTCGAATACGGATGGGATCGGACAGGGGGATGGGGTAGCGGGAAGCCAAAGGTTGGTTTATTTATCTGGAAATAAATAACAACCTTGGACGGTCGAATTTCTCTAGCCCCCAACAGGCACCCCAAATTTGCTGGATGCATGTGGAAAACTTGGGGCAGTCCGGTTCGGATTCTAAGTTGGGAATCGTCAATCAGATTAGGATAGCCAACCTTGATGGATTTGTGACGCTTTTTCAGCGATATAGCGTCCAGTTTATCGGATCCGATTGGCAAGTCGGATTTGATTGAGAAGCTGCCACCTGACTGTTCTGCCCTTTCCGTGAACGAATTCAAAGTAATAGCGTAGCGACTGGTCGCGTAGGGTGTGCCT
>NZ_JAMNXL010000276.1 GCF_023653175.1 Erythrobacter sp. | reverse complement strand
CGCTAGTCGGGGGTGTCGCCCCCAGGCGACGCCGCCCGTGCGAGTGTTCCGCCGGCGGCCACTCCCGAACCGGAAGGCACCGTCGCCATGCATCGCCCGTCAGAGACCCCGCCCCATGCCCGCATCCCGTCCGGGCGGCCCGTGCTGGTGTGCTTTTCGCATCTCCGCTGGAATCTCGTCTTCCAGCGCCCGCAGCACATCATGACCCGGCTCGCGGATCATTTCGACGTTACCTATTGGGAGGAGCCGCGCGCCGAGGCCGATTGCACCGTGCCCCGGCTCGAACGCGAGGCGCTGGGCGAAGGCCTCACCCGCATCGTTCCGGTGCTGCCCGATGGGCTCAATGCGGGCGAGACCGATTTCGCGTTGCGCGGCCTGCTCCACGAGATGCTGGCGGGCGAGACAGCGCCGCGGGTGTTCTGGTACTACACCCCGATGATGCTCGGCTTCAGTGCCGGGGCGCGCGCGGACGTGGTGGTCTATGACTGCATGGACGAGCTCGCCAATTTCGCCTTCGCCCCCGCCGATATCGCCGCGCGCGAGAGCGCACTGATGGCGCGGGCGGACATCGTGCTGTGCGGCGGCAGGAGCCTCTATGCCGCGCGCGCCGCCCGGCACCGCAACATCCACTGCATCCCCTCGGGCGTCGACATCGCGCATTTCGCGCGCGGCGCGGAACGTGTGGCGGACCCGGCCGATCAGGCCGGGCTCCCCCGCCCCCGCCTCGGCTTTTACGGGGTGATCGACGAGCGCCTGGATCTGGCGCTGATCGCGGCGGCGGCGCAGGCCCGGCCCGACTGGTCCTTCGTGATGGTGGGTCCCGTGGTGAAGATCGCCGAGGCCGATCTTCCGCGCGCGGCCAACATCCACTGGCTGGGAACCAAGCACTATGCCGACCTGCCCGCCTATGCGGCCGGGTGGGACGTCGCGCTAATGCCCTTTGCGCGCAATGCGGCGACCGATTTCATCAGCCCGACCAAGACCCCCGAATACATGGCCGCCGGGCTGCCCGTGGTCTCGACCTCGATCCGCGACGTGGTGGCAGGCTACGGCCACCTCGACGCGGTGCGCATCGCCGACGAGCCCGACGCCTTCGTCGCGGCCTGCGATGACCTGCTGGCCGCCTCCGAAACCGCACGCGCAGGCTGGCGGGCCGAGGCGCGCGATTGCCTTGCGGACAAGAGCTGGGACGGGATCGCGGGCCGCATCGCCAGAAAGCTCGAAACCGCGCTGGTCACGCGCCAGATCTCCGCCTTCGCCAGCAGCAGCGGCAGCGAGGCCGTGCCCCCGCGCCACTACGACGTGCTGGTGGTCGGCGCAGGCTTTGCCGGATCTGTGATGGCCGAGCGGATCGCGAGCGAATCGGGCCGCTCGGTGCTGGTGATCGACAAGCGCGATCACATCGCCGGCAATGCCTTTGACCACCGCGATGTGGGCGGCATTCTCGTCCACAAATACGGGCCGCACATCTTCCACACCAACAGCCGCGACATCCTCGATTACCTCTCGGGGTTCACCCGCTGGCGCCCCTACGAGCACCGCGTGCTCGCCTCGGTCGACGGCATGCTGGTGCCGATGCCGATCAACCGCACGACGCTCAACCGGCTTTATGGTTTGGGCCTCGAGACCGATGCCGAGGCCGAAGCTTTTCTCAAGTCCGTGGCGGTTCCCGTGCCCGAAGTGCTCACCTCGCGCGATCAGGTGGTCGCGCAGGTCGGCGAGGATCTCTACGCAAAATTCTTCGAAGGCTACACCCGCAAGCAATGGGGGGTCGATCCCAGCGAGCTCGACAAGTCGGTCGCCGCGCGCGTGCCGGCGCGGACCAACACCGATGATCGCTACTTCACCGACACCTACCAGTGCATGCCGGCGGACGGCTACACCGCGATGTTCGCCAGAATGCTCGACGAGCCGCGGATCACGGTGATGACCGGCACGGGCTTTGCCGATCTGCCCGACGGGATCACCTGGGATCACCTCGTCTGGACCGGGCCGATCGACGAATATTTCGGGCACCGGCTGGGCAAGCTCCCCTACCGCTCGCTGCGCTTTGAGCACGAGACCCTGCCGTGCGAGCAGGCGCAGCCAGTGGCGGTGGTGAACTACCCGAACGAGGCCGTGCCCTATACCCGCATCACCGAATACAAGCACCTCACCGGTCAACGCGCCCCGCTCACCAGCATCACCCGTGAATATCCGGCGGCAGAGGGCGATCCCTATTACCCGATCCCCAATCCGCAGGCGCAGGCGATGTACAAGCGCTATGACGCGCTGGCGCGGGCCTGCGACAATGTCACCTTCGTCGGCCGGCTGGCGACCTATCGCTACTACAACATGGACCAGATCGTCGGCCAGGCGCTCGCCGCGTGGCGGCGGCTCGATGCGCGCTGGCGCAGCGAGCCGGTGGCGGGACGCGGCACGGTGGCGGCGGAATGAACAGCGGCGCTGCGGCCCGCACCGGGGAGGCGCTGCGCCGCGTCGCCCCGCCCGGCCCTTTCCAGGGCGCCGGCTGGATTCGCGTGGCGGCAGGCGCGCCCTATTTCGAGACCGAAGCGGGCGAGCCCTGGCATCCGGTCGGCCACAACGAGGCGATCACCTGGCCCAACATCGCCCCGCTCCACCGCCGCCGCGACCCGGCAGCGGTGGAGCGCCACTTTGCGGAGCTCGCGGCGCAGGGGGTCACCTGCCTCAGGCTGATGCTTGAATACAGCCAGGGGCACCATCGCCATCTCGAACACCGCGCAGGCGCTTTCAGCCCGGCGATGGTGCGGCTGTGGGACGACCTCATCGCGCTTGGAGAACGGCACGGCATCCGCTTCCTGCTCACCCCTTTCGACACCTTCTTCATGACGCGGCGCTGGCATTACCACCCCTATGCGGCGCGGCGCGGGGGGCCGTGCGCCGGGCCGGAGGCGATGTTCACCTGCCCCGAAACCCGCGCCGCGATCATCAACCGGCTGCTCTTCGCCACCCGGCGCTGGGGCGCGAGCCCGGCGGTCTTCGCCTGGGATCTGTGGAACGAGATCGACGCCTTCTACGCCGGCGGCGAGCTCGCCGCG
>NZ_JAMNXL010000275.1 GCF_023653175.1 Erythrobacter sp. | reverse complement strand
GAGCGGTCTTCCTCGAGCCGCGTCCGCTGGCGTGTCAGATCGCGAAGCCGGGTTTCGGCGGCATCGAGCTTTTCGGCGAGCGCGGCCATACGGTGCCCGTGGGCCGATGCATCGTCGCGGCGGTCGGCGAGTTCGTCGCGCGCTGCGGCAAGCGCATGGGCGGCCTCGGCCTGCTCGGCCTGCACCACTTCCACCGCCTTCTGCGCTTCAGCGACCCGCGCCTCGGCACCCTCGGCCGCGGCGCGCGCGGCCTTGGCGGCGGCGGCGGCCTCGCGCCAGCGGGCGAAGAGCAGCCGCGCCTCTGCGGCCTGAATCTGGCGGGTGAGATCGGTGTAGCGCTCGGCTTGCCGCGCCTGGCGCTTCAGCGAAGCGATCTGCGCGTCGAGCCCCGCCATCAGGTCCTCGAGCCGCGCGAGGTTGGTCTCGGCGGCGCGCAGCTTGCTTTCGGCGTCCTTGCGCCGGACGTGCAGCCCCGCGATCCCCGCAGCTTCTTCCAGCATCGCGCGGCGCTCGGCGGGCTTGGCGGCGATCACCTGCGCGATCTTGCCCTGGCTGACCAGCGCAGGGGAATGCGCGCCGGTCGCGGCATCGGCGAAGGTCAGCGCCACGTCCTTGGCGCGCACGTCGCGGCCATTGACGCGGTAGGCGGAGCCCGCGCCACGCTCGATCCGGCGGGTGACGACCAGCTCCTCCCCGCTGTCATCCGCGGCGTGGAGCACCACTTCGGCAAAGTCGCGCGGGGGGCGGGTGGAGGTGCCCGCGAAGATCACGTCCTCCATGCCGCCCGAGCGCATCGACTTGGCCGAGGTCTCCCCCATGACCCAGCGGATCGCTTCGAGGAGGTTCGATTTGCCGCAGCCATTGGGGCCGACGACGCCGGTCAGTCCGGGCTCGATGCGCAGTTCCGCCGGCTCGACGAAGCTCTTGAAGCCGCTCAGCTTGAGCCGGTGGATCTGCATCTTCGGTCTTGGCGCCCCCGCCCGTCAGCTTCAGCGCGCGCCGGCGCGCTGAAGCCGGGGTTCGAGCTCGGCCCAGGAGCTGCCTTCGACCTTGTTGCCATTGAGCACGAAGGTCGGGGTCTGGCTGATGTTGTCTTCGGTGCTGTAGCTTTCCGAGACCTTCGCGATTTTCTCCAAGCTGGCGAAATCGGCCATGCAGGCGCGCGCCTGATCTTCGCTGATCCCGCGCGCGGCGAAGAATTCGTAGAGGCCGGTCAGCTCTCCGTAGCGCACGAACCGTTCGTTCTCAGGGAACTTGTTGAGATCGGCGACGGCTGATTCGTTGGCAAAGGCGCGCTGCTGGATCGGACCGAGGTTGGCCCAGATCTGGTCGGCAAGCGGCATCGCGGCCTCGGGCGCCGAGCAGCCGATCAGGCGGGTGAGCGCAAGGTCGAGCGAGCCGTGGATCACGAAGCTGCGGAATTCGAAGCTGACCCGGCCCGAATTGACGTAGGTCTCCATCAAGGGCTTCATCGCCTCTTCGGAAAAGCGTGCGCAGGCCGGGCAGGTGAGCGAGCCATATTCGACCAGCTTGAGCGGCGCGTCGGGGTTGCCGACGAGGTAGCCGCCCCTTTCGGTGGTGGCGACCTTCTGCGCCCAGGTCGTGCCCGCAGGCGGCGCGACGATCGGCAGCGGCTCGCTGCTGGCCTCGTCGGAAGCGGTTTCCCCGCCGCATGCCGCGAGCAGAAGCGGTGCGAGGGCGGCAAGGCAGAGCGAGAAGAGGCGGGTCAGGGTCATCGTGTATTCCTCGGGCTTTCGCTAAGGGTCGGGAGGATAGCCCCGCACGCGCGTCGCCAGCAAGCATGGCTGCGCTTGGGGTGTGAACAATCTGTGGGCGCGTCAGTCGGCCTTCGCGGTGAAGCGGTCGCGCAGCAGCGGGTAAAGCGCCTCCCAGTTGTGGACCTCGGCGAGCAGCTTGCCGTCCATCGCGAAGCTGGGCGTGCTGTTGACGCCGAATTCGGCCGCGTCGGCGTCGTCGTTGCGTAGCAGCTTCTGGGCGGCGGCATCGTTGGCGATGCAGGAGTCGAGCTCGGCCTTGGATTGCCCCTTGGCCGCCAGCATCGCGGTGAGCCCCAGCGCGCTCGCGGCGTTCTGACGCCCGGCCTTGTCGCCACGCTGCCAGATCGCCTGCTGGCTCTGCGGGGCGGCGAGCGCCTTGCCGAGCCAGTCGGCCTGGGCGAGGATCAGCGCGCGGTGGCGGACCTTGAACTGCGCCGGATCGCCGCAATTGGCGAGCAGCGTCACCGCAAGGTCGAGACCGTTGCGGATCACCGGCCGCACCTCGACGGTGAGCTTGCCGGGGCCGAGGAGCACCACATCGAGCGCGGGCTCGCCGCGTGCGGCGAAATCGGCGCAGTGCGGGCAGGTGTAGCTGATGAACTCGACCAGCCGGGTGGCCGCCTCGGGGTTGCCGATCAGGTGGCCGCGCTCGGTGCGGGTGATGGTGTTCTGCCAGTTGGCCGACTTGGGCTTGGGTGCAAAGGCGCTGTCGGGGCGCGAGAGGTCTTGCGCCGAGGCAACGCCGGTGGCCAGAGCGAGCGCGGCGGCGGCAAGAAGAAGGGGTTTGATCATGCGAGGTCGTCTTCCGGTGGGATCGGGTTTTCGCTGTTCGAGAGGCTGCGGGCGAGCGATTCGAGCACGGTGCGCAGTTCCGGGTCGCCGATATCGCGCAAGCTGTCGCCCAATTCCAGCGGGATCGGCTTCAGCGAGGGCGGGGGCTTGGCGGCGCGGCTGTCGGCGGGCGGGGTCACCGCCCCGTGGCGCAGCTTGACCCGGGCGACCGCGCGGTAGCCGAAGAAGCGGTTCACCCGCTCGATGATCTCGGGGATCACCTGGGTGATGAGCGGCGCATGGGCGGGGATCACCACCAGTTGGAGGATACCTTCGGCCTTCTCGCCCGGGGGAAAGCGGATCGCCTCGGGGCTGCACACGCGGGCGTGGCGCGGGCCGACGATCTCGGGCCAGCGGGTGACGACCGAGCTTTGCACGAAGCCGAAACGGCGAAAGGCGGTCCGGCCGATCTCGGGCATGAGATCGCCGATCGCGCGGGGGCCCTGACCGCGCGGGCGGG
>NZ_JAMNXL010000131.1 GCF_023653175.1 Erythrobacter sp. | reverse complement strand
GCGCGCGCGCCGGGGCGACCAACATGATCCCCACCCCCCCCGGCGCTGCGCGCGCGGTCGGGCTGGTGCTGCCGGAACTCAAGGGCAAGCTCGACGGTTCGTCGGTGCGCGTGCCGACGCCCAATGTGTCGCTGATTGATCTGGTGTTCACGCCATCGCGCGATACCACGGTCGAAGAGATCAACGCTGCGCTGAAGGCGGCGGCCGAGGGGGCGATGAAGGGCGTGCTCGACTATACCGACCAGCCGCTGGTCTCGAGCGATTTCAACCACTACCCGGCCTCGTCCACCGTCGATTCGCTGGAAACCAGCGTGATGGAAGGCAAGCTCGCCCGCGTCGTCAGCTGGTACGACAACGAGTGGGGCTTCTCCAACCGCATGATCGATACCGCCGGGGTGATGGCGAAGTTCTTGTAACCGAACGCCCCTCCCGCGTGCGGGAGGGGAGCGAGACTTGCGAGCTTGCTCGCTAGTCGCAGCGGGGTGGGCCTGCGCCACGCTCGTGCCCACCCCGGCCCCTCCCGCAGGCGGGAGGGGGGAAGGAGCCAGCAATGCCCAAGTTCAAGACCCTCGACGATCTGCCCGCCGACCTCACCGGCGAAGTCGCGCTCGTGCGCGTCGATCTGAACCTGCCGATGAAGGACGGTTCGGCGACCGACGTGACCCGGGTCGAGGCGGTCAAGCCCACCATCCTCGAACTCGCCGGGCGCGGCGCCAAGGTGCTGCTGCTGGCGCATTTCGGTCGCCCCGGCGGCGCGCGCTCCTCCACGCTTTCGACCAGCATGGTGATCGGCGATGTCGAGAAGGTGATCGGCGAGGAGATCATGTTCATCCCCGAGATCGCCGGGCCGGTGGTGGCGCAGTCGATCGGGATCCTCGGGCCGGGCGACATCGGCCTGCTCGACAACACCCGCTTCTGGCCGGGCGAGGAGGCGAACGACCCGAACCTCGCCCAGGCTATCGCCGCCCACGGCACGCTCTACGTCAACGACGCCTTCAGCGCCGCGCACCGCGCTCATGCGACCACCGAGGGCCTCGCCCATCACCTTCCGGCCTATGCGGGCCGCTCGATGGAGGCCGAATTGCGGGCCCTCGACGCCGCGCTCGGCTCGCCCGAGCAGCCGGTTGCTGCCGTGGTCGGCGGGGCGAAGGTCTCGACCAAGCTTGCCGTGCTCGAACATCTGGTGGGCAAGGTCCAGCACCTGATCATCGGCGGCGGCATGGCCAACACCTTCCTCGCCGCGCGCGGCGTCAATGTCGGCAAGAGCCTGTGCGAGCACGACCTTGCCCCCACCGTCACTGCAATCATGGACGAGGCCGAGCGCACGGGATGCACCGTGCACCTGCCCTATGACGTGGTGGTCGCAAAGGAGTTCGCCGCCAACCCGGCCAGCTTGCGGGTCTGCAACGTCCACGAGGTCGCGGAGGACGAGATGATCCTCGACCTCGGCCCGCAGGCGGTCGAAGCGCTTGCCGACGTGCTCAAGACCTGCCGCACGCTGGTCTGGAACGGGCCGCTTGGCGCCTTCGAGACCGAGCCCTTCGATGCCGCCACGGTCGCACTCGCGCGCACGGCTGCGGCGCTGACGCTCGAGGGTTCGCTCATCAGCGTGGCGGGCGGCGGGGACACGGTCGCGGCGCTCGCCCATGCCGGGGCATCGCAGGACTTCACCTATATCTCGACCGCAGGCGGCGCCTTCCTCGAATGGATGGAAGGCCGCGTCCTGCCCGGCGTGGCAGCGCTCGAGGGCTGATCCGTGGCCGTCAGCGAAGCCGAGATCGAGGCGCTTGCGCTCGGCGCGATGCGCGCCTGGGTGGCGGGCGACGTGAAGGTGATGAAAAAGCTGACGACCCGCGACTTCATGATGCTGGTCGGCAGCACTCCGCCGCAATTGCTTGATCGGCCGAGCTTCCTTGCCGCGATGGAGCGCGGCTTCGCCTGCAACCGCTTCGCTTTTCGCGAGGTGATCGCGCGTAAGCACCGCGATGCGGCCTGGTTCGTGGCCGGGGCCGAACTCGATCTGATGCTCGGCGGGCGGGCGTGGACGGGCGCATTTCTCGTTTCGGCGCTGTTCCGCAAGAGCGCGTGGTCGAGCAAGCTTTTGCTCGCTGACCTCAGCCTTGCGCGGCAGGACCCGGACAAGGACCTCGCCGCTGCGGTCGGCAAGTTGCAATTGTGGAAATAGGCATGAGCGAAGCAGTCGAGACCAGTTACGGCGCCCTCAAGGTGATGGACAGCGGCGAATTTGCCGGATGGCGCTTCTGGGAGGGCGACCCCTTCGAGACCCGCTCGGGCCCGTTCTATTACCGGCGCGAGGAGGACGGTTCCTACACCAGCGCCTTCCGCGCCGAGGCCCGCCACATGAATGGCGGCGGCTTCATGCACGGCGGCTGCCTGCTGACCTTCGCCGACTTCGCGCTCTTCGCGATCGCCACCGACGCGCTGGCGGGCGATCATGCGGTGACGCTCAATCTGGCGGGGGATTTCCTCGGGTCGGTGCAATCGGGCGCGCTGGTCGAGGCGCGCGGGGAAGTCACCCGCGGGGGCGGCAAGACGATCTTCGTGCGCGGGCTGGTGACGGGCGACGGGAGCCCTGCGCTCAGTTTCACCGGCATCATCCGCCGCCTGTCGAAGCGGTAGAGCAGGCTCTCGCCCTTCGCGGTTGCAGCATAGCCGAGCCCTCGCTAAGGGGTGCTGCAAGGGGCTTTGCATACCTATGCACAAACCCTCGTGGGCCGCACGAAACCACCTCTCGCGACTTGGAGCAAGCCAGCCATGAACACCCAGGAAATGACGACCCGCATCGCCAACGGACAGGGGTTTATTGCCGCGCTCGACCAGTCGGGCGGATCGACCCCCAAGGCACTGCGCGGCTACGGGGTGGATGAGAGCGAGTGGTCGGGCGACGAGGAGATGTTCGCCCAGATCCACGCGATGCGCGCGCGGGTCATCACCAGCCCCTGCTTCTCCAGCGGCAAGGTTATCGGCGCGATCCTGTTCGAGAAGACCATGGATGGCGAAGTGGACGGCAAGCCCACGGCCGAGGCGCTGAAGGCGCGCGGGATCGTCCCCTTCATCAAGGTGGATGAGGGTCTCGCCGATGAGGCGGACGGGGTGCAGATGATGAAGCCGATGGTGAAGCTTGACGCGCTGCTCGCCAAGTCGGTGGCGCAGGGCATGTTCGGCACCAAGATGCGCTCGGTCATCAAGGCGGCCAATCCCGCCGGGATCGCCGCGGTGGTGGCCCAGCAGTTCGAGGTCGGCGCGCAGATCATCGCGGCCGGGCTGATGCCGATCATCGAGCCCGAATATGACATCACCGCCGAGGATCGCGCAGCGGGCGAGGCGCTGCTGCTCGCCGCAATTCTCAAGCACCTCGATGCCCTGCCCGAGGGTAGCCAGGTGATGCTCAAGCTCTCGATCCCGGCGACCCCCGGCCTCTATGATCCGCTGATCAAGCACCCCAAGGTGCTGCGCGTCGTCGCGCTTTCGGGCGGGTTCTCGACCGACGATGCCTGTGCGCGCCTGTCGCACAACCCCGGCATGATCGCGAGCTTCAGCCGCGGGCTGCTCCAGGACCTGCGCAAGGGCCAGTCGGACGAGGAATTCAACGCCACGCTCGGCAAGGCGATCGACCAGATCGCCAGCGCGAGCTGTTCGGGCTGAGCCTCAACGCGCCTCATAGGTGAAGCGGTAGGCCTCTTTGGGGGTCTGCGCGCCTTCGCCCGCCATGCGCCCCGGTTCGCCCGAGGTCAGCGCGAGGACGATGTCGTGCGTGCTCCACGGTTCGCCCAGGGTGAGGTCGGCGGTGTCGCGCCAGCCCGCGCCGTCGATGCGGGTGCGGACCACCAGCCGCCCGGCCCACGCGCAGCGCGCATTTATCGGGCAGCGGCTGTCCTCGACCACCTCCATCGGGGTGGCGACCACGGGGCCGACCTTGACCGCCTGCCCGAGCGCGACCGGCGTGCCCTGCGGCACGGCGATGCTCTCGGGGCGCGGCGCATCGGGGATCACCGCGCAGGCGGCGAGGCTGGCGAGCAGCAGGGCGGGGGCGAGAGGGCGCGTGAGCTTGATCATGCAGCCGACAAGGCCCGCTCGCGCCTGAGTGCGGGCTGAACGAATCGCCGACAAGTGACAGAACGCCCGCGACGCGCTAGCGAGCCCCGCCATGACCCAGACACAGCTCTATCTCATCTCCCCCCTCGACGTCGGCGGCGAGTTTCCCGCGCGGCTCGAACGCGCGCTCGCCGCAGGTGCGCGGCGGCATGGCGACCTAGTCACGGCCTTCCAGTTCCGGGTGAAGGGTGTCGACCAGCACGAGGCCGCGCGGCTCGCCGCCCCCCTGCAAGCGATCTGCGCCGCGCATGACGTGGCCTTCATCGTCAACGATTCGGTGGCGCTCGCCAAGCGCTTGAAGGCTGACGGAGTGCATCTCGGGCAGGACGATGGCTCGCCCAAGGATGCGCGCGCGGAACTGGGCCGCGAGGCGCAGATCGGCGTCACCTGCCATGCCAGCCGCCACATGGCGATGGAAGCGGGCGAGGCGGGGGCGGATTATGTCGCCTTCGGGGCCTTCTTCCCCTCCGCAACGAAGGACGTAGTTAAGGACAGGGGGGGCGACGCCGAGCGGCCCGAGCCCGAACTGCTCCAGTGGTGGAGCCAGCTGTTCGAAATCCCCTGCGTCGCGATCGGGGGTATCACGCCCGTGAACTGCAAGCCGCTGGTCGAGGCTGGCGCGGATTTCCTTGCCGTATCTCACGCCGTGTGGGGCGGGGACGAGGTCGCTGCGATCGAGGCTTTTGCCAAGGTCATGCGGGGGTGAAGCGCCGTTTGGCGTGGCTCGCGGGGGCAATTGTCCTTTGGCTTGGCGCGGTTGCGGCTTGGATCGCGGTCGGCCCCGCCGTCACCGGCACGGAGCGCGGGAAGACCGCCATCGTCCTCGGCGCGGCGGTGATCGGTGAGCGGCCCTCGCCGGTGTTTGCTGCAAGGCTCGACCATGCAGCGACACTCTACCGCGTTGGCAGGGCGGAGCGGGTTCTCGTCACCGGAGGGCGCTCGCCCGAGGACAAGGTGTCCGAGGCGGCGGCGGGCAGGGCTTATCTGCAAGCGCGCGGAGTTCCGGCGGCGGCGATCCTCCTCGAAGACCGCTCGCGCACCACCCGCCAGAACCTCACCAACGCGCGCAGGGTGCTGGGCCAGAGCGCCCGCCAGCCGGTGCTGATTGTCTCCGACCCGCTCCACATGCGCCGCGCCATGGCGATGGCCGCTTCCGAGGGTTTTGCCGGGCAGGCATCGTCCACGCCCACGACGCGTTACCGAAGCCTCGCCACGCAGGTCCCGTTCCTCGCGCGCGAGGTGTGGTTCATGCATGTCTTCTGGCTGGCGGGGATTTAGAGGTCTGCGCGGGACGACTGCGGCGTGTCTTTAGCCTGGCGCCGCGCAAGCCTACGGCGCAAACGGATCGAGATCGCGGCGGAGCGTTTCCAGCGCGGCTATGCGCGCCTCGATCACCTTGCCTCTGCAGATGTAGAAGTGCAGCACCGTGCCCTCGCGGCCGTGTCCGTCTATCCAATATCGGCAGGAGGCATCCCTGAATTTCAGCTAGGCGCGTTGCTCGGCGAGGAGGTCTTTGCGCTGCTCGGCATCAAACCGTGCCCACGCCGCGTTGAGTTCGCCATCCAGCCGCTTCAGATAGGCCTCGCCGCAGGCCTGCCAAGCGGCGTTGGTGATCGTCTCATCGATGCACTGACTGTATTCCTCCGCCGGTGTCGTGAATGCTGTAGCCAGCAAGAGCGCGAAAGCGGGGGGAATTGTCGGCATGGGCAAATTCTACCTGCAAACCGTGCCTTCGCAAAGGGCACCGCACAGTTTGGCCGAATCCGGCGGCGCTCAGCAGCCGAGCTGATCGGCCAGTTCGACAAAACTCGTCGCTGACCATTCCCACGCCTGTTCGTGATGCGCATCGGGCGCGGGGGCGCCGCCGTATTCGTCGGGGCGGTCGACATAGGCTGTGAGCAAGCCCGCAGCCCGCGCCCCCGCCAGATCGCCGTGATGCGCGGCGACGAGGCATAGTTCCCCCGGCGCGATGCCGAGCACCTCGGCGGTGTGCTGATAGGCCCTGGGATCGGGCTTGTAGGTGCCGCTCACCTCTGCGCCGAGGATCGCGTCCCACGGCAGGCCCGCGCGCCGGGCCATGTTGAGCAGCAGCGCGATATTGCCGTTCGAGAGGGTGACGATGGGAAAGCGCGCCTTCAATCGCGCCAGCCCCTCCACCGCGTCGGGCCAAGGATCGAGCCGGTGCCAGGCGCGGTTCCAGTCGGCGAGCAGCGCCGCGTCCAGCCCTGCCGGATCGACGCCCCGCGCGCGCAAGGCGGCCTCCAGCATCTCGCGGTGGAGCACATCCAATGGCACGAATGCGCGCCCCGATTTCCTCATCCCCACCATCGCCGCGATATATTGCCCGCGCCACCCATCGGCGAAGGCGGCTGCATCGGCGGGGTCCTCACCGATCGCCGCCAGAAATCCGGCGGATTCGCGCGTCACGCTGGTGCGCCAGTCGACCACTGTGCCGAACACGTCGAAGGCGAGCGCCTTTGGAAGGGACGGGGCGGTCATCGCAGGCGCGGTTCCGGTCAGTTCCCGTTCGACACGCGCGTGCAGATCAGCTTGGTCAGGCCGCCGCCGGGTGCGAGCTTCTGGAGCGTGTTCTCGCCCAGCACCTTGAAGCGCTGGTCCTTCTTGGGGCCGCGCGTGAAGACCACTTCGCGGCCGCGCAGCAGGTAGATGCCGCCGCCTGCGGCGCTCTCGTAGCTCGAGGCGGTGCCGATGCGGAAGGCTTCGGCGGGCACCGGCACGAAGGCGTCGCTCCCCGCGTCGCCCGGCAGTGCGCATTCCCAGTTGCCGTGGCGCAGGATGCCGAGCATGCCGCCGGCCGGCATCCCCACCGAAGCTTCGGGGCGCGAGGCGGCGCGGCCCGATGACTGGTCCTGACCGAGGCCGCGGCCCGGCAGAAGAGCGGCGGTGGCGGCGGCGCTGACCAGCAGCAGGAACACGTAACGGTTCTTCATGGGTGCGCCCTCTATCACCGGCTGCGGCCCCGCGCCATTTGATTAACCACCATTTGAACGGGGGTGGGAGCGGCTCGCCCCATGCTTGCCGAGCCGCCTAGGCTCGGCTATGGGCGCGCATCCTTTCGGGTGCGGCGCCGTGTCGGCCGCCCGCCTCCCATGCTCTTTCCATCTCGCATAAAGGCCCACAGCCCATGAAGATCAGCGGCGTCGATATCCGCCCCGGCAACATTCTGGAATATGAAAAAGGCATCTGGAAAGTTGCCAAGATCCAGCACACCCAGCCGGGCAAGGGCGGGGCCTATATGCAGGTCGAGATGAAGAACCTGCAGGATGGCCGCAAGACCAACGTGCGCTTCCGCAGCGCCGACACGGTCGAGCGCGTCCGGCTCGACACCAAGGAATTCCAGTTCCTCTATGCCGAGGGCGAGGATCTGGTGTTCATGGACAATGACACCTACGAACAGATCACGCTGCCCGGCGACCTGCTCGGCGATGCGCGCCCCTTCCTGCAGGACGGGATGCAGGTGAACCTCGAACTGTGGGACGAAAAGCCGATCTCGGTCGAACTGCCCGCGCAGATCGAAGCCACCATCGTCGAGGCCGACGCCGTGGTAAAGGGCCAGACCGCCTCGTCGAGCTACAAGCCCGCGATCCTCGACAACGGCGTGCGCATCATGGTGCCGCCGCATATCGGCAGCGGCACGCGCATCATCGTCGATGTGTACGAGCAGGCCTACGTCGGCAAAGCGGGTTAATCAGGCACATGGCAGCTATTTCCGGCCTCATCCGCGTCATGGAACGCGCCGCACGCAAGGCGGGCGGGCGTCTCAGGCGTGATTTCGGCGAAGTCGAGCATCTGCAGGTCTCCCGCAAGGGCCCGGCCGATTTCGTCAGCAAGGCCGACATGCGCTCCGAGCGCACGATTTATGACGAACTGCTCAGCGCCCGTCCGGGCTGGGGCTTCGTGATGGAAGAGGCCGGCGTGATCGAGGGGGACCCCGGCATGCCGCGCTGGATCGTCGATCCCTTGGACGGTACCAGCAACTTCCTCCACGGGATCCCGCACTTCGCTATTTCCATCGCTGCGCAGGAGCCGCGCGCGGACGGCAAGGGCTGGGGCGATGTGGTCGCGGGCGTGGTCTACCAGCCGATCACCGACCAGACCTTCTGGGCAGAAAAATCGCGCGGGGCCTGGCTCCAGGATGCGCGCCTCAGGGTCTCGGCCCGCTCGCGCCTCGCCGATGCGCTGGTGGCCACCGGCGTGCCCTTCTTCGGCCACGGCGACTTTGCCGAGTGGGGCCGCATCTTCGGCGCCATCGGCCCCGAGGTTGCGGGCATCCGCCGCTTTGGCGCCGCCAGCCTTGATCTCGCCTATGTGGCTCAGGGGCGCTTCGACGGGTTCTGGGAAAGTGGTCTATCCGACTGGGACACCGCCGCCGGCTGCCTGCTGGTGCGCGAGGCGGGCGGCTTCGTCAGCGATTTTCGTGGCCGTTCGGAGCCGATCCACTCCGAGCAGGTGCTCGCCGCAAACGATGCGCTGCACTCCAAGCTGCACAAGCTGCTGGCGGGCGCGCTGCGCTAGGGCACTTGCCGTGTTATTGGCGGGTCATGGGCGGGTGATAGGCGTGTAGTTATCATCAGGTTGCGCAGTGCTGCCGTGTTTCATGTGGAACATTGCCGCGACGCTTGAAGCCGGGCGGAACCCAAGCTAACAGCGCGATGCATCTGCTCCGGGGGCCCCTGTGGTGGAATTGGTAGACGCGACCGACTCAAAATCGGTTTTCGAAAGAAGTGCCAGTTCGAGTCTGGCCAGGGGCACCACTCGTCGCGATGCGCGACAAACCGCTTGCCGCGGCCGCAACAGCCACTAGCGTTACGATCAGGCCATGCTGCAAGCTCCTTCTCCCCACGCGATTGCGGCCATGGCGGTGACCATCGCCATGTTCATCGCCTTTGCCCGCGGACGATACCGCGAAGAGATCATCAGCCTCGTCACCATCGCGGTGATCGCGGTCGGGCTCTACTTCGCGCCGCTCCCCGATACCCGCCCGACCGACGGGCTGGCGCTGGCCTTCGGCGGCTTCGGCCATTCGGCGCTCATCACCATCTGCGCGCTGATGATCATGGGGCGGGGGCTGGTGGTGACCGGCGCGCTTGAACCCTTCGCGCGGGTGCTGGAGGGCGTGTTCCGGGTGAACCCGCAGACCGGGTTGCTGACCGCACTGATGGTCGCCTTCACCCTGTCGATGTTCGTCAACGACACGCCGGTGATGGTGCTGCTGATCCCGATCATCGTCGGCATTGCGGCCAAGGGCCTGATGCCCTCGTCCAAGATCCTGATGCCGGTCAACACCGCCGTGCTGCTTGGCGGGATGGCGACCACCATCGGCACTTCGACCAATATCCTTGTGGTCACGATCGCCGACGATCTCGGTATGCGGCCCATCGGCGTGTTCCAGTTCACGCCGATCGTGCTGATGGCCGGGCTCGTCGCGGTTCCCTACCTGTGGCTGGTGATGCCGCGTATGCTGCGCGACAACAGCACCGGGCCGGATCTGGCCGCGCGGATCTTCCACACCCGCCTGAGGGTCGGCGCGAGCAGCGTGCTGGCGGGCGGCGACCTGTCGAGCCTCGGTGCCAAGCTGCCGCAGGGCATCACCGTCCATTCTGCGCCCCCGGGGCCGCTCGCACCGGGGCAGGGGCTGCATATCTCGGGCTCCCACGCCGCGATCGAGGAGGCCGCGCGCGCGCTCAAGGGGGAACTCGCGCCGGGCTGGATCATCGATCGCATCCGTCGGGTCTCCAAATCAAGCGGCGAGGATATCGTCGCGGTCGAGATGACCGTCACTGCGGATTCGCGCCTCGTCGGCCGCACGCTCGCCGGATCGGCAATTGCCGACCTCTACCGAGTCGCGGTGCTCGGCATCCACCGCCCAGGGGTGGAACGGCGCGCCGAAGGGGAAGACGTGCCTGCTGCGGAAATCCGCGACGGCGACGTGCTGCTTGCCATTGGCCTTGCCGAAGATCTTGCCAACTTCGCCCGCAGTGACGCGCTGCTAAGGCTTGAAGGCGCACGCGAATTGCCGCGCCGCTCGAAGGCGGTGCTGGCGGGCGCGATCATGCTCGGTGCGATCTCCACCGCCTCGCTCGGACTGCCGTGGTTCGATGCGGATGGCTATGCGCCGATCAAGCTGCCGATCGCGATCTCGGCGCTGGCGGGCGCGATCCTGATGTTCGTGACCGGCTGCGTGATGTTCGACCG
>NZ_JAMNXL010000130.1 GCF_023653175.1 Erythrobacter sp. | reverse complement strand
TCGCTCTTTCGCTCGCGATCGAGTTTGATTGTTACCTGATCGACGAAGTCATTATGGTGGGTGACCAGAGATTCCACGCCAAATGTGCCGAGGAGCTTTTTGAAAAGCGCGCAAGCCGAGCCATGATCATCGCAAGTCATGACATGACTGCAATACGCAGCTACTGCTCGAAAGCGGTTGTGCTCGAGGCCGGGAAGATCACGCCGTTTGCGGACGTTGAAGAGGCAGTCGAAATCTACAATGCATTGTAGGCCATGTCTGGTGGGCCACGCAATTGCATGGCCAAGCCAGGCTTGATCTCCCGCCCGTCGAACCCGACCATTCGCCGCCAGGGCCCGGCACCACACACCGTCAGGTCTGATGTAAAGCCGGTTCTTCGACGAGCAAGATTTCGCGATCCTCGAAGAGCACGGATCTGGCGACCCTCGGGCCGTTTCAGTTCTTTCTGATTTTCGACGATCTGGCGCTCGACGATTTTGGCTTGGCCATCGACGGCGCCCTCGGAGCCCGCTTTTTCTTTTCTTCGTTCAAGCCTGATATGATCACGTTTTGGCGTGCCAGTTCGGCCTCCAGCCGGGCTATTTGTTCACGCTGCCATTCTATCACCTGCCACGGCTCACGGAATTGTGCGAAGGTTTGACCGCTAACCACGGCATTGGCGCCGGGCTTTGCGCCCCAAACGCCAACGTAGTGGGCGCAAGTGTGCTGCGACACGCCGTTACCCCATTTCGACGGCAGAATCGCAGCCAAATCACAGAACCGCATATCCATTACGACGATCGGATCCTTGTGCCCCTCCGAAACCCGCGTGTCATTCAGGATGAAATTCATCTCGCCGAAGGCTGGGGTTCCGAGCAACCATTGTGCAGCCGCTCCTAACCGGCCTTCTGTCAAGTCGCGAAACTCGTCAAAGCTGAAGTGCCATAGATGAAAGGGGTTGAGGCTTTGCCCGTGGTCGCCGGCTTCCTCGCACGGCGCACTGATGGCTATGATGGCCTTGTCGCTGCAAACCCGCTCGATCAGATCGAGGAAGGCCCGAGGGTCCTTGAGGTGCTCTATGGTCTCGAACGAGACGATCACATCGAACTTGCCAAGCTCGGCGATGCGCTCGGCCTCCGCGTCGATATCGGCCCGGACAAAGCTGATACCCTTCCCCGCGAAGTGGTATCGCGCCGAGCCGAGAGCTTCTTCGGAAATGTCGATCCCGACAACCTCACGGGCACCCCAGCCCTTCAACAGCCGCGTGCCGTACCCCTCGCCACACGATATGTCTAACACCCGCGCGCGCTTAACCAGTTTGCGGAGAATTATATAACGCCCGACATGTTGCGAAAAGGCATAGCTATCGTATTCGGCATCTTTGCCCCAAAACTTCAATCTTTCCGACATGACTTTAAACCCAATTTAATATAATTTCTCATACAATCGTAATACTTCCGACAAGCGGACTATAAATAAGATCGGAATCGAAAACTGTAGCGAAAGCCGCTGCGCTGGTATGGCAGAGCTTTGCTCAATCTGCCAACGCGAAACTACTAGAATCAAGATGTAATGCACTTCGCCCTCGATCAGTCTACTAGGATATCATGTCAGGGCGAGGTTTTCCGCAGGTCAAGTTTGGCTGGACGTGTCTACGGCCACTCTGTGGCGCGGACCCGTCTCTGTTAAGTGCTGCTTCACCCCGCCAAGGCGTTTTTGCGTTGATTTGCGGCATTTTCAGAAACGGTTGACCGCGTTTCAAGATACTCTAACGAGAGGCCGCAATGGTGAAGGCAGATTGAGTTTGAAACAGATACTACCCTCCCCGGCGAGACGCGGCATCATTTTGGCTGGTGGCTCCGGTACGCGTCTTTATCCTCTGACCCGTGGTATCTCGAAGCAGCTGATGCCGGTTTTCGACAAGCCGATGATTTACTATCCGCTAAGCACTTTGATGCTGGCGGGTGTCCGTGAGATTCTGATCATCACGACGCCTGATGATGCCGACCAGTTTAGGCGGGTGCTGGGCGACGGTGCGGATTTCGGAGTGTCGCTCTCCTACGAGATTCAGCCCAAGCCCGAGGGCCTGGCGCAAGCGTTTCACATCGGCGCGGACTTCGTGCGGGGCGGTCCGAGCGCGCTGATTTTAGGTGACAACATCTTTTATGGCCACGGTCTGTCTGGCCTGCTGCAGAGCGCGAACGCGCGCATGAGCGGCGCGACGGTGTTCGCTTACCGGGTGAACGATCCCGAAGTCTTCGGGGTGGTCGAGTTTGATGCGGCCGGCAACGCGATCTCGATCGAAGAGAAGCCGAAGGTTCCTAGGTCGAACTATGCGGTGACGGGTCTTTACTTCTACGACGAGACGGTGCTGGACCGGGCGCGGGACCTGAAACCTTCGGCGCGCGGTGAGCTCGAGATTACGGATCTCAACCGGCTCTATCTCGACGAGGGCACAATGGCGGTGGAGATCATGGGGAGGGGCTTTTCCTGGCTCGACACGGGGACGCATGCCTCGCTGCTGGATGCCGCGACCTATGTGCGGATTACCGAGGAGCGACAGGGGCTGAAGATCTGCTGCCCTGAGGAGATCGCCTGGCGGCAGGGCTTCATCACCGCCGACCGGTTGCGCGCGATCGCCGAGCCGCTGCGCAAGTCGGGCTATGGCGAGTACCTGCTCGGCCTACTCGAGAACCCGGTGCAGTCATGATCTTTGGTGAGACCGCGCTGCCGGGCGTGCTGATCATCGAGCCGAGGGTGTTCAGCGATGCGCGTGGCTTCTTCATGGAGACGTGGAACGCCGCGGTCTTCCGTGATGCCGGGCTCGACCTTGCCTTCGTGCAAAATAACCATAGCTGCTCACAGAAAGGCGTGCTGCGCGGGCTGCATTTTCAGAACCCCTTACCACAAGGCAAGCTGGTTCGAGTAACGCGCGGTGCAGTTTTCGATGTCACTGTCGACCTGCGCCGGTCATCGCCTTGCTTCGGCAAGTGGGTTGGATTGGAACTGAGCGCGGCAAATCGGCGCATGCTCTGGGTGCCCGAGGGCTTTGCGCACGGCTTTCTGACGCTTGAAGACGATACCGACTTTCTTTACCAGTGTACCGTGCCCTACGACCCCAAATGCGAACATACTTTAGCGTGGGATGACCCCGCTGTGCGCATTGTGTGGCCAGTGTTGGGCCTCGATCCAATCATCTCCGAAAAGGACGCACGCGGGTTATCGCTCGCAGACGTACCGGTATTTCCATGAGGGTGCTTGTCACTGGCGCCAATGGCCAGCTCGGCGGCGCGTTGCAGCGACTCGCCCCAGCCTGGGCGGAGGTCACGGCATTTGATGTCGAAGATTGTGATCTCACTGACGTGCCGATGCTCACCGCGCGGCTGAAGGTCGAGGCGCCGGAGCTGATCCTCAACGCGGCCGCGTATACAGCAGTCGACAAGGCCGAGAGCGACGAGGGGGTAGCGCGGGCGATCAATGTAGAGGCTGTGGCTGTGATGACCGAAGTGCTGGCCGGGACCGGAGGCAAGCTGGTCCATGTCTCGACCGATTACGTTTTCGACGGCACCTCTTCCGCACCCTATCCGCCTGAGGCTCCCCGCAACCCGCAATCGGCCTATGGCCGCACTAAGGCGGAAGGCGAGGACAGGTTGCGTGCGGAAGACCTCCTGGTGCGCACAGGTTGGGTATACGAAGCGGGCGGCGCGAATTTCGTGCGCACCATGATCCGCCTGATGAACGAGCGCGAGGAACTAGGCGTGGTTGCCGATCAGGTCGGTGCGCCGACCTGGGCCACTGGTCTTGCTCGCACCATCTGGGCGTTGGTCGAAAGCCAGGCGACCGGCATCTTTCATCACTGCGACGACGGCGCTGCAAGCTGGCACGAATTCGCTGTTGCGATCGCCGAGGAAGCTTATGCGCTGGGTCTTATCCCGCGCATTCCGGCGATCCACGCGATCACCACTGCCGAGTACCCCACACCTGCACAGCGCCCGGCGTTTTCGCTGCTCGATTGCAGCAAGACCCGCGCCTTTCTCGGCGATAGGCCGGTGGCATGGCGCGACAATCTGCGCCTGATGCTGAAAGAGGAAGCAAAGCTTGGCTAATCTGCTCGTTACCGGCGGCGCCGGGTTCATCGGTGGCAATTTCGTCCACTACTGGAACGCGAAGCACCCTGAAGACCGGGTGATTGTGCTGGATGCGCTGACCTATGCTGGCAATCGCTCTACCATAAAGGGCGCGCCCAATGCCGAGCTGGTGATGGGCGACATCCGCGATACCGCGCTGGTGGAACAGCTGCTGCGCGACCATGCCGTCACCACGCTGGTCCACTTCGCCGCCGAAAGCCACGTTGACCGTTCGATCAGTGGGCCTGACGCCTTCATTGACACGAACATCCTCGGAACCAACAGCCTGCTCAAGGCCGCACGCAGCGTTTGGCTGGCGGGCAGTGGTGTTGCCCATCGCTTCCACCATATCTCGACCGACGAGGTGTTCGGTTCGCTTGGTCCCAATGATCCGGCCTTCTCCGAGACCACGCCCTATGCGCCTAACTCGCCCTATTCGGCATCGAAGGCGGCCTCCGATCACCTAGTGCGCGCCTATCACCACACGTACGGGCTAGAGGTAACCACCAGCAACTGTTCGAACAATTACGGCCCCTATCAGTATCCTGAAAAGCTGATCCCTCTGTTCCTCTTGAATGCGCTCCACGGGCGCAGCTTGCCGATCTACGGTGACGGGATGAACGTGCGCGACTGGCTGCATGTCGAGGATCACTGCCGGGGGATCGAAGCCTGCCTCATCAACGGCAAGCCGGGCGAGACCTACAACATCGGCGGTGGTGCGGAGCTGCCCAATCTCGAGGTGATCGCCGCGATCTGCCGCGAGGTCGACCGCGCCTTTGCTGAGGTGGACGGTCTTGCCGAGCGTTTTCCCGGAGCCCCGGCGGCAAAGGGTGAGGCAACCGAAACGCTTAAAGTCTTCGTCACCGATCGTGCCGGCCATGACCGCCGCTATGCAATCGACGAGACCAAGGCCCGCGCCGAGCTCGCATACACCCCGCAGCACGGCTTCGAGGATGGCTTGCGCCAGACCCTACGATGGTACCTCAAGAATGAAGAATGGTGGCAGGCCTTGGCCGCCTGTTGATCTGCAGCACGTTGAGAACACGGTCGATCAAAGTCGAATGGACCTTAAAGTCACTGAGCTGCACCTCAGCGAACCCTGAGAACGTTTCCTACCCGACATTTTGCTAACATTTTTACTGCATGCTATCTCTTGCCCGACGTTATTTTCGGCCCTGATCCGCAGCACGACACTGCCTTGCCTTGGGGAAAATGAAGAACAACCTGCCTGTCTATCGCGAGATTGGCCAAGACATCCGCGAACTCCTGCGGCCCAAGGTTTCCTCCGCGTGGCACGTGTCGATGCGAACTATGTGGGCGGCGCCAGCAAGTGCCAGGTGGATCGGCTTCCGCGCTTCCGGACCTTTCGCGCTTCGGACTAACACGAACAATTTGCCGCCAATCAATGACGATGCGGATATGATCGGATCCGCTGTAGAAGAAAAGGACGGACGATGGGTATTCTCCTGACCGGCGGAGCCGGGTATATCGCCAGCCACACCGCCGTGGCACTGGCCTCCGCGGGCCACCGTGTCGTCTGCCTCGACAACCTCTTGAACAGCCGCGCCGAGATGGTGGAACGAGTGGGGGACATCACCGGGCAAGCAATCCCCCTGATCCTTGCCGATATCCGCGATACCGATGCCCTGCAGCAGGCGATAAGGGACCATGGCATCACCGCCGTGATCCACTTCGCCGGGCTGAAGGCTGTGGGCGAATCGGTGGCCTGGCCGATCGCCTATTACGACAACAATGTCCGCGGCACCCTTAGCCTCGTCGAGGCGATGGCCGTCTGCAACGTGAAGACGCTAGTGTTCTCCTCAAGCGCGACGGTCTACGGCCTGCCGCTATACCTGCCGCTTGACGAGAGCCACCCGACCTCTGCGACCAATCCCTATGGCCGCACAAAGCTAATGGTCGAGGAGATGCTCGCGGATATTGCGCATGCGGATCCCGACTGGCGGATCGCCGTGCTGCGCTATTTCAATCCCGTGGGCGCGCACCCAAGCGGGCTGATCGGCGAGGATCCGCACGGCACTCCTAACAACCTGATGCCCTATATCAGTCGGGTAGCTTCGGGGCGGTTGCAGGAACTCTCCGTCTACGGCGACGATTACGAGACCGCGGACGGCACTGGGGTCCGCGACTACATCCATGTCACTGATCTTGCGCAGGGCCATGTCGCCGGGCTGCGGGCGATCGGCACAGGCGACCGCCCCTTCGCCATCTGGAACCTCGGGACCGGACGCGGCCATTCGGTGCTTGAGGTGATCGCGGCCTTCGAGCGGGTCAACGGCGTGTCTGTGCCTTACCGCATCGTCGCGCGCCGGCCAGGAGATGTCGCCGCGTGCTATGCCAGCGTCGACAAGGCGCGCAGCGAGTTGGGCTTTGAAGCCAGCCTCGGCCTCCAAGAAATGGTCGGCTCGGCCTGGCGCTTCGAACGGATGCTGAGGGCCTCCAACACCTGAGCCCGGATGCTTAGGACAAGGCAATATCCGGCACGTCTTCTTGCTTCATCCCGATCACGTGATAGCCGGCATCCACATGATGCGTCTCGCCGGTCACGCCCGATGACAGGTCGGACAACAGGTAAAGCCCCGCGCCGCCAACATCCTCGATCGTGACATTGCGGCGCAGCGGGGCGTTCAATTCGTTCCACTTGAGGATGTAGCGGAAATCGCCGATCCCGCTCGCAGCCAGCGTCTTGATCGGCCCCGCGCTGATCGCGTTGACGCGGATATTGCGGGGCCCGAGGTCGTTGGCGAGATACTTGACGCTCGTCTCCAGCGCCGCCTTGGCCACGCCCATCACGTTGTAATGCGGCACGACCTTTTCTGCGCCGTAATAGCTCAGCGTCAGGATCGAACCCCCGCCTTCGGGCATCATCGCGGCGGCGCGCTGGGTGATCGCCACCAGCGAATAGGCCGAGATGTTCATGGTCAGCAGGAAATTGTCGAGGCTGGTATCGACATATTGGCCACGTAGCTCGTTCTTGTCGGAATAGCCGATCGCGTGGACCACGAAATCGAGGCTGTCCCAGCGCGTCTTCAAGGCGGCGAAGGCGGCATCGAGCGAATCCATGCTGGAAACGTCGCACTCGAAGGTGAAATCGCTGCCCAGTTCCGCGGCGAGCGGGATCACGCGCTTGGCCAGCGCCTCGCCCTGATAGGAGAAGGCGAGCTCCGCCCCGTGTTCGGCAAGCTTCTTGGCAATGCCCCAGGCCAGCGACTTGTCGTTGGCGAGGCCCATGATCAGCCCGCGCTTACCCGCCATCAATCCGTTCATTTACGCCTTCTCCTCGCTTGCCTCGCCATGGGCCATATCCTGCCCTTCCAGCGCCAGCGCCGCGTTCAATTCCGCGCCGATAACGAGGCCGAGCCCGACGAGCCAGAAAAACAACAGGGTCACCATCGCGCCAGCCAGGCTGCCGTAGGTGAGATCATAGGTAAAGAAGAGCCGCAGCACCACCGGCAGCGCGACCGCGACCGCGATCCACCACAGCGTCGTGAACAGGGCACCGGGCCAGCGCGGCGCGCCGGACTTGCGGTGTTCGGGAGGGGTAAGGGTAGCGAACAGCACATGGAGCGACAGCGCGAGGCCCAGTGCCGGCACGATTCGCGCGCTGCTGAGCGTGGCGATCAGCCCGGCAAGTCGCGGGAAGGCGGCAAGGATCACCTCTTGCGCCGCGCCGATCACCACCTGCGCGAACAGCGAGAGCATTAACAGCACCACGGCGGCGAGGATCAGACCCGCAGACACCAGCCGTGTCATCCAGAAAGCGCGCAAGGGCGGCGAGCGATAGGCGCGGCGCAGGATGTCGCGGATCGTCTCGATCAGGCTCGATACGGTCCATAGCCCGACGGCTGCGCCGAGCCACAAGAGCCAGCCCGAACGGGCATAGATCACATCCTCGGCCACCGGTTCGATCACGCTGGCGACCGCGCTCGGCAGTGCACGGGCCACGGCGTCGATCATCGCTTCGGCATTGGCGCGGCCGCCAATCAGATCGAACAGCGCTGCGCCCAGTATGAAGAAGGGAAAGATCGCCAGCATCGAAAGGTAGGCAAGGTTGCCGGCATGGATGAAGCCATCATTGAAGGTGCCCACCATTGCCCGGCGGATCACCGCAAACGGCCGGGTGGTGAAGAGGTTGCGCACCGGCAAGGCCCCAGCGCCCGGTCTGCTAAAGACCGAACTTCTCCCGCGGGCGAGCGATATCGACCCAGCCTTCGAGCCGCTCTTCAAGCGCGGTAAGATCGGCGGGGAGCTGGATTTCGAGCGTGACCAGCTGGTCGCCGCGTTCGGGCTTGCCGTCGGCGGTCTTGCCCGATTTCTTGGTCCAGCCCTTGCCGGCCAGCCGCAGCACCGTGCCGCCGCCCGAGCCGGGCTTGATCGTCAGCATCACCGGGCCGTCCACCGTCGGGCATTTGACCTTGGCCCCGCGCACCGCCTCGTCGAGCGTGATCGGCAGATCCATGCGGATATGATCGCCCTCGCGCCGGAAGAAGGGGTGGGTGCCGACTTCGACCAGCACGATCCCGTCGCCATTGCCGCCCGGGCCGGGGTGGCCCTTGTCCTTGAGGCGCATCATCGTGCCATCCTCGACTCCGGCGGGGAGCTTCAGATTGATCGCCTTGCCATCGGCGAGCGTAATGCGCTGGTCGCGCCCGGCAGCGGCATCGACGAAGGGCACGGCGAGCCGGTACTGGACATCCGCGCCGCGGCGGGGCGGCGGGGGCGGTGGTTGCTTTCCAAAGGGGCGCCGCGCCGAAGACTGCTGCTGGCGCGCACGGCCGCCGAACAGGCCCTCGAACAGATCGCCGAGATCGACATCATCGGGCGTAAAGCCGCCGAAATCGCTCCCGCCCGGCGCTCCGCCCGGACCCGCCCCATAGGTGCCGCCGCGGCCATAGCCGGGCCTTGCACCCATGCCGGCAAAGGGGTTGGCGGGATTGCCCTCGCCGTCGATCTCGCCGCGATCAAACTGCGCGCGCTTGGCCTTGTCGCTGAGCAGATCATAGGCGCGCGTCGCGTCGGAGAACTTTTCGGCGGCCTTGGGATTGTCGGTGTTGCGATCGGGGTGCAGCTCCTTGGCGAGCTTGCGATAGGCGCTCTTGATCTCCGCTTCCGACGCGGTGCGGGGAACGCCAAGGGTGCTGTAAGGATCGCGCATGGTGAGTTAGCTAGGTGAGACAGTCGTCATGCGCAAGCGGGGAGCGGTACGCAGGGCGCGACCGCCGCTTTCCTACACGCGACCAAGCGCCCATGGTCATTGCGCCGCTGCACTCCGATACCTAGTTGCGGGGCGCGGTGTCCGCTCTTCTTGTGTGGGGCAGGTTTTCGCTTCTTGGACAGTGTCTCATGTGTCTCCTTATTCAGCTTGAAGGCTATCGCAGATGAATGAACCCCGCTCCGCTCCGCTCGACGATGCGCAGCTCGCCGATTCGGTGCTGCCTGCGCACGCGGACCCTTTCGCGCTGTTCGAGGAGTGGTTCGCCGCCGCGCAGGTGGGGGAGCTGAATGATCCCAACGCCATGGCTCTTGCAACCGCGACCGCCGATGCTGCGCCCTCGGTGCGGATGGTGCTGCTGAAGGGTCACGGTAAGGGTGAGATCGCGGGCGGGGGGTTCACGTTCTTCACCAATGCCGAGAGCCGTAAGGGCACCCAGATCCGCGCCAATATGCAGGCCGCGCTGCTGTTTCACTGGAAAAGCCTGCGCCGCCAGATCCGCATCGAAGGCCCGCTTACTGAAGTGACGCCCGAACGCGCGGATGCCTACTTCCACTCGCGCCCGTTCAAGAGCCAGGTTGGCAGCGCGGCCAGCGACCAGTCACGCCCTTTGCCCGATCGCCAGACCTATCTCGACCGGGTGCAGGAACTCTGGGCCGCGCATGAGGCGGAAGGCAAAGTGCCGCGTCCGCCGCACTGGACGGGTTTTACTTTGTCTCCGACAAGAATTGAGTTCTGGATCGACCGCGACAACCGGCTGCATGATCGCCGCGAATTCATCCGCCGCGGCCCGGACGCCCCGTGGTCCGATACGCTGCTCTATCCCTGAGGCCAGTAATGACGCAGAAAATTCCCTATTGGCACGTCGATGCCTTCGCCGCCCGGCCGTTTGGCGGCAATCAGGCGGCAGTAATGGTGCTCGATGAATGGCTGGCTGACGATGTGCTGGTCGCCATCGGGGCCGAGAACCTGTTTGCCGAGACCGCGTTTGTGGTGCG
>NZ_JAMNXL010000129.1 GCF_023653175.1 Erythrobacter sp. | reverse complement strand
TTGACCGTCTTCACGTCGGTCAGCTTCATCCCGTTGGTCTCGAGCGCGCGGGCGAGGAGGTAGTGCGAGACCGACAGCTCGGCGAGGTAGACCTGACGGCCCTTGATCCCCGCGACATTGTCCGCGCCCTTGAGCAGCACCGCGTCATTGCCGTTGGAATAGTCGCCGAGGATGATCGCGCTGGTGTCCTTGCCGCCCGCCGCCGGGATGGTGAGGGCGTCCATGTTGGCGACCGTCACCCCGTCAAGCTTGCCCGCTGTGTACTGGTTCACGCTCTCGATATAGTCGTTGACCTGCACGAACTTGATCGTGATGCCGTACTTGTCGCCCCACTTCTTCACGATCCCGGCCTGCTCGGCATAGGGCCAGGGCATCCACCCGGCATAGATCGACCAGCCGATGTTGAATTCGGTCTTGGGCGCGGCTGCCTCTTCCTCCCCGCCGGAACATGCTGTCACCAGCAGCGCGGCGAGGCCGAGGAGGAGGAAGCGGGCTGCCCGGGAGAGGTGGTGGAGCATGATTCGTCCCCTATGTTGCGCCTGCGAACATCCGCCGGTTGTGCGCGTTTGTCCACCATGAATTATTACGATTGATTGCAAACGTAATATGGGTGAGATTGGTTCCACGATGGCAGGCATTGTGCCCGTTCACGCGATCTGCGGGCGGGCGCGCTCCTCTCCCTCCCCTGCCCTCGCACGGAGGCCGATTAGCCATGAAAAAACACGCCGCCCGCCCGCTTGCCGCGATTATTGCCGCCAGCCTCACCGCCACGGCCTGCGCCGACGACGGCCCGCCGCCCAATGATGCGGTGGGCCCGATGCCGGACCTCTCGGAAAACGCAATGAAGGTGCCCGGCTTTGCCGACTTCATGGCGATCGACGGCGATGCGGTGTGGGTCACCAATGACGGGCGGGTCGAGAAGTGGACGCCCGCCGGGCTTGTCGCCTCGGCCCCCGTCCCTCGCCCCTGCGGCGCGATGACCACCGCGGCGGGATCGCTGTGGGTCGCCAATTGCAAGGACGGCGATGTCTACCGCATCAACCTGGCCACGGCGCAAGTCGAAGCGAAGATCGCCACCGGCCTCGGCAATCCCAAGGGCGAGACCAATGTGGTCTCGGGCGCGGGATCGGTGTGGGTGCCGAGCGATCCTGCAGGCAAGGTCGCGCGGATCGATCCGGCGACCAACACGGTGGTCGCGACGATCCCGGTGACGGCCGAGACGTGGTATCTCGCCTGGGGCTTCGATGCGGTCTGGGCGGTGTCGAGCGAGGGCAGCTCCCTCGAACGGATCGATCCGGCCACCAACACCGTCACCGGCAAGGTCACGATGGGCAACACTCCCGGCTTCCTCGCCGCGAGCGAAGGGGCGGTGTGGGTGCAGGAACAGGGCGACGGCACGGTCGCCAAGGTCGATCCGGCGGCGCTCACCGTGCTGGGCCGCACCAAGATCGGGCCCAAGCTCAAGTGGGGCGATATCGACACCGGCGCGGGCGCGGTGTGGCTGCGCACGACCGAGGACCAGACGATGGTGGTGATCGACGCCCAGAGCCTCAAGATCCGCGCCCGCATGGGGCCGAGCGTCGGCAGCGGCGCGCTGCGCTGGACGCCTAAGGGGGTGTGGACCTCGGCGCATGACAACCAGACGCTGTCATGGTGGAGCCCGGCTGCACCCGCCCCCGCCAAATGAAAAAGCGCGCGGGGATCGGGTGGTCCCCCGCGCGCTTCCCCCTATCCCCGTTGTTTTGTTCCCGAAAGGCCCGGAGATCAGAACGGCGTGATTAGAACTTGTAACCCAGCTCCAGCCCGAAGCGCTGGCGCCCGCCCGGCGAGATGAAGGAGCCGCCGAATTCGACCGCGGTGATGACCTCGTTCAGATACTTCTCGTTGAACAGGTTCTCGGCATAGGCGGTAACCGACCAGGTCGGCCCCTCGATCCCGATGCGCAGGTCCATCACCGCAAAGGTGTCGCGCTGCGAGACCGAGTAGTCGGCATCGCCCACGAAGGCCGGCAGCGCCAGCGCCGAGCCCGGCAGCAGCCCGCTGAACAGCGTCGGGTTGGCGTCGTCCTGCAGCGTGTGGAACCACGTCGGCCCGGTGATGCGGTAATCGGCGCGGGTGACGAAATCGATCGAGTCAGTCACCGGCAGATCGATCTGGGTGCCGAGGTTGATCGTGTAGTCGGCGGTGTAGGGCGACTTGTTGCCCACCGTGACCGGCCGCGAGGCATTGGCCTTGATCTCGCTCTCGGTGACGTTGGCCGAACCGAACAGCGTCCAGCCCTTGACCGGCTCGACCGTCAGGTTGAGCTCGCCCCCGTAGACCTCGACCTCGTCAATGTTCGAGACCACGCGCAAGAGGCCGAAGCCGCCGACGAAGAACTCGAAGAACTGCATGTCGTCGATCGTGGTGTAGTAGCCTGCAAGGTCGAAGGTGACCACGCCGTCCAGCACATTGCCCTTGATCCCCGCCTCGAAGGCGCTCGAGGTTTCCTTGCGATACTGGTCGTCGATCTGGACATTGGTGCCGATGAACTGGTTGAACGCAGAATCGACGATCGCCGCAGCGCCCTGGTTGTTGAAGCCGCCCGATTTGAAGCCAATGCCCCAGTTGCCGTAAAGGTTGATATCCGGGGTAACCTTATAGCGCAGCGAGATCTTGGGCTGGAACTGGCGGAAGGTTTCCGATTGCGGCCCGATCGGCTGGACGACCCCGCCCACCACCGCCTGGCCGGGGTTGATCGGCCCGCCGGTGAAGGGATCGAACACGGCCGGCACGAGGCTCGCGACATTGCGGTCCTCGATGTCGTAGCGGCCCGCCACGCTCACATTGAGGCGATCGGTGAGGTCGCCGTCTACCGAGGCGAACACCGCGTAGACATCGGTTGTGAAGGCATCATTGTAGAGCTGGGTGGTGGGGTTGGTCGTGCCCGGCGCGTTGTAGAGCTGGCGGATGATCCCCTGCCCGAGATCCGCGCCAAGGCTCACCCCCACCTCGCGGTCGATGTGGAGGTAATAGGCGCCCACTTGCCAGTTCACCGGCCCGTCGCCGCTGGAGGCGAGGCGGATTTCGCCGCTGATATCCTCCTGATTGCGGATCTGGAACTGGGTTCCGTCACAGGTGGTCGGGCTATAGGGCCCGAAGGTCGACCCGGTGGCGGGGTTGAAGATGAAGGGGATCGGGCTCGCCCCGATGAAGGTCGGCGGGTTGAGCGCGAAGCCGGTCAGCGCCGTGGTCGAGGCCGCGCAGGCATTGGCTGCCGCGACCGAGGCAGGCGTCGCCCCCGGGAAGGTGAAGCGCGCAAAATCGGCCGAGGTGCCGTCGGCGGTCAGCGACTGTTCGACATTGCTATAAAGCAGCCATGCGGTGAGCGTCGCGGCTTCGAACTTGTGCTCGATCTTGGCCGACGCCTCGAAGGTGGTCTGGTCGTTGGTCGGGCGGATGTTGGGATAGAAGCCGAAGGGGTGGTCGTTGACGTCCTCGAAGAACGCCGGGTCCACGGCCGCGAAATTAGGCAGGTGGAAGGCGGCGTTGAAGGCGATCGAGGCGCCGGTGAGGTCGGCATAGCGCGCCTTCACGTCGATCTCGGTGTCAGGGCCGACCTGCGCGACGAAACGCCCGTCGATGCCCCAGACTTCCTGATCGTCGATGGTCTTTGAATTGCCGAGGAAGCGGTTGCGGAAGAAGCCGTCGGTGGTCGAATAGTTGCCCGACAGCACCAGCCCCGCATTCTCGCCCACAGGGGTCGAGACATAGGCATTGGCGAGATAGGTGTTGTCCTGGCCTGCGCGCACCAGCACGCCGCCTTCCAGCGTGTCGCCGGGCTTCAGGGTCTGGAGCACGATCGCGCCGGCGGCAGCGTTGCGGCCATAGAGCGCGCCCTGCGGACCCTTGAGGATTTCGACCTGCCGCAGCGTGCCCTGGTTCTGGTTCAATTGCGCGGTGTTGGTCTTGAGGATCCCGTCGACCACCAGCGCGACCGAGCTTTCCGCATCGCGCGCGCCGTTGATGCCGCGGATGTTGATCTGGGTGTCGCCCGCTTCGGCGGTGCCGGTGACGATGGTGACGCCCGGGGTCAGCTGGATGAAGTCATCGGCGCGCTGCACCCCGCTCTTGGCGAGGGCTTCGGCGGTGAACACGGTGACGGCGGCGGGCACATCGGCAAGCGTTTCCGACTGGCGGCGCGCGGTGACGATGATCGCACCCTCCTCTTCGGCCGCGGGCGCGGTGTCTTGCGCATCCTGCGCAATTGCAGGCGCGGAAAGGGCAATGGCGCCGAGAGCCGCGCCGGAGGCAAGAACGAGACGGATATTCATATGGCGGCTCTCCTGAGAGGGTCGAGAGGATGAAGGATCAGACGAGCGGATTGGCCCCGCTCATGTAGACGTAGACTTCCTGGAACTTCGGGCCGCCCTCACCGGGACGCAGGCGCCAGAAATTGGTGTTGTAGAGCAGGGTCACGTTGCCATCGTGGTCGTGCAGCTCGGCCGTGAAGCAGGCGGTGATGCGCCCGTTCGCCTCGTCCACGGTGCAGGTGAAATCGCGGTGGATGATGGTCTGGTAGGCCGCGAAGAAATCCTCGAACATCCGCTGGATCTCGGCCTTGCCGGAATGCCGCATGAAGGCGGTCTGCACGCAGAACAGCGCGGTATCGTGGAAGCACGACAGCGCAGCCTCCAAGTCCTTGGCATCGACGCGGGCGAAGTACTTGTTCAGCGCAAAGTCGACGAGATCGGCGCGCGAAAGGGTGGGTTCGTACTGCATCAGGCGTCCCCTTCCTTCAGCAGGTTGTCACCCGACATGTAGACATAGACTCGGTGGAACAACCGGTCCTTGAGGTAGAAGCGGTTGCAGTTCTCGTAGCGCAGCTCCTCGCCTCCGTTGGGGGTGATGAGCACGGTGAACTGCGAGCAGATCGCGTTGCTTTGCGGGTCGGCGGTGTGGACGAAATTGCCGTGCCAGATGCTCTCGAAATCCGCGAAGAGCTTGACGAACATCGCCCGGATCGCCTCGCGCCCGTTGTGGACAGTGTTGCTGGTCACCTCGGTGAGGATCGCGTCGGGGGTGAAGCAATCGAGCACCTGGTCCATGATCTTGTTGTCGACCCCGTCGAAATATCGCTTGGTGACGATATCGACGTAGAAGGGATAGGGCAGCGGCGTCTGGCCGGGGCCGCCCTCTTGCCATTCGCTCATCAGTACCAGCCCTTTCGGATATCGGCGTGCTTGGGCACTTCGGGTGCAGGGAAGGCCTTCTTGGAGTGGGTGAGGCCCAGTTCGATGAGCGTTTCGAGGCTCTTGTAGGCGACCTGCCCCGGGTTCAGCACCGGCACGGGCAGCTCGGATTGGAGGTAGGCTGCGGACTGATGCATCGTGGTCGAACCGAGCACGATCACATCCGCGCCGTCTTCCTCGATCGCCTTCATCGCTTCAGCCTTGAGCTTGGCGAAGACGACCTCCTCCTTGCCTTCGAGCAGCTCGGTGACATCAGGCCGGGTGTCGATCGAGCGCACCGAGGCGCAGCGGTGTTCCCAGCCGTGCTGGTTCAGCACCTTCTCGTAGAGCGGGAACCACTGCGGCCACATGGTCAGCACGCTGAACTTCTTGCCGAGCATCATCGCAGCGGCAAAGCTAGCCTCGCCCGGGCCGACGACGGGGATGCTGAGCACCGAGCGCAGCGGCCACAGCCCACTATCGCTGACCGTGTCGATCAAGACGCCAGCGTAGCCCTCCTCCTCCGCCGTGACGCCGGCCTGAAACACCGTCCAGTCCATCAGCAGCGTGTCGTGGTAGGAGTCCCCCAGCGCCGCGCCCCAGCGCACCGCCTCGAAGGTGGGGGCGAACCCGGCGCGCACGAAATCGGCGGGAAGCTGCTGCGCCCTGTTGGCGACGCCAGCTTCGTCCATTGCGATCGGCACGATGACCTTGATACGCTTCACGGCACTCCCCAGTTGCCCAAGTGAGCGTGATTATTGTATACAAATCGTGCTCGTCAAGCACTTTACACAAATGTTGTGACAAGGGCGTCCGGAGTGTGTTTTTGTCACCTCACAGACTTGCAGGCCGCGCGCCCACGCCGCACAAGGAAGCCCATGGAAGCAGCCCCTTTCCTGCCCGCCGCGCAGGCATCGCAGCCATGAGCCGCGCCTCCGAACGCGCCTATGCCGCGATCCGCGCGCATGTTCTGAGCGGGTCGGTGGCGGTGGGCGAACAGCTCACCGAAGACCAGCTCGCGCAGATCACCGGGGTCAGCCGCACTCCGGTGCGCGAAGCAGTGCGGCGGCTCGAGGACGAGCTGCTGCTGGTGCGATCGGACACCAAGCGATTGTTCGTTGCCGACTGGAGCCGGGACGACATCGAGGAGATGTTCGTGCTGCGCCAGATGCTCGAATGCCACGCCGCCGAGCGCGCCGCCAAGCGCCTCACGCGCGAGCAGATCGCCGCCCTGGAGGCGCTCAACCGCGAGCTCACCGCGGCGGTGGAGCAGAGCCCGCCCGATGTCGCGCGGTTCCTCGAGGCCAACCGCGCCTTCCACGAGGCGATCATCGATGCGGCGCACTCGCCGCGGCTGGGGCAGCTGCTCGCGCGGCTGGTCGAGGCGCCGGTGGTGCTGCGCACGGCGCGCACCTATTCGCAGGATGACCTGCGCCAGTCGGCGCGGGATCACGACGAGCTGGTCGCCGCCTTCGCCGCACGCGACGGCGACTGGGCGCGCGCGGTGATGGGCAGCCATTTGCGCCGCGCCTTCCACACCTTCGCCCGCGCGGTCGGCCCGGCCAACGACCGCGACACGACTGCGTGACGACCGCGTGACGACCTTGCAACGACCGCGCCGCCACCAGCCCTCGCACCGACCCCGCGCGGCAACCAAAAACGCAACAGATGGCGATCGGTTCCACCCGCGCCAGCGATGCAAGTACGATTGCAATTGTATACAATTCGGCTAAACCTCGCCCTACCCGTCCCCCCTGTCAGGCGATTCACCATGAGCTTCGAAAACATCGCACTGGTCGAAGTCGGCCCGCGCGACGGGCTCCAGAACGAGCCGGACATCATCTCCACCCCGACCAAGCTGGCGCTGATCACCCGCATGATCGGCTATGGCGCGCGGCGGCTCGAGGTGGCGAGCTTCGTCCACCCGCAGCGCGTGCCCCAGATGGCCGATGCCGAGGCCGTGATCGCCGCCCTGCCCGACCACAATGACTGCACCTACGTGGGCCTCGTCCTCAACAAGCGCGGAGTGCTGCGCGCCCTTGCCACCCGCGAGAATGGCGCGCGCGGGGTCGATCAGGTCGGCTGCGTCGTTGTCGCCAGCGACACCTTCGGGCAGAAGAACCAGGGCCAGACCATCGCAGAGGGCATCGCTGAAACCCGCGAGATGCTGCGCTTCGCCCGTGCCGAAGGGATCCGCGCCCAGGTCACGATCAGCGCCGCTTTCGGCTGCCCGTTCGAGGGCGAGGTCAAGCACGAAACCGTGCTCGCCATCGCCGAGGCGATCGCCGCCGAAAACCCTGAGGAAATCGCGCTCGCCGACACCATCGGCGTCGGCACGCCGTGGGAGGCGGGCGAATTGTTCGGCAAGCTGGGCGAATTGCTCGGGCCAAAGATCCCGATGCGTGCCCATTTCCACAACACCCGCGGCACCGGCATCGCAAATGCCTGGGAGGCCTACAAGGCGGGGGTGCGAGTGTTCGACGCTTCGCTCGGCGGGCTCGGCGGCTGCCCCTTCGCCCCGCGTGCGACCGGGAACATCGCGACCGAGGATCTCGTCTACATGATGGAGCGTTCCGGGGTGGCGACCGGCATCAATCTCGAGTCGGCAATCGCCGCCAACAAGTGGTTTGCAGGCGAGCTGGGGCGCGAATTGCCCTCGGCTGTGGCCCGCGCGGCATAATTCAGGGGAGTTTGCATGACGTACAGGCTGGGTGTGGATGTGGGCGGGACTTTCACCGACCTGCTGCTGTTCGACGAGGCGAGCGGCGCCTTCTGGCGGCACAAGACCCCCTCGACCCCGCATGACAGCTCGGAAGGCATCCTCAATGGGGTGAAGGCGATCATGGCGACCGCCGGGATCGGGGCCGAGGACATCACCTATTTCCTCCACGGCACCACCGTCGCCACCAATGCCGTGCTTGAAGGCAAGGGCGCGAAAGTCGGTCTGGTGACGACGCAGGGCTACCGCGACATCATGCAGATCGCGCGCAGCTTCGTGCCCGGCGGGCTTGCCGCGTGGATCGTTTGGCCCAAGCCGCAGCCTCTGGCGCGGCTCGAGCACACGGTCGAAGTGCCGGGCCGCATGGATGCGCGAGGGAACGAGGTTGCGCCGCTCGACGAAGACGCCGTGCGCGCGGCCTTGCGCAAGCTGAAGGGTGACGGGATCGAGGCGCTCACCGTCTCCCTCATGAACTCCTATCTCAACGGCGCGCACGAGGCCCGGATCGGTCAGATCGCAGCGGAAGAACTGCCCGGCATCCCGGTCTCGCTCTCTCACGAAGTCCTGCCCGAAATGCAGGAATACGAGCGCACGCTGTCCACCGTCGCCAACGCCGCCGTGCGTCCGGTGGTGAGCAAATATGTCTCCAACCTGCGCACCCGGCTGGAGGCCGAGGGCTTCAAGGGCCGCCTCTCGCTGCTGCGGTCCGACGGCGGGTTGATGAGCAGCCAGAAGGCCGAGGAGCATCCCGTCAACATCCTCATGTCCGGCCCGGCGGGCGGGGTGACGGGCGCGCTGTGGGTCGCCAAGAATGCGGGCTTCGAGAATATCCTCACCCTCGACGTCGGCGGCACCTCGACCGATGTCGCGCTGATCCAGGGCCTGGAGCCGCGCCGCCAGCGCACCACCGAAGTCGGGCACCTCTCGGTGCGTGCCTCGGCGCTCGACGTGAAGACCGTGGGCGCGGGCGGCGGTTCGATTGCCCACGTGCCGCAATTGACCGGCGCGCTGCGCGTCGGGCCGGAGAGCGCGGGCGCGGTGCCCGGGCCCGTGGCCTATAACAAGGGCGGCACGCTGCCCACGGTGACCGATGCCAATGTGGTGCTCGGCTATCTCCCCGAAGATCTCCTAGGCGGCAGTTTCAAGCTCGACCGCGAGGGCGCCAAGGTGGCGGTGCAGACCATCGCCGATGCGCTCGGCATCAGCCTGATGGAGGCCGCGCGCGGGATCATCGACATCGTCAACGAGAACATGTTCGGCGCCTTGCGGATGATCTCGGTGCAGCAGGGCTACGACCCGCGCGAATTTGCGCTGATGGGCTTTGGCGGGGCGGGGCCGCTGCATGTGAATGCGGTGGCGCGGTTGATGGGTTCATGGCCCGCGATCTCGCCCGTCTCCCCCGGCGTGCTGTGCGCATTGGGCGACGCGACCACGCGGATGCGCACCGAAACCGCGCGCAGCTTCTCGCGGCTCGCGCGTGACACCTCGATTGCCGACCTCGTCAGCGTGCTCGACGACATGGCCGAACAGACCCGCGGGGAGCTGGTCGCCGACGGCATTCCCGAAGATCAGATCACCTCGCTGTTCGAGATCGACGTGCGCTATGCGGGCCAAGCCTTCGAAGTGCCGCTGACGATCACGCAGGACATTCTCGAGAAGGACGGGATCGCAGGCATCCTCGCCCGCTTCGACGAGGAGCACTTGCGGCTCTTCACCTTCAACATGGATACCCCGCACGAGATCGTGAACCTGCGCGCGGTGGCGCAGGGGCAGGCCCCCGCCCTGCCCGCGACGGAATTGCCCAAGGGCGACGGCGATCCATCCGCGGCCAAGATCCGCGACCATGTCGTCTGGATCGACGGGGCCGAGCGGCCTGCCGTAATCTACGACCGCGCCCGGCTGCGGCAGGGCGATGTGATCGAAGGCCCGGCGATCATCACCGAAATGGATTCGACCACGCTGGTCGAACATGATTGCCGCGCCGTCGTGGACGCTGTCGGCAACATCCTTATCACTCTGAAGGCGGAGGGCTGAACCATGCCGGCTCGCATCATCGAACCCAACACCGTCCCGTTCCAGAAGGTCGCCATCGACCCGGTCACGCTCGACATCATCGAGAACGCGCTGAGGAACGCCCGCATCGAGATGGACGCGACCCTCGTGCGCACCGCCATGAGCCCCGGCATCCGCGAACAGGGGGACGCCTTCCCGCTGATCTCGGACCCTGCCGGCAAGATGATCGTCGGCCAGTTCGGCAGCTTCATCGACGGCTTCCTCAAGCAGTTCGACGGCACCATCGAGGACGGGGACATGATTTTCCTCTCCGATCCCTATTCCTGCGGCGGGGCGGTCAGCCACTCGAACGACTGGCTGGTGCTGCTTCCAGTGTTCAAGGACGGGCGCTTGATCGCCTATACCTCGATGTTCGGACATCAGTCCGACATTGGCGGCAAGGTCGTCGGCTCGA
>NZ_JAMNXL010000128.1 GCF_023653175.1 Erythrobacter sp. | reverse complement strand
CGTGGTGCACCAGCGGCGGGAGCTTCCAGACCCCGCCGAACACGCGGTGCGCCATCACCACATCCATCGCGCCCCAATTGTAGGTGCAGACCAGATCGAAGCCCCGCATCGCCCGCGCGAGCCCCGCCAGCCGCGCAGGTGTGGGCCTGCCCTTCAGCGAAGGGAAATCGGCGGGGTATCGGGTCGGCACATGGCTCCCGACCAGCGCAGCGGCCGCCATCGCTTCGGGCACTGCGGAGATAATGGTGTGCTCGAGCCGCGGCCCCCAGGCATTCATCAGCCGGGCAGCGCGCACCTCCTTGCCGCCCGCAGCGAAGGTCGAATGGCAATGCAGGATGCGCGGAACAGTCTGGGGCCCGCGCCCCGCTGCGGCTGCGCTCACTCCGCCCCGTCCAGCAGGGCGAGGATCGCGGCGCGCACCACGGGCTCGTCGAGGGTCGGCGCGTGGCCGACATCGGGGACGGTGATAGTGGTCATCTTCGGATTGCGTACCCCCATCTGCTTGACCGTGTCGGGGCTGATGAGGTCCGACAGCCCCCCGCGCACCAGCAGCATCGGCACCCTCGCCAGCGCCTCGAAGGCGAGCCACAGGTTGGGCGGCGCGGCATTGCCGGGCTTGGCGAAGGGCTCGGCGATCGCCATGTCGTAATCGAACACGATCCGCCCGTTCTGGCTCACCACCATGGTGCGCTTGGCCATTTCGAGCCACTGGTCGAGATCGAACTTCGGGAAGGCCGCGCCATGCGCCTCTTCCAGCCCGCGCGCGGCGTGAACCCAGGTGGGGTAGGAGCGCCCCTGACCGACATAGCCCGAGATGCGCGCAAGGCCTGCGGTCTGCACTTCGGGGCCGATGTCGTTCATCACCACCGCGCTCATCCGGCCCGGCTTGCCTGCCGCCATCAGCATGGTCATCAGCCCGCCCATCGAGGTGCCGACTACGGCGAAGCGTTCGATCTCCTGCTCGGCGAGCAGCTTTTCCACGTCCTGGACATAGGTGACCGGCGAATAGGTGTCCGAATCCGGCGCATAGTCGCTCATCCCCCGGCCGCGCATTTCGGTGACGATCACGCGGCGGGTGGCGCACAGCGCCTCGGCGAGCCCGGCGAAATCGCGGGCGTTGCGGGTGAGACCGTGCATGCACAGCACCGGCAGCTTCGTGCCGCCTTCGGGCCCGGGGTAATTCCGGTAATGCAAGGTCAGGCCATCGCTGCTGGTCCAGTAGCGGTCTTCGTACAATGCGGCCATCGGCGCCGGTAATCCCTTCAGTCGAGGGCCCGTGCGCCTTGCGCGCCGCCCTGCGTTTCCCCACTATCGCGGCATGAGCGAGCGACTGCAACACCCGGATGCGTCCGGCGCCTATCATCCCGATCCCGTCATCCTCGCGCTGGCAGGGTGGCTGGGCGATCCCGTAGCGGCGGCGGACTTTCCCGAGACTGCCTTACGCTGGCGCAATGATCGCGCCGCGGCGAGCGTGGGGCTGGCGGGGCTGAGCGACGCGGCGTGGCTTTCGCATTTCGGGCGGTTCGCGCCTTTGGCGGGCAACCTCCCCCAGCCGCTCGCGCTGCGCTATCACGGGCACCAGTTCCGGGTTTACAATCCCGAGATCGGCGACGGGCGGGGGTTCCTGTTCGCGCAAGGTCGCGACGGGCGCGGGCGTCTCATGGACCTCGGCACCAAGGGCTCGGGCACCACCCCTTGGAGCCGGAGCGGTGACGGGCGGCTGACGCTGAAGGGCGCGGTGCGCGAAATCCTCGCGACCGAGATGCTCGAGGCCTTGGGCGTCAACACCTCCAAGACCTTCAGCGTGATCGAGACCGGCGAGGCGCTCTATCGCGGGGACGAGCCCAGCCCCACACGCTCGGCGGTGCTGGTGCGGCTTAGCCACTCGCACATCCGCATCGGCACCTTCCAGCGGCTGCTGGCCTTGGAGGCGGCGGACGAGATGGAGGCGCTGATCGGCTACTGCCTCGCCCACTTCCCTGCCCCGCCCCCGCCCGAGGATGCCCCCGACCGCGACAATCCCGCGATCCGCCTGATGCACGCGGTGGTCGAACGCATGGCCGATCTGGCCGCCAGCTACATGGTGGCAGGCTTTGTCCACGGGGTGCTCAACACCGACAACATGAACGTCACCGGCGAGAGCTTCGACTATGGTCCGTGGCGCTGGCTGCCTGCGTGGGAGCCGGGCTTCACCGCCGCCTATTTCGACCACGCCGGGCTCTACGCCTTCGGCCGCCAGCCCGAGGCGCTGCACTGGAACTGCGGGCAGCTTGCCGTCGCGCTGCGCCTGCACGCCGAGACCGCGCCGCTGGTCGCCGCGCTCGAACGCTTCGGGCCGCTCTACATGGCGGCCGTGGCGCGGCGCTGGTGCTGGCGGTTGGGGGTGGAGCAGCAGGGGATCGAGGCCGACACCCAGCTCGTTGCCGCCTGCGAGGCGCAGATGCGCGAAGGCGCGCTCCAGCCCGATGCCTTCTTCTTCACGCACCGCGGCGGGCGCGGCCTGCCCGGCGCCTTCAGCCATTACCAGCCCGTCGCCGACACCCATCCCTATTGGTCCGACCCCGCCCCCCAAACGATGCTTATCGAGGAGGTCGAGGGGCTATGGTCCGCGATCGACCAGCGCGACGACTGGGCCCCGCTCCACGCCAAGGTCGCCGCCTTGCGCCGGATGGGCGAAGCACACGGCCCCGCGCCCGAACCTGCGGGACATGCGTAAGGGGCTCACCCCTATCTTTTCAGACGCAATCGCTATACAGGCGCCCATCCGCGGGGGCAGGAATGAACAGGCGACCATCGCTAGCGTGAACGACACCATCCTCATTTCCCATGAGCCGGCAACGGGCGAGGAATTGTGGCGCGGGCCCGTCTCGGACGTGGACGCGGCGGTCTCGGCCGCGCGCCGCGCCTGGGCGCCGTGGGCCGCGCGCCCGCTGACCGAGCGGATCGCGGTCCTGCGCGCCTTCGCCAACACCGTCCGCCGCGATGCCGAGACCTTCGCCGATCTGATCGCGCGCGAGGCGGGCAAGCCCCTGTGGGAAGCCCGCAGCGAGGTCGACGCGGTGGTCGCCAGGGTCGACATCGCGGTGCAGGCCTACGCCGAGCGCACCGGCAAGAAGAAGTTCGACGCGGGCGTCGGATCGAGCGCCGCGGTGCGCCACAAGCCGCACGGGGTGATGGCCGTGATCGGCCCCTTCACCTTCCCTGCGGACCTGCCCTGCGGCCACATCGTCCCTGCTCTGATCGCGGGCAATGCGGTGGTGTTCAAGCCTTCCGAGAAGACGCCTGCAGTGGGCGAGGCGCTGGTCGCCGCCTTCCACGGCGCAGGAGTGCCCGCGGACGTCATCCAATGCGTGATCGGCGGGCCGGAGGAAGGCAAGGCGCTGGTCGTCCACCCGGGGACCGACGGCGTGCTGTTCACCGGCTCGGCCCAGGCCGGGATCGCCATCAACCGCAAGCTCGCCGCAAATCCGGGCAAGATCGTCGCGCTCGAGATGGGCGGCAACAATCCGATTGTCGTCACCGACACCCCCAAGCTGGCCGATGCGGCCGCGATCATCGTCCAGAGCGCCTTTGCCACCACCGGCCAGCGCTGCACCTCGGCGCGGCGGCTGATCGTCAAGGAAAGCGTCTACGATGCGCTGATGGTCGAACTCGTACCGCTGGCGCGCAAGCTGATGGTCGGCGATCCGCTCGGCGAGCCGCAACCCTTCATGGGCCCGGTGATCGACAATGACACCGCCGAGCGGATGATGGAGAGCTTCGTCGCCTTGCTGACCGGCGGCGGGCGCGCGCTGCTGCACATGCGCCGCTCGCTCCCCGATCTGCCGTTCCTCAGCCCCGGCATCATCGACGTGACCGACGTTCCCGACCGCCCCGATATCGAGCTGTTCGGCCCGCTGCTGCAAGTGATCCGCGTGCCCGATCTCGACACCGCGATTGCCGAGGCGAACAACACCCGCTTCGGCCTCTCGGCCGCGCTGATCGGCGGCAGCCCGGAGGATTACGGGCGCTTCTGGGCCAATATCCGCGCCGGGATCATCAACTGGAACGCATCCACCAATGGCGCCACGGCCAAGGCGCCGTTCGGCGGGATCGGCCTGTCGGGCAACCACCGCCCCACGGCCTATTACGCTGCCGACAACAGCGCCTATCCGGTCGCCAGCACCGAGATGGACCAGCCGCGCGCGACGATCATGGTCGGCCTGCGCCCCTAGTTCGCCCGGCTAGTTCGCTCGGTAGACCAGCGTCACGCCGGTCAGGCCATGCGCCGCCTTCCTCAAGCTGACCGCGAGCCGCTCCGACCCCTCGCCCGTGCCGGAAATGCTGTCGCCGGGCGCGGCGTGGCGGGTCGGCGTGAGGCCCGCCCGCGCGGCGCGGACGTGGTGATATTGCAGCACGTCCTCGGGCGCGGCGGGGGTGAGATAGCGGACGATCCGCAACCCGCAGTCGGCCGCATCGCTCCCGCCAGCCTGCACCACCATCGCGTGCGGCGGGATCGCGGCGGCGGGCGGCAGGGTGGCGGCTAGCGCGAAATCCTCGTTCAGCTCCCCGGCGCAGGTGCCCGGCGCGCCGACCGCGGCAAGCAGTTCTTCAGGCCCCGACATCGGCCCGAGCACCGCCCCGCCCGGCGCGTCACCGGCAGGCGGGAGATCGGGAAGCGTGCCGCTCTCGAGCAATTCGATTCGCATCGCCTCGCGCGCGGCAGCGGCGGCCGCGCTGCTCCCTGCCAGCACCGGCAGCGCAGCGCTGTCGGCAAAGCCGATCGCGGCAGCAGCCTCGTTGCGGCTGGCAAGATCGGGATCGCTCATCAAGGGATCATGGAGCGCGCGGGCGATCACCGGGTCGGTCGCGATCAGGCCTCCCCCTTGCGCAGCCTCGTCCCCGCCCGGCCCGCAGGCGGAAAGAAGGGCGAGCAGACCCAAGGGGATGACAGCAAGGCGCATAATGCGCCCATGGCATGCGGATGGTTAATTTGGCCCTCACCCCTCTTGAATCGCATCGGCCCATGAAAACGCCCCCGGAGCAGGGGCTCCGGAGGCGCTTTCCACGCAAGGGCAAAGGAGCCTGGCGTGCCGGCGACCACTGGTGGGAATGGCCGCAAGAACAATATCGTTCATCTGTAGCGCGACCTATCTGAACGAATCTCCGCCGCGGGTGAAAGCAACCATTCAGCGACCGCGCCGCTTGCCTAAGCCCCGCCCCGCCCCTAACGCCGCGCCAGCATGTCCGACCCCGCTCCCGCCCAGAAGCCTTCGGGCCCCGTTGCCTCGGGTCTCGCACCGGCGCTCGGTGCCTATGTGATGTGGGGCTTCCTGCCGCTCTATCTGGTGCTGGTCCGCAGCGTCCCGCCGTTCGAGTTCGTCGGCTGGCGGATCATCTGGACCCTGCCGCTGTGCCTCGTGATCGTCGCCTGGCGGCGCCAGTTTCCCGAATTTCTGGCGGCACTCAAGAGCCCGCGCAGCCTGCTCGCCCTGCTTGCCAGCGCCGTGCTGATCGGGATCAACTGGTTCGTCTACATCTGGGCGATCATGAACGGCGAAGTCTATGCGACCAGCATCGGCTATTACCTCAACCCGCTTCTGAACGTGCTGCTGGGCACGCTGGTGCTGGGCGAGAAGCTCAGCCGCCGCCAGTGGCTGGCGGTCGCGATCGCGGCGCTGGCGGTGGCACTGCTCGCCGCGGGCGCGATCACCAGCCTGTGGATCAGCCTCACACTCGGCATAAGCTTTGCGGTCTATGGCCTTGTGAGGAAACAGGTTGCCGTGGGATCGCTTCCCGGCCTTACCATCGAGAGCGCGATCCTGCTGCCTATCGCGGTCGCAATCGCGGGGTGGTACGCGATCAGCCCGCAAGGCTCGTCCTTCGGGCAGGACGCGTGGATGAGCGCGCTGATCATCTTCTCGGGCGTGGTCACCGCAGTGCCGCTGCTGCTGTTCGCACTGGCCGCGCGGCGGATGGACTATTCGACGCTGGGCTTTCTCCAGTACATCGCGCCGACGATCGTGTTCTTCCTCGGCCTGTTCGTCTTCCACCAGCCTCTCGCGCCCGAGAAACTGGGCAGCTTCGTGCTGATCTGGGTGGCGGTGGCGGTGTTCGTGTGGGACCTGTGGGCGAAGCGGAAAGCTGCCTCAGCCTAGGAATTTCCAGCCTAGCGTCTGCCCGCCGTGCCAGGGGACGATCTCCTCACCGGTCACGTGGAGGCAGGCGGGCACCGCCACCTCGGCGCGTTCGAAGGACACGCTGTCCTCGTTCACCGGCAGCTTGTAGAAGGCCGGGCCGTGGAGCGAGGCGAAGCCTTCGAACGCATCGAGAGCGCCCTCCTCGTCGAACACCGTGAGGTAGCTTTCCAGCGCATAGGGCGCGCCGAAGATGCCCGCGCAGCCGCAGGCGCTCTCCTTGGCGCTGCGCAGGTGCGGGGCGCTGTCGGTGCCGAGGAAAAATTTGGGCGAGCCGCTCGTCGCCGCCTTGCGCAGGGCGAGGCGGTGGCTCTCGCGCTTGGCGACCGGCAGGCAGTAATTGTGCGGCTGGATCCCGCCGACCAGCATCGCGTTGCGGTTGATGTGCAGGTGCTGCGGGGTGATCGTCGCAGCGACTTGCGGCCCCGACGCCATCACGAAGTCCACCGCGTCGCTGGTGGTGATGTGCTCGAACACCACCCGCAAGCCAGGGAAGGCGGCAACAATCGCGCGCAAGTGCCTTTCGATGAATTCCTTTTCGCGGTCGAACACGTCGACCGAGTGATCGGTCACCTCGCCGTGGATGCACAGCACGATGTCCTCGGCCTCCATCCGCGCGAGGACGGGATAGAGGTTCTCGACATTGGTCACCCCCGCCGCCGAGTTGGTCGTGGCGTTGGCGGGGTACATCTTGGCGGCGGTGAACACGCCCTCAGCGCTTCCTCGCGCCAGATCGTCGGCGTCGGTGGTGTCGGTGAGATAGCAGGTCATCAGCGGCTCGAACCGCACCCCTTCGGGCACAGCGGCGCGGATGCGGTCACGATAGGCCGCGCCCAATTCGGTGGTGGTCACCGGCGGGGTGAGGTTGGGCATAACGATCGCCCGGGCGAACTGGCGCGCCGTATAGGGCACCACCTCGCGCATGATGTCGCCATCGCGGAAATGGAGGTGCCAGTCGTCGGGGCGGCGGATGGTCAGGCGGTCACTCATGGCTTCCCCTTAGCGGCGGCCATGCCTATCTGTCACCCATGACTGCAACCCTGCTGACCACACGCGCAGCTGTGCGCCTCTCGCCCCTTGACGAGGCAGAGGATGTCGCCGCCTTCCTGCAAGGCCTCGTAACCAACGACGTGATGGGGCCGCTGCCCTGCTACGCCGCGCTGCTGAGCGCGCAGGGCAAGCACCTGTTCGATTTTCTGGTATGGCGGGATCCAGCGGGCCTGCTGCTCGACTGCGAGGCGGAGCACGCCGACGAGCTGGCGAAACGCCTGTCGATGTACCGCCTGCACCGCAAGATCGCCATCGCGCGGGACGAAAGCCTCGGCGTGCACTGGAGCCCCGTGCCGCGCGAGGGTGCGGTAGCTGACCCCCGTCTCCCCAGCCTCGGTCACCGCTGGCTCGGCGCGGCGGAGGGCGAGAGCGCTGACGCGGTGTGGCTTGCCCACCGCCTGTCGCTTGGCGTGCCCGAGGGCCGCGCGGAGATGGGCGACATCCTGTGGCTCGAGACCAACGCGGTCGAGCTCAATGGCGTCAGCTTCACCAAGGGTTGTTACGTCGGCCAAGAAAACACCGCACGGATGAACTGGCGGCAGAAGGTCAATCGCCGGCTGGTGGTGGTGCCGCTCGCGGCGTCAGACGAGGCGCGGCGGCAAGCGGCTTACGAAGACCTCGGCCTTGCGGTCGATCACCTGCGGGTCGAGGCGCTCGATCCGGCCGCCCTGCCCGATTGGCAGCGCGCTGGCGTTCTTACGTCCGAAACCTAAGCGATCTGGTGTCCCGCGAGGCTCGCTTCGAGCATCGCCGTCGCCCGTTCGCGCGCCGCATCGCGCGGCAGGCCGAGCGATTTCGCCAGCGCCCCGCCGATCAGCGCATCGCCCAGCGCCATCAGCACCAGCGACAGCGTGTCACGGTGCAGCCGCCGCTCGGCGATATGCTCGGGCGGTTCGGTCGGGGTGAGCTCGTCGAGCAGGTCGTGGATCACCGAGATGATCGGATCCAAGGCATCCTCGTTGCCGGTCAGCAGCATCCAGCTGGTGAGCGCGCCCGCGCCCTCGCGGTCGAAGGCATCGAAGGCGAGATCGACCACCTCGCGCGCCGATCCGAGCCCGGCGCGGCTGGCGTGGACCGCCTGGAGGATCGTCTCGCACACCGTGCGCGCCAGATGCTCGGCGAGCGCGCGCTGGAGCCCGGAGGCCGAACCGAAATGGTGCAGCAGGTTGGCATGGGTGCGCCCGATGCGTGCCGAGACCGCCTTCAGCGTCACCGATTGCGGCCCCGTCTCGATGAGCAGCGCGCGTGCGGCCTGCAGCGCGGTGCTGCGGGATTCCTCGGGAGTCAGTCTTTTTCTCGCGACCATATCCCTGCGCCCCTAGGGGATTTTGCAAATGCGAACAAGCCGCCCGCCGCCCCGCCGTGCGCCTCAGGCGGCGTGGGCGAGCGGGGCCGGATCCATGTCGGCCACCAGATCGAGCGCGTATTCGACCGATTCGACCGCCCGGCCGCGCGCTGCACTGAAGCGCTGCCCGGGCCGTCCGGTCGGGACGAAGCCGAGCTTGCGCAACACCTTGCCCGAGGCCGGGTTGTCGACGAAGTGCCCCGCAACCACTCGCCGGTGGCCGAGCATCCGCGCGACATGCAGCACCGCGCCCGCCGCCTCGGTGGCATAGCCGCGGCCCCAGTGGGCGCGCGCGATCCAGTAGCCGAGTTCGGGCTGGCCCTCGTGCTCCCCGATCCCCGCGGAGCCGATCACGCCAGCGCCCGGAAGCGTCACGAGGAAGTGGGGCAGGCGGCTGTCCTGCGGCAGGGCGGCAAAGCTGCGGGCGTCTTCGAGCCTGTAAGGCCACGGCGCGCGCGCGAGGTTGCGCACGATCGCCTCCTCGCCGATGCCCGCAAGAATGGCGCCGCAATCCTCGGGGAAAGCGGGTCTCAGAAACAGTCTTTCGCTGCGATGGAACACGAGTTCTCCCTTCCTCGCCCCGCGCCCGCCCCTAGGGTGGACGCATGACAATTTCATGGCCGCGAAACTTTCGAATTCGCGCGGCGATGGTGAGGGAGAACGCGAAAAGGGAGACGGACCCCCTCATGTGAGGACGGTCCTGTCTCCCTCATAGGGCGGGTCTTTCACCCGCCGGGACCATCCTTGACGGACGATCCCTTCATCGAATCGTCCGCTTATTCGGCGGCTTCGGCCATCACGTCTACCGAGACGTATTTGCGGCCGAGCTTGCCCGCGTGGAATCGCACGACGCCCTCGGCGAGCGAGTAGAGGGTATGGTCCTTGCCCATGCCGACATTCACGCCCGGGTACACGCGGGTGCCGCGCTGACGGATGATGATGTTGCCGCCGATCACTTCCTGACCGCCGAACTTCTTCACGCCAAGGCGACGACCGGCCGAATCACGACCGTTGCGCGACGAACCGCCTGCTTTCTTGTGTGCCATGGTTCAAACGCTCCTTATTCGGCCGATGCCGCCGCGGGGGCGTCTTCGGTCTTGGTCTTCTTGGCGGCAGCCTTCTTCGGCTTCTCGGCAGCGGCAGCGCCGACAGCCGTGATGCGCAGCAGGGTCATCTGCTGGCGGTGGCCGTTCTTGCGGCGGTAGTTGTGGCGGCGACGCTTCTTGAAGACGATCACCTTCTCGCTCTTGGCCTGGGCGATGATCTCGGCCGAGACGGTTACCGACCCTGCATCGGCGAGAGTCTCGCCTTCACCGGCCAGCAGGACATCGCCCAGCGTGATCGTGTCGCCGGCTTCGCCTGCGAGCTTTTCAACGGCAATCTTGTCTCCGGCGGCAACCCGATATTGCTTGCCGCCCGTGCGCACTACAGCGAACATGGCTCTAAACTCTCTTGTCTGTGCAGTGTCCGGCCATCGCGCTTGCGCCACAAAAACCGAACGGCAATGCGGGGCTTGCGAAGATGCAGCCCCGTAAAGGATGCGTGCCGTTAGGGGAAAGGCGGGCCCAAGTCAACGCCCCTCGCATCCGCGCCATCATCAAAAAGTCGGACGAACCGCACCGTCAGGACACTTTGCCAGCGCGAGGTGTCATGGTAACGGGACATGGGATCTTTATGCGCGAACAACTGACAAAATCTGCCATTATCGCCTCGTTCGCCGCGGGGCTTGCCGCCTGTGCGGGGACGCAAGGCGACTACCCATCGCTGGCGATGCGTCCGTTCGAGAGCGGCGTCCCCCCCGAGCCCGCGCCGCCCCCGCCTGCCCCGATTCGCCCCGCGACCAGCCCTGCCCGCCT
>NZ_JAMNXL010000274.1 GCF_023653175.1 Erythrobacter sp. | reverse complement strand
GGTATTCATTGACCCACACCGTGCCGGTTTCGAGCTGCTCGGCGATCTCGACGCCCTTCTCGGGGTTGCCGGTCCACACCGCACCGGCGAGGCCATATTCCGAGTTGTTGGCGCGGCTGATGACTTCCTCTTCGGTCGAAAACTTCATCAGCGGCATGACCGGGCCGAACTGTTCTTCGGCGACGATCCGCGCGTCTTCCGGCGGGTTGTCGAGGATGGTCAGCGGCACGAAGTAGCCCGTGCCCGAGGGGTCGACATTGCCGCCCAGCAGGAACTTGTAGCCATTGTCCTTGGCGTCCTCGATCAGCTCCAGCACGCGCTCATACTGCTTCTTGTTCTGAATCGGGCCGACGCCGGTGCCCTGCTGCGCGCCGTCACCCACGGTGACGGTCTTGGCATATTCGACGATCGCGGCGGACAGCTCGTCATAGATATCCTCGTGGATATAGACGCGCTTCGCCGCCACGCAGATTTGCCCCGCGTTGGAGAAACTTGACCAGAACAGCTGCTCGGCGACCTTCTTGGGATCGGCGTCGGGCAGCACGATCGAGGCGTCGTTGCCGCCCAGTTCGAGGGTGATGCGCTTGAGGTCTGCCGAGGCGCCCTCCATGATCTTCTTGCCGGTCGCGGTCGAGCCGGTGAAGGTGATCTTGTCGATATCGGGGTGGCTGGTCATCAGCGGGCCGAGGTCGTCCTCGCCGGTGATGATGTTCACGACGCCGGCCGGCACCTTGTCGGCGATCAGCTCGGCGATGCGCAGGGTGGTCAGCGGGGTGAAGGGCGAGGGCTTCAAGACGATGGTGCAGCCTGAAAGCATCGCGGGCGCGATCTTCTGGATCGCCATCATGACGGGGAAGTTCCACGGCACGATCCCGGCGACCACGCCCACCGGCACGCGGCGGGTGCGGCTGAGGCGGGTGTCGGAATCCTCGTTGATCTCGTCATCGAGGCTGAGGGTGGACTGCGCCGCGCTCATGCCCGCAGCGCCGTAGATCTCGCCGCGCGCCTGATCGTGCGGCTTGCCCTGTTCGCTGGTCAGCAGGCGGTAGAGTTCCTCGGCATTGGCCTTGATCGCGCCCGAGATCGCCATGATCGCGGCGCGGCGTTCCTCGATGGGGGTGTTCTTCCACGTCTTGAACGCGGTGCGCGCGGCGGCGACGGCACGGTCAAGCTCGGCCTTTCCGCAGGCGGGGACCTGGCCGATGACCTGCTCGTTCGCGGGGTTCACGACATCGAGCCAGCGGTCGGTCGCCACCATCTCGCCGCCGATAAGGTTCTTGTACTGGGTGACCATCTTTCTGTCCTCTCAAACGAAGGGGGGAGTCGTCTCTCTCCCTGTCAGGTTGGCGCGTTGCATTGAAAAACGCAACGCTCGCGTTGAGGCTATGGGTAGCGCGGGGGCGGGCCACGTTCACCTGACGATTGCGCTATTCCCGCGCCGCGATATGTGACGCTGCAACAGCCATAAGACGAGAGGACTCACGATGACCGAACCCCGCCCTGACCTGGTGATCTATGGCAGCCCCGTCTCGCCCTTCGTGCGCAAGGTGGCGAGCCTGTGCCTGATGAAGGGTGTCCCGCATGAGGTCGAGGGGGTCAACGTGTTCGCCCCCCCGCAGTGGTTCACCGACATCTCGCCGATGAAGCGCATTCCGGTGCTGCGCGACCGTTCGGTGGCCGAGCAGGGCACCGGCGGGACGATCCCCGATTCCAGCGCGATCTGCGCCTATATCGAAAAGAAGCACCCCGCGCCCGCGCTCTACCCGGCCGAGCCGATGGCCTATGCCGAGGCGCTGTTCATCGAGGAATTCGCCGACACCTCGCTGGCCGCAGCCGGCGGGCTCGGCATCTTCCGCCCGATATTCTTCGCGGTCTCCAAGGGCGAGGAACCCGGGCTCGACAAGGCGCGCGAGGCCTGGGCCAAGCAGTTGCCGCCGCTGTTCGACGTGCTCGAGACGCGGCTCTCGGGCGCGGAGTTCTTCGCGGGCGACGTGCTGTCGATTGCCGACATCACGGTCACGCAAGTGATGCTCCAGATCGCGCTGGTGGCCGAGATGCCGCTCGGCGGCTGGCCGTCGCTCGAACGCCATTTCGCCGCGATGTTCGCGCGTCCCGAAATCGCCGGGCCCTATGCCGCAGCCGACGCGATCATCCGCAAGGCCTTGCCCAGCCGCTTCGACCTGACCTAAGGCCTTCTGCGAGCAAGAGAGAGGGCAGTGCCACGCATGGCGAGTGAATGGTGCATCGGGATCATCGGCGGATCGGGACTCTATGCCATCGACGGGCTGGAGGACGCGCAGTGGATCGCGATCGAGACTCCGTGGGGCGATCCTTCGGACGAGATCCTGTGCGGGACGATCGGCGGGGTGAAGGTGCGCTTTCTCCCCCGCCACGGGCGCGGGCATCCGATCACCCCGACCGAACTCAACGCGCGCGCCAATATCGATGCGCTGAAGCGCGCGGGCTGCACCGATATCCTCGCGATCAGCGCGGTGGGATCCCTACGCGAGGAGCTCGAGCCCGGGCGCTTTGCGGTGGTCGAACAGTTCATCGACCGCACCGTCCACCGCCCCAGCACCTTCTTCACCAGCGGCTTCGTCACCCATGTCTCGATGGCCGATCCGGTGTGCCCGCGCCTCTCGGACATGGCCGCGCAGGCAGTGGCCGCAGCCAGGGGCAAGGTTGCGGTGGGGGCGACATATCTGGCGATGGAAGGCCCGCAATTCTCGACCCGCGCCGAAAGCCGCATGTACCGGGCGTGGGGCGCGGACGTGATCGGCATGACCGCCATGCCCGAGGCCAAATTGGCGCGCGAGGCGGAGCTGCCCTATGCGCTGATCGGCATGGTCACCGACTATGATTGCTGGCGCGACGGCGAGGCGGTGGATGTCGCCGAAGTCGTCCACCAGATGCAGGCCAACGGCGCACTGGCGCGGGCGGCGGTGCTGAACTTCATCGCCGCCCTGCCCGAGACGCGCGAGCCCTCCCCGATCGACACCGCGCTCGATGATGCCGTCATCACCGCGCCCGACGAGCATGACCCGGCGCTGATGGCGAAGCTCGACGCGGTCGCCGGGCGACTGTTTATCTGACACCCTTCCGAAACGCGAAAAGGGCGGG
>NZ_JAMNXL010000127.1 GCF_023653175.1 Erythrobacter sp. | reverse complement strand
GTGCCCGAATACAGCCACGGCAACCGCCTCAACCACGAACCGCGCCGCCCGCGGAAATTGCTGCTCCACGAACGCGAGATCGAGAAATTCGTCGGCGCGGTCGAGAGGAAGGGCATGACGCTGGTGCCGCTGTCGATCTACTTCAACCGCACGGGCCGCGCGAAGGTCGAGCTCGCGCTCGCCAAGGGCAAGCAGACCCACGACAAGCGCGCCAGCATCAAGGAGCGCGACTGGAAACGCGACAAGGCCCGACTTATGCGCGACCGGGGCTAGGAATTTTCACGCCAGGAATTTTCACCGGGGGCGCGGATTCACCCACTGGTCACCTCGCGCGTGCTACCCATATGAGCGATATGCCGGCCCCCATGATCCTCCTGAGCACCGAAAGCCCCCGCGCATGATCGTCCCGCCTCCCGCCTCCAAACCCGGGCTCGGAATGCGCTCGAAGACCTGGGCGATGGACTTGATCCGCAAGAACACGCCCACGCGCGAGGAGATGGCGCAGAACAAGTATCTCGCGCCGATCGCGCACCGCTTCCTCTCGCCGGAGTTGTGGCGCTTCACCCGCCGCTCGGTGCCGCGCGGGGTGGCGCTGGGACTGTTTGCGGCCTTCATCATCCCGATCGGGCAGATCTTCCTTTCGGCCTTCCTGGCCCTGCCGGCCCGCGCCAACGTGCCGCTCGCCGCGTTGGTGACCTTCGTCACCAATCCCTTCACGCTGCCCTTCTGGCTGGTGATCGCCAACCGCATCGGCGAGTTCTTCCTGCGCTTCGATGCCGCCAGCGCCAGCGTTGCCGCATCGCAGGCTGACAGCGGAGCCTGGGCCTGGCTGACGATGGCCTACGAGGTCGGCGCGGCGACCATCCTCGGCTATCTTGTGCTGTCGATTCTCACCCCTCCGCTCGGTTGGCTGCTGTCGGGCTGGGTGTGGCGCGCCGTGGTGTCGCGCAAGCGCGCCAGACGGTTGAAGGCGATGGAAGCGCGGCTCGACCAGCGGCTCGGGGCGCGGTAGGAGGGGCATTTCCGCCGTCTCCCTTCCCGCCGCCAGACAGCCTCAGGAGCCCGCCCCGTGTCCCGCCGCACCGGCAAAGAAGCCAGCAGTCCGACCCTCGCCGATGAGGCCGAGGGCGTGGCTGGGCTGCCGCCCGCCAGTCTCCTTGCGGGACTCGGCGGCGGGGTGGTGGCGAGCGCGGCGGTGCTGTGGTTCGCGACCGGCAGCGGGATCGTCGCGCTCGCCTTCGTGCTTGCCGCGGGCGTGCTGCTGGGAGGGGTGGTGCTGCTCGACCGGGTGCGCGGCCCTTCCGAGGAGGGCAGCCTCGCCGCCCCCGACTGGAGCGTCACCGTCGCCGCGATCGAGCGTGCGGGCGAGGCGATCGCGATCACCGACCGCGCCAACCGCATGGTCTGCGCCAACCTGTTCTTCCTCGACAGCTTCGGTGCGAATGCTGCCCCCCCGGCGCTGCCGATGGAGCGCGCAGGGTTGGAGGCGGTGACACTGCTCGCCCGCAATGCCTGGCGCGACGGCTCGGCGGCACTCGAGGAGGTCGAGGCCTCCGACGAGACGCGCTGGCAGATCATCGCCACCCGCGCCGGGCGCGGCGATGACCACCTGATCTGGCGGCTGAAGCCGCTCGCGCGCTCGGGCGGCGAGAGCCTCCAGGCGCTCGACCTCGCGGGCCCCTTCGGCAGGATGCTCAGCCGCGCCGGGATCGAGAGCGCGATCACCACCGCCGACGGGGTGATCCGCGCGGTCAGCGCCGGTTTCGCCGAACGCGCGGCGGGCGACGAGCGCGCGAGCCTGGTCGGGCAGGACTTCGTGAGCTTCCTCAGATCCGACGAGCGCGACCGCATCTTCTTCGCCCGCGAAGGGCGCGGCGGCACCCCGCAGACGCTGGTCGACGTGCCGCTGGTCAATCCCGAGGAGCGGGTCACCGCGGCCGGGCCCGACGAGGCGACGTCGCTGATGCTGCTGATCGATTCGGGCGTCGGCATCGGGAGCGGCTGGGACGGGGCCTCGCAGGCCGGCGTCGCACAATTGGACGCGCTGCTCGCGCAGCTGCCGCTGGGCCTGGCGATGACCGACCGCGACGGGCGCTTCCTGTTCGCCAACGAGGCTTTCCTGCGCTCGGTCGGCCGCGAGGGGCGGGGGCTGCCCGCCTTCCCGACCGACCTCGTCACGCGCGAGGACAAGGCTGCGCTCTCAGACGCGGTGCGCCGCCACGGGCGCGGGCCTGCGACCAGCGGGGATGTGGCGGTGCGGCTGACCAACTCGCCCGAGGAGCCGGTGTCGCTCGGGCTGGCGGGCGTGCGCGGGCTTGGCGAGGCGGCGGTGCTGCTGAGCCTTGCGGATACGTCGCAGGAAAACCAGCTGCGCCGTCAGGTCGCGCAGGCCACCAAGATGCAGGCGGTCGGCCAGCTGGCGGGCGGGGTCGCGCATGATTTCAACAATGTGCTGACCGCGATCATCGGCACCTGCGACCTAATGCTGCTGCGTCATATCCCGGGCGACAGCGACTATGACGACATCCAGCAGATCCGTGCGAACTCCAACCGCGCCGCCTCGCTGACGCGTCAGCTGCTCGCCTTCTCGCGCCAGCAGACCTTGCGGCCCGAGATCATCCAGCTGCCCGACGTGGTCAGCGAGGTGAGCCCGCTGATCAAGCGGCTGCTGGGTGAGAAGATCGCCTATTACGTCCAGCATGATCGCAATCTGGGGCCGGTGCGTGCCGATCCGCAGCAGCTTGAGCAGGTGATCATGAACCTTGCCGTGAACGCGCGCGACGCGATTCAGGGCAACGGGGGCCCGGCGCGCGGCAACGGGCAGGGGCGGATCTCGCTCTTCACCCGCAGCTTGCAGGCCAAGCAGGTCATGCAGCTGGGTTCCGAGGTGCTTCCGGCCGCCGACTATACCGTTCTCATCGTCCAGGACACCGGCGGCGGCATCCCCCCGCATGTGCTGCCCAAGCTGTTCGAGCCGTTCTTCACCACCAAGGAGCAGGGCAAGGGCACAGGGCTCGGCCTTTCCACCGCCTACGGGATCGTCAAGCAGTCGGGCGGGTTCATCTTCGCCGACAACATCACCGACAAGGGCGGCCACCCGGTCGGCGCGCGCTTCACGGTGTACTTCCCGGTCCACCGTGGCGAGGTGCCCAAGCGGCGTCCGGTGCAGGAGATCGTCTCGTCCGACTGGTCTGCCGGTGGCAAGGTGCTGCTCGTCGAGGATGAGGACATGGTCCGCACCGTGGCCGAGCGCGCATTGACCCGTGCCGGCTACGAAGTCACCCCTTGCGCCAATGGCGAGGAGGGGCTGGCGGCGATCCTCGAGGGGACGACCGCGTTCGATGTGGTGGTGAGCGACGTGGTCATGCCCGGGATGGACGGCCCCGCGATGGTCCGCGCGATCCGCGCGCGGCTGCCGAACATCCCGGTGCTGTTCATGTCGGGCTATGCCGAGGAGCAGCTCAGGCGCGATATCGACATCCCCGACATGCACTTCATCGCCAAGCCCTTCAGCGTCGCCTCGATCGGCGACAAGGTCGGCGCGGTGCTGCGCGAGGCGCGCGCCGAGCAGGGGGCAGGGGCGGGGTCGTAGCGCTCGACCGCGTGGCCGCGCTCAGCAGTCCTTGTTGCCGTAGATATCGACGCCGCACTTCGGCAGCCCCTTGGCGGTGAGCCATGGCTGGATCCCTGCAGCGACGCTCGGCGGGTCCTGCTTCGAGGTGAAGGCATAACGCGCGGTGCGATACCAGCGCGCCGCCTTGTCGATATCGCCGCGCTGTTCGTAGACGAAGCCCATCCAGCGCTGCGACACGGGGATGGCGCTGCTGCCCGGGCTCCACGCCGTCTCGTTGGCGCGGGTCGCGTGCGACAGCGCCAGATCGAGGTTGCTCGCCACCCCGTCGCCCTGCGAATAGGCTTTGGCGAGCTCGAGGCTCGCATCGAAGATGCCGCGCGGGGGCATGTCCTTGGAGAAGTTGCCCGCCAGTTCGACCGCTTTGGCGTACCACGAAAGCTCTGCTGCGCGTTCGTTGATGCCGCCATGGAACATGCCCAGCCAATGCGCGTCGGATACGCTACGGCTGGCCAGCGCGAGATTACCGGCGAGCGCGAGCCATTGCCGCATCTTCGCCGGATCGGGCGCGATCGGCCCGTTGAGGATGCGGCCGGTCTGGTAGATCGAAGCCAGCCGGATCGCGGAGAAGAAATCGCCGCCTTTCGCCTTGCTCTCGAGCCTTGCGAGGACAGCCTGCGCGCTCTCGACCTGGGGCAACGCCGCGCCGCTCGCCGCGAGCTCGAAGCGGTGCTTGGCGCCGGCCTTGCGCAAGCGGCGATAGATGTCCTCGAAGGGCCGCGTTTTGAGCTTGTCCGGCTTGTAGGTGTCCATGCGCTGCTCGGCATAGTCGAGCATGGTGAAGCCATCGAGCGCGTCGACATGGTTGAGGTCGACCTTCCAGTTGCGGATGACATCGTCGATGAAGGGGTCAGCCTGCCGCGCCACGCCAAGCTTGAGGATGTTGCCGTGCCTCGGATTGAAGTTGATCATGTTGCACTTCATCGCGGACAGGTTCGCGTTGATGAAGCGGCGCAGCTTCTCGTTCACCGCGGCCTCGGGGTCCGCCGCCTGCACGCCGGCGGCGCGGTAGAGCAGTGTCTGGTACTGGTAGAGAATCGAATCGTGAATAGGCTCGAGCTCGTAGGCTTGGGAATCGACAGCCGAACACAGGTTCGCGACGTTCAACCCGCCGATCATTCGCGGCGCAGGGCTCTGGGCAGTCGCAGACGCGGCGACCAGCGACAGAACGGTGGCACCCGCCAAACGGGCCAAGCGGCTCAACATTGATGTGTTCCCCCAAACTGCGCATCATGAGCGTTCCGTGCGCAGACCGGAACCGTTCCTAGGGCGGTTTGCGTGGCCCTTCAACTCGCACGGACAACGCAGGACTATTCAGCAACTTTACCTGCAAATCGCACCGTTCACCTTGGATAAAGCCGCAGGATCGTTCATCCTGTCTCACGACGAGTGGAGGGGACTGGAATGATCAACCGGGCGATTATCGGCGCATGCACCATTGGTGCGGCGGTTCTGGCGGCAAGCGCTGCGGCGCAGAGCGCGCCCGCGGGCGAGGCGGCGGCGCCTGCCGAGACGGCACAGGGTGACGTCGCGATCACCATCTACAATTCCAACCTCGCGCTGGTGCAGGACGTGCGCCAGCTGCCCATCGCGCAAGGCAAGAGCCGCATCGAGTTTCCCGATGTCTCGGCCCAGATCCGCCCCCAGACGCTGAGCTTCGCCGCGGCGAACACCACGATCATCGAGCAGAATTTCGATTACGACCTACTCACCCCTGGCAAACTGATGGAGAAGGCGATCGGCCAGACCGTCACGCTCCTTCGCACCAACCCCGCGACCGGCGCCGAGATGCGCGAGCGCGCCAAGGTGCTCTCGGTCGCGGGCGGCACGGTGATCCAGATTGGCGACCGGATCGAAGTGCTGCGCGACGATGGCCTGCCCGTCCGCGTGATCTTCGACCGCGTGCCCCCGGGCCTGCGCGCGCGGCCCACGCTCTCGGTCAACCTCGATTCGTCGCGCGCCGGCACGCGCCCCGTAAGCCTGCGCTACCTCACCGGCGGACTGGGGTGGAATGCAGACTATGTCGCGCTCTACAACGAGAGCGCGGGCACGATCGACATGCAGGGCTGGGTGACGCTCACCAACAACACCGGCACCACCTTCCACAATGCCGACACCGTGCTGGTCGCAGGCGATCCCAATGGCGGCTCGCGCGGCGGCTATCGCGACCGCGGGATGGTGCGCGCCGGGACCGAGGCCGCAGCGCGCGAGCGGCTTGGCGATTTCTACCTCTACCCGATCAGCGGACGCACCACGATCGCCAATGCCCAGACCAAGCAGGTGAGCTTCCTCGACGTGCAGGTCGTGCCTGCGAAGAAGATCTACTCGCGCGAAATCTACTTCCGCCAGAACGACGAGCAGCCCGTCAACGTCGAGAGCCGCATCGCCTTCTCGACCTCGAAGGCGCAAGGGCTCGGCGATGCGCTGCCTGCGGGCACCGTGCGCTTCTACCAGCGCGACCGCGAGGGCACCCCGCAATTCATCGGCGAGAAGGGCATCGGCCACACGCCCATGGGCAGCGACCTCTCGCTGGTGACGGGCGAGGCCTTCGACATCACCGTCAAGGCCGAGGTCGAAAGCCGCGAGACGATCACCGCCGCCGAATGGGAGAAGAGCGCGCGCTGGCGGGTGGTCCGCGACGGTCAGGTCGTCGAGGAAGGCACGCTCGAGCGGCCCAAGACCTATTACCGCACCACGATGCGCTACACGCTGACCAACGCCAAGCGCGAGCCCATCGAGGTGCAGCTGACCCAGACCGGCCTTGGCAACAACTGGTGGTCGGATGATTACCGCATCACCTCCGAGGACATCCCGGGCGAGCAATTGAACGCCGACCGGCGGCGCTACACCGTCCCCGTCCCCGCCGAGGGCGAGCGGGTGATCCGCGTGACCTACGAAACGCGCTACTGAGGGCGCGGGGGCCATGCGCTCTTCCGCTCTGCTCTTGGCCGGATTGGGCTGCGTGCTCGCCGCCCCCCTGTGGGCGCGCGAGGTGATCGACGCCTCCGCGCCGGTCGATCTCGCCGTCACGATCTACCGCGATCCCGACCGCGGCGAGGGCGACGAACTCGATGCCGACGATCCGCGCGGGCTGGCGATGATCTCGGAAACCCGCCGCGTGACGCTGCCCGCGGGCGAATCGACGATCCGTTTCGAGGGCGTCGCCGAAGGGATGATCGGCGTCTCGGCGATCGTCACGGGGCTCCCCGGCGGCACGATCGAGAAGAACCGCAACGCCCAAATCCTTTCTCCGGCCGCGCTGGTCGACGGGACGCTCGGCAACCGGGTGACGATCACGCGGATGAATCCCGCGACCGGCAGGCAGACCAGCGAGACCGCGGTGGTGCGCACCCGCGCCGACGGGGGCCTCGTGCTCCAGACCGGGCAGGGCTTCGAGGCGGTGCAGTGCTCAGGGTTGCCCGAAACCCTTACCTATGACCGCATTCCTGCGGGCCTGTCGGCCCAGCCGGTGTTCTCGGTCGACACCCGCTCGGCGGAAGGGGGCACCTATGACGTGACCCTCACCTACCTTGCCTGGGGCTTCGACTGGCAGGCCGATTACGTCGGGCGGATCAGCGGGAAGCCGTCGGGCGAGCAGTTCGAGATGGGGCTCTTGAGCTGGCTCACTCTCGTCAACGATAATGGCCAGAGCTTCGACAACGCCAAGCTGCAGATCATCGCCGGCGAGCTCAATGTCGAGAGCGATTACGAAGGCTTCGCCGACCCGCCGGTCGCGGAGGGGCTGTATCTGGAATGCTGGCCCATCGGCAGCACGTCGGACGGGGCGATACCGCCTCCGCCCATGGCGCCGCCTCCGCCACCCCCGCCGCCGGCGATGATGGCGATGGAGGCCGGGGCGATCGTGGTGACTGCCCGGCGGCGGAGCGAGGACCTGCAGGACGCGCCGCTCGCCGTCACGGTGATCACTGCCGAGGAGGAAGACCTCGGCGACCTCAAGCTGTTCCGCGTGCCGGGCCGGGTCGATGTGGCGGCCAAGGGGATGAAACAGGTCGCCTTCCTCAACAAGGACGCGGTCAAGGCGCGGCTGCTCTACCAGACCGGCTGCGACCCCGATGGCTGGATCGGCGAAGGCGGCGATCCGGTGCCTGCCGAGGTGCTGCTGGTGACGAAGAACGAGGACAAGCAGGGCCTCGGCATCGCGCTGCCGCAAGGGTCGATGACGCTCTACGAGCCCACCTCGGGCGGCGCGCGGCTGGGGGCGACAACGAGCTTGCGCGATTACGCGCGCGGGCAGGATATCGAGCTCGAACTGCCGGAAAGCCGCCATGTCTTCGCCCGCTGCGCTGCGGTCAGTCGCACCGGCAGGCAGGAGGGTCGCAAGTGGACCGCGATGCGTAGCGTTCTCACCAACGCCAACCCGCACCCCGTCACTGTCCGCCTGCAACTGGGTTGGGCAGGGGGCTTCGACATCCGTTTCCCGGGCGCCAAGGTGGTGGTCAAGAACGGCTACCAGACGGTCGAGGTGATGGTGCCGGCCAATAGCGAAAAGACCTTCGACTGGCGGCTGCGCGACAAGGTGAGCGAATAGGGAAGGGGGCTGCGCGCCCGCCCGAAAAAATTTCTCGTTCCCCACTTGTTCCATGAGAACAAATGCGATACATAGGCTCCACCGGGCGGCGGAAAACTGCTTTCGCCCTCTGGTCATTCCAAGGAGCGCGTGCGATGGCTACCCAATTGAAATTGGTGGAAGAGGACAAGAAGGCCGTGGACCGTCAGAAGGCTCTGGAAGCCGCGCTCGCGCAGATCGATCGTGCATTCGGCAAGGGTTCGGCAATGAAGCTGGGCTCGAAGGAGACGATGCAGGTCGAAGCGATCTCCACCGGCTCGCTGGGGCTCGACATTGCGCTCGGCATCGGCGGCCTGCCGCGCGGCCGGGTGATCGAAGTTTACGGCCCGGAAAGCTCGGGCAAGACCACGCTGGCGCTGCATGTCATCGCCGAAGCGCAGAAGGCGGGCGGCACCGCGGCTTTCGTCGACGCCGAACACGCGCTCGATCCGGTCTATGCTCGCAAGCTCGGCGTCGACATCGATGAACTGATCGTCTCGCAGCCCGACACCGGCGAGCAGGCGCTCGAGATCGTCGACACGCTGGTCCGATCGAACGCGATCGACGTGCTGGTGGTCGATTCGGTCGCGGCCCTGGTGCCGCGCGCGGAAATCGAGGGCGAGATGGGCGACAGCCACGTCGGCCTTCAGGCGCGCCTGATGAGCCAGAGCTTGCGCAAGCTCACCGGCTCGATCAGCCGCTCGCGCTGCATGGTGATCTTCATCAACCAGCTGCGCATGAAGATCGGGGTGATGTACGGCAACCCGGAAACCACCACCGGCGGCAATGCGTTGAAGTTCTACGCCTCGGTGCGCCTCGACATCCGCCGCACCGGCCAGATCAAGGACCGTGACGAGATCACCGGCAACGCGACCCGCGTGAAGGTGGTCAAGAACAAGGTCGCGCCGCCCTTCAAGCAGGTCGAATTCGACATCATGTACGGCGAAGGCATCTCCAAGATCGGCGAGATCATCGATCTCGGGGTCAAGGCGGGCCTCGTGGAGAAGTCGGGGAGCTGGTTCTCCTACGATTCGATCCGCATCGGGCAGGGCCGCGAGAACGCCAAGAACTACCTCAAGGAAAATCCTGAAGTTTGCGACCGGTTGGAAGCTGCGATCCGCAGCCGCACCGATCAGGTCGCCGGGGAGATGATGACCGGGCCGGACGCGGACTCGGACATGTGATCCCCAAGCGGGCGCCTGCCGTTCTCTGAGTGTCCCGCTCAGGCATGGCTGTCCCCAAAAGCGCCCGGACAAGCGGAACGCCGGTGTGTGCTCTCCCCAGGCACACACCGGCCGTTCGCGTCTGTGGGCGGTGTTTGCTCGCCGCTGCCGTGGGCAGGTCGTTGGTGTGTCGTTGCCATCCGGTTGCGCGGTCGTTGCGCGGTGGTGGGCACCCGGTCAGCGGCCGCGGCACCGCCGATTTCGCGCGCTCCATTGCGTTAGGCCGCCGCTTTGCCTAACTGCACGGCCATGACGTCGACCAACGAAATCCGCCGCTCCTTCCTCGACTATTTCAGCAAGGCCGGCCACGCCGCGACCCCGAGCGCGCCGCTCGTGCCCTACAACGACCCCACGCTGATGTTCGTCAATGCCGGGATGGTGCCGTTCAAGAACGTCTTCACCGGGCTCGAGACCCCGCCGTCCCCGCGCGCGGCCTCCTCGCAGAAATGCGTGCGCGCCGGCGGCAAGCACAATGACCTCGACAATGTCGGCTACACCGCGCGGCACCATACCTTCTTTGAAATGCTTGGGAATTTTTCCTTCGGCGACTACTTCAAGGAAGAGGCGATCACCCACGCCTGGACGCTCCTGACGAAGGAATGGGGCCTGCCCGAGGACAGGCTCACCGTCACGGTCTACCATACGGATGACGAGGCCTTCGACCTGTGGCGCAAGATCGCCGACCTCCCCGACGAGCGCATCATCCGCATCCCGACCTCGGACAATTTCTGGTCGATGGGCGACACCGGCCCCTGCGGGCCTTGTTCCGAAATCTTCTACGACCACGGCGACCACATCTTCGGCGGCCCTCCCGGCAGCCCGGACGAGGACGGGGACCGCTTCGTCGAGATCTGGAATCTCGTATTCATGCAATACGAACAACAGGTTGACGGCACCCGCCGCGACCTGCCCAAGCCCTCGATCGACACCGGCATGGGCATCGAGCGGGTCGCCGCCGTGCTCCAGGGCGTCCAAGACAATTACGACACTGACACCTTCAAGGCGCTGATTGCCGCTTCGGAAAGCCTCACCGGCGTTGGGGCCGCGGGCGAGAGCGCCGCCTCGCACCGCGTTATCGCCGATCACCTGCGCTCGACCAGTTTCCTGATGGCCGACGGGGT